>NZ_KV810704.1:0-49892 GCF_001812895.1 Rothia sp. HMSC069C04
CATGAAAAGCCTCCTGTTTCTTGGACTTTATTTTCGTTGTCCAAGAAACGGGAGGCAGTTCAGTAAGGCACCCTCCGGGGGCTTTCACGTATTGAGCTTATTAGCTTAGTCTTCGTTGATGAGGTCGCGGACCACGATGGTCTGGTCGCGGTCCGGGCCCACACCAATTGCAGAAATACGGCAGCCAGAAATCTCTTCCAGCTTCAGCACGTACTTGCGGGCGTTTTCGGGCAGCTCATCCAGGCTCTTCGCATCCGAAATGTTCTCGGTCCAGCCATCGTAGTACTCGAAAATCGGCTTAGCGTGGTGGAACTCGGTCTGAGTCATCGGCATCTCGTCGTGGCGCACACCGTCAACGTCGTAAGCCACGCAGACCGGGATCTTATCCAGGCCAGTCAGCACGTCCAGCTTGGTGATGAACAGGTCGGTGAAACCGTTGATGCGCACAGCCTGACGCGCCAGCACGGCGTCGTACCAGCCGCAACGACGCGGGCGGCCAGTGTTCACGCCGAACTCGCCGCCGGTGGTGCGCAGGAACTCGCCCATCTCATCGAACAGCTCAGTCGGGAAGGGGCCAGCACCCACGCGAGTGGTGTACGCCTTCTGAATACCAATCACACGGGAGATGCGGGTCGGGCCCACCCCCGAACCGACGCACGCGCCGCCGGAGGTCGGGTTGGAGGAGGTCACGAACGGGTAGGTGCCGTGGTCAACGTCCAGGAAGGTTGCCTGGCCGCCCTCCATCAGCAGGGTCTTACCCTCGTCCAGTGCCTTGTTCAGCAGCTGGGTGGTGTCCACAATCATCGGCTTCAGACGCTCGGCGTAAGACATGAAGTACTCGACAATCTCGTCAACCTCAACGTGGCGGCGGTTGTAGACCTTCACCAGCAGTTCGTTCTTCTGACGCAGTGCGCCTTCAACCTTCTGACGCAGGATCGACTCGTCCAGGATGTCCTGAACACGGATGCCGAGGCGGCCAACCTTATCCATGTAGGTCGGGCCGATACCGCGGCCGGTGGTGCCGATAGCGCGCTTGCCGAGGAAACGCTCGGTCACCTTGTCCATGGTCTGGTGGTAGGGTGCGACCAGGTGTGCGTTAGCGGAAATCTTCAGGCGGGAGGTGTCAGCGCCGCGGGCCTCAAGGCCGTCAATCTCAGCGAAAAGAGCCTCGGGGTTAACAACCACGCCGTTACCAATCACGGGGACGGCATTCTCGCTCAGAATACCCGCGGGCAGCAGCTTCAGCTCAAACTTCTGGCCGTTCACCACCACGGTGTGACCGGCGTTGTTACCGCCGTTGGGCTTGACCACGTAGTCTACGCGGGGGCCGAGCAGGTCGGTTGCCTTACCCTTACCCTCATCGCCCCACTGGGCGCCCACAATCACGACAGCTGACATTTTGTGCTCCTTGAAAGCCTTGAAGATACGCACCGGATTTCACGGCGCGGCGGCGACCTACCGCCTCATGATCCGGGTAGGCACACCTCTTCTAATGATACCGTGCCCGCCCCTTTAAGTCCCGTGTGACGGGGCGGTAGGCGTGCCGGATACGGTGCCGGTGAGCTTCACCGGGCACGGCAACGCCCCCATCCGATATTCGGACGGGGGCGCTACCGGTATGAGCTGATGAAGACTACTTGATGATCTCGATGAAGGTCATCGGGTAGGTGTACTGCTCACCGCGGTTTGCGGCCATAGCAGCCAGGCTGTGGAAGATAACCATCAGGATAGCCACAACCATCGGGACGACCCACAGGATGATGCCCAGGATGCCGAAGGTCAGAATAATCAGCAGCCAGGAAGCCATGCTGATGACCCACAGGGAGAAGTTGAAGTTGAACGCGCGGCGGGATGCTTCCTTAGTGAAACCGTAACCGGGCTTGTCCTTATAGATGAACCACATGACCAGCGGCGCGAGAATACTTGCGGATGCGAAGGACAGCAGAGACAGAATTGCAGAAGCCAGGTGCGCGAGCATCGCCATGTTCTGGTCGTCCTTGGAGGAGACTACGTAACCGTTGGGCTGCTGACCCGGCGCCTGCGAGTAGGAGGGTGCCTGCTGGGAGTACTGGTTGTACTGTTCAGGGTTCGGGTTCTGGGACATCGTTCTTTTCCTAATCTATCGATGAGTGGATACAGCTAATCGTTGAGGTGCGGCTAATCATTGAGGCGCGGCGGCAGGCTAACTCACCGTTTTCGGCGGGTGCCCGCCTCGCTCTACTTGGTCGCAACGCTCGTGATGGTTTCACCCTATCAAGGCAAAGTAAATGGAATATTAACCCTCGCCGGACAACAGACGAAGAAACCCGAATATGACACAAAAAGACGCCCCTGCCCCTCCACGCGGTGTTATGTACGTGGAGGGGCAGGTCGTTATACGGTGTGGGCTGGCCGAGGTTAGTCCTGTTTCTCTTCATCAGCGAGCGCAGGATGCGCGGCGGGCTTATGTAGTGCGGCAGCCTCGCGCTGTGCGGCGGCCTCGTGTAGCTTTGCGTGTTCTTGCTTTTTCAGAAACTCGTACACCGAGAAAGAATCCTCTTCTTCCTTCGTGAAGCCATTGACGCCCGTGTAGCCGTCCGGCAGGCGGTTGTACACGAGGTAGTACCAGAACTCGGCATGTGCCGTCTCTATTTTCTGGAGGAGTTCCCTCAGCTGATTCTTACGCTTCACCGCCTGAACAATACCCACAATCCATAGGATCGGCACCACAAACAACGATCCCACGCCGATAGTGATGAAGAAGAGCAGCATCGACATGCCAGCACTACTATCGAACATACTCACCAGAGGAACCAGCACAAACGGGTTCAGTATCAGCAGGACAATAAGCACGGTCTTCCAGAATGTGCGCTGACTCTCGATCTCTTCAATGTTGGAGCCAGCAAACGGATTATTGATGGGAACGTAGCCTACCGGCTGGATCATTGCCGCCCGCGAGGTGGGGTTCTCCTCATTCTTGACCGGGTTCAGGTGGGCAGCGCACGCCTGCATGGGTGCGGACTCGTCGTGGGAGCGGTCCAGTAGGCGCATTTCGATGAGTTTTGAGTCGGGGGTGCCGAAGAGCGGGTCGGGGATGACCGGCAGAATAGCGCCCGGTTGCAGACCGAGGTGTTCCAGCCGAACGTACTCGCCGTAGGCGTGCGTTGCCTGAGCCTGCTCTTGCTGAGCCTGTTCAGTGGAGGCGAGCGCTACCGGGTGGTTCGCCTCGTCGTCCTTGCGAGATTCGTGAGTATCTTCCGGGGTGTCTTCTGAGGTGTCTTCCGGCTCGTCGATTTTGTCGGTGTCATGAGAGTCTTCGGGTTCGTCTTCTGAGTCTTTCCGCGCGGAGTCGTAGCGCTTGGGGGCACCCGGGTAGACGTATTCATAATCGGGGTCGGGGTGTTCTAGCTCTTCGTCGTCGGATTCTTCATATAGCTCAGCGTCTTCATTTTTCTGCGTCTGCTCGCCCATGAGTAGCGTCATGTATTCCGGGACGGACTGGTCGGTGTCCCAGAGGGGCTGGTACGCCTCGTCCTTCTTTGCAGTTTCCTTCTTTTCAGTGGGGCGGTCTGCCATGGTCGTCTCCTTCGCTCACCAGACATACTCCTAGTGGCACCACCGTACCAGCGTGCGCTGGGCAGTCCCTTGAAACCTGCCTGATAAAAGCTGAGAAAAGCCCCCGACAAGCGCCAACACGCACGTGTTAACACTGCCGGGGGTTCAACGTTACCAGGGGTCTACTGGGGGCATTTGCGGGAAGCTACTCCGCCGGCACTGACACTCCCTCGGGCTCCCCCGCTTCGTCCGGGTGGGCACCCTCCTGCAGGGTGCGGTCGTACACCGGGTGGTACCAGAACGCACCGTACGTCGTTGCCCTCGCTACCGCCTCCCGCCGCTTCTGCGAGAGCTTCACCAGCGAATAAATCATCAAGCCAAGCCAGATAAAGGGCACCGTGAACAACGAATACAGCCAGACAAAGAAATAGGCGCCAAAAACCTGCCACGCAGACTGCTCATCCACCGCGTACAGAAGGGGCAGCACAAGGAACGGGTTAATCACCTGCAACGCCACACACAAAACCAGCCACCACGCGTACCCGAGACGAGCCTTAGCCCAATCCACGGTGGCTTCGGGTGTGGTTGCGGGGATGTAGCCAACAACCCGAGCTTCGCCGGTGTCTTCCCCCGGTGCTGACAGAGCCGGTTCAGACAGAGCCGTCGCGGTGCCGGGCTGATTCTGCCAGCGCACGGAAGCCACCTGCGTGGGTCCGGCATCCTTCGACAGCGCACTCAGTAGTTGCATGGGCTGCAGACTTGGGTCGGGAATACCGTAGACAGGTTCCGTCGCCACAGGCAGGGCGGCATCAACGGTGAAGGAATCCATACGCCATTGCGGGGTCTGCGCCTGCGCTCCGCCGGTCATGATGCGCCGCCCATATGTGAGTTCGGCGGCGCAGGGGTAGGAGCAACCGCCGCAGAGGACATCGAAGACGTTGCGCCCAGGATCCCCTGCATCTCCTCAGCGTTCTTGGGCAGACGGTCGTACACCAGATAGAACCAGAACGGCCCAAGCGGCATGGCCTCCTGCTTCAAGTCCTGGCGCTTCCGATCGAGCCGGTACAGCGTATAAATCAGCGCACTAACCCATAATCCCAGGGGGAGACCAAAAGTCACTACGGTAATCATCATGAAGACGTAGAAGACATACCCACCAGCTTCAGACCCCCCGGCGACAGAAGCCAAGGAGATATAGGTCAGGGGGTTGAACACCACACCAATGAAGAAAAGGGCGATGAGCTCAGGCCATGCTTTCCTCCGCAGGTCTGATCCGCTTACCCTACCCGCAACCGGTGCCGCAGGGATGTACCCGATAGGTCGCGGAGTACCGACTACTTTCTCATCCATCCAGGCAGGAAAAGCGGTCGGCACCTGCCGGTGTGCAGATGCGCCAGCATCCGTGCCCATGGGGGACATGCGGCGCATCGTGGGGCCCGGGCGGCCATACAGCGGCCGGTTCAGCACCGGGTGACCCATCGCCGAAGGGAAAAAGTACGCAGCCTGCACAGAAGGCGCAGGAGCCGAAACCGCCAGAGTAGACGCCGCAGAATTGGGCGCTGCAGGGTTGGGCACCGCAGAATCAGGTGCTGCAGGAATCGATGGGTCAGCAGGCGCGGATGCAGAACGAGCCTTCTGTATTTCCAGGACCTCCTTCACCGGCTCGGGAATCTCCCCGGTCGGCGCGGCAACCGGCGTTCCGTGAAGAAGCAAAGCCGAGTATTCGGGTGCGGGCTGCTCCATATCCCACAGCGGCTGATACTCGCTATCGCTCTTCTCGGTTGGGTTCTGAGGGTTTTTCGGTGCTTCGCTATGCTCCGCCACGGTAACCTCCTCCAATGCTTGTCTGCTTGTTAGTGTCTGTTGTGTTGTCTACATTGTGTGTTCGGTGCGCGGGGGCTCAATCCCGTAGCTGTTCTTTGAGCCAGTGGCTAGTCTGCTTAAGCCTCGGCCGCTTCGTTAAGCCGCACGATGCTCAGAATCCACGCCACAAACCAGATGATGCCGGGAATCCCCATGAGCCCTGCGCTCACCTGATTCACCATCATAAAGAGAGCTGCGACGAGTGGCCCCGCCCCGAACAGGCCCGTAATGGAGAGAATCCCCGCCGCAATATAAGGATTCAGTACGGAAACGGCAAAGAACAGAAGCTTCGCCTCCCCCTTCTGAGATGAATCAGACGAACCGCCAAAACTCGTCACCGGCTGAGTAATGCCACTACGATGCCGCGAAGCGTAGCGCTCCTGGTTTGTTTTAGAGGGCGGGGCGCAGTCATACACCAGCCGGAACGTGAACCTCTCCTCAGCTCCACGCCTCCAGATGGAATTCACCATCACAGCGAGAAAATTGATAACAGCGCCCAGGGAGAAGACGAGCAGTACCAGCGGAAGAATACCGATGCTCAGCACCGAAAACCCTATGCCCGCCAGATATAGAGAACCTAGAGTTTCTTCGCTCAGGCTATAAGAAGGCAACAAGAAATATACGAAAGGATTCGCCGCGATAGCCAACGCTAGGTACACCAGCACCTCCACCACGCGTCTACCAGTGTGGGGCTTGCGGTTAGGAACCGGCAGAGGGCAGTAACCAACCAGCTCGCCGCCGTGTTCCTCCGGCGATTCTCCATTGGGGAGAGTTCCCTGAACATCATCCGCGTGGATGCGCATCAGCTGCGGATTGGGGCGACCGTAATACACATGGGGCGCCACCTTCAAAACACGCTGACTAGGGGAAACAGATTGATTGTCGATGGGTTGCTTCTTATCGGCAGTCATGATTCCTCCTCAGCAGTGTGACGCAGTGATACCGCGGGTGAACTAACAGTGGTCGGGGTACACTCGTACACCAGCCGGAATTGAAAATCCTGCTGAATCTTGTGCTGCCTAACGAGCAGGCGCGTCGATTCGACAGCATCCCCAACAGCATCCAGAAACTTTCCTGCGCAGAGGAGCAGCAACCAGATTTCTGCGACGAGGCCGACAAAGCCCACAAGCAAAATCAGCGGAGGGAAATAAAAGAGCGGAATCAAAAAAATGACAAGTATCATCGCCATTTCCTCGCCCACTCCCCTGAAACCCAGGCTGAAAAGTATCGGGCTCATCAGCACGATAAAGAAAGATGACCAGAACACCATCCGCAGCAGTGGACCCAGCACGTACCAGGTGAAGCCGCTCCAATCAGTGAAGAAGCCCTTCGCATTGAAGGTTTCGCGGGGCTTTTCCATGGGGGCGTAGCCTACCACATCTCCAATCTGCCAGGCGGATGAGCTGTACTCGGTGAGGGTACCCTGCACCTCTCCCCTATGGATGCGTTCCAACAGTGAGCCGGGACGGCCGTAAACAACCTGGGACGACATCAGCAGAACAGAATCGTCACCAGAAACGCGTCGTTTGACCATGGTTCAGCCCTCCATATCCCAACATTTTTGATAGATGTTCAATAGATGGTTTTACAGTAACAACCGAACCTGAAAAGAACCTGAACCCGAGTGCAAATAAAAAGCATGAAAAAGAAAAGGGTCGAACATGTCCACAATTTGATGCATTTAGGAGTAATAAACGCTTCACAAGCCATTTTGAGGTGTATCCTAGTTCACATCTAGTGTGTTCAAGTTCAACTAGAACCCACCAGAACAACACCACAAGCCTCCCAGAAACACCCCGGGAGCCAAGCAAAGGAGCACCGTGACACACACCGCCTCCCCAAACCCCCGCGGCCGGTCGCATCGACGCCGAATCGGCAGCGGGCTACTCACCCTCAGCATGGCGCTGAGCCCCCTCGCAGCCCTGGGCACCACCGCCCACGCCGCAGAAGACCCCGACGCCGTCAAGCAGGTACTCAGCGAAAGCATGAAGAACGCCAGCGGCACCGTCACCGCCTTCGTCCGCTTCAAGGGTAAGGGCGCCTTTGAACAGACCCAGCCCGCAGGCGTACTCGCTGGCACGCAGGCACCCGTCAACCGCAGCTCGCAGGTGCAGGCAATCGCCTCCCAGGTGCAGAGCCAGGCACAGCAAGTCAGCAGCCAGTCCGGCGCGCAGGTCCTCTACACCACCCACAACGCAGTACGCGGCGTGGCAGTGCGCGGTGACGCCGAGTCCATCAAGGCACTCGCCAACCGCCCCGATGTGGAGAAGATCTCGCCCATCCTGCCCAAGTACCGCCAGAACGCGGGCGCCGCCGTTGACGCAGGCTCTCTCGCCACCTGGACCGGCACCACCAACCCCGCCGGCGCGGGCGGATACACCGGCAAGGGCGTGAAGATCGCCGTCATCGACTCCGGTATCGACTACACCCACACCGACTTCGGCGGTAGCGGCAAGCTCGAAGACTACGAGAAGGCATCCAAACTCACCGAGCTGCCCTCCGCAGACTCCGGGCTCATCAACCGCACCAAGGTTGCTGGCGGCTACGACCTCGTTGGTGACGCCTACGACGGCAGCAACACCGCAACCCCCGACGGCAACCCGCTCGACTGCACCACCGGCGGCCACGGCACCCACGTGGCGGGCACCGCGGCAGGCTACGGCGTGAACGCCGACGGCACCACCTTCACCGGCGACTACAGCAAGCTCACCGCAGAGCAGCTCAAGACCATGAAGATTGGCCCCGGTGTTGCACCCGACGCTGAAATCTACGCCTTCCGCGTCTTCGGTTGCAGTGGCAGCACCAACGTCGTTATCGAGGCGCTCGACCGTGCCCTCGACCCCAACGGTGACGGCGACTTCTCCGACCGCGTGAACGTGGTCAACATGTCCCTCGGCGGCGAATTCTCCCCGCAGGATGACCCCGAAGCCTACGCCGTTGACGCGCTCACCCGCGCCGGCGTGCTCTCCGTGATCTCCGCAGGTAACGCCAACGACTACAGCCTGCGCGGCGACACCTACTCCAACTCCGGTCACCCCGCCACCGCAGCCAGCGCAATCACCGTAGCTAACGCCTACGGCTCCACCCGTGCTGTGGATGCGGCAGAGCTGACCGACCCCGCCACCGGCACCACCCGCAAGGTACGCGGCGACTACAGCGTCTCCTACCCCTGGGCACAGGCAGGTAGCAAGGAATTCACCGGCGAACTCACCGCAATCTCCGAGAACAACCGCTACGCCTGCAACGCCCTCAGCACCGACGAAGCGGCAGCTGTAAAGGGCAAGTGGGTGCTCATCGACTGGGCTAAAGATGACGGTGAACTCGCCTGCGGCTCCAAGGTGCGCTTCGACAACCTGGAGGCGGCAGGCGCCAAGGGCGTGCTGCTTGCAGGCAATGACGAAGAACCCGGCCTGGGTATTGCCGGTAACGATACCCTGCCCGGTTTCCGCCTGGCAGCATCCGCCGCTAAGGACCTGCGTGCACAGATCACCGCAGCAGAAGCGGCAGGTAAGCCCCTGACCGTGCGCCTCGGCAACGAGCTGAAGTCCTCCCTGCGCGTGGACACCGATAAGCTGGATCAGCTGAACCCCATGAGTGCCCGCGGCTTCCACGGCAGCTACGGCTACACCAAGCCCGACATTGCGGCACCCGGCTCGTACATCACCTCCGCGGCGGTGGCGACCGGTAACAACTCCGTGACCTTCAGCGGCACCTCCATGGCGGCACCCTACGTTGCCGGTTCCGCTGCCCTGGTCATGCAGAGCCACCCGACCTACACCCCCGCACAGGTCAAGTCCGCCCTCATGAACACCGCAACCCACGATGTGCGCACTGAATCCGGTGCCGCATACGCGGTGGACCGTGTGGGTGCCGGACGAGTCGACACCCTCGCTGCCGTGCAGTCGAAGTCCCTCGTCTACAACGCTGACAAGAGCGGTACCGTGTCCCTGAGCTTCGGTGTGCTTGAGTACGCACCGGATGCTGGCGTTCAGGCCCTCACCCGCGAGGTGACGGTCGAGAACACTGACTCCGTGGCACACACCTACGCCCTGTCCTACGCTGAAAGCACTAATATTCCCGGTGTGGAATACTCCTTCCCCTCCGCGGTCACTCTCGCACCCGGTGAAACTAAGAAGTTCGAAGTCACCGTGCGCATCGACCCGTCCAAGCTGGAGAAGACCCGCGACGCGGCAATGGACACCACCCAGAACGCAACTGACTACTACACCGGCAACGAAACCGTTCCCGAACAGTACCGTCAGTACATTGCCAGCGCATCCGGCCGACTCGTCCTCACCGAAGACGGCACCAAGGCACTGCGCCTGCCCGTTCACGTGGCACCCAAGCCCGTGAGCACCATGCACGCTGCCGAAGACACCGTCACCTTCACCCAGAAGCCCTCCAGCGACGAGGCTCAGAAGGCAGACACCGGCTGGACCAAGTCCCAGATCTCGCTGCGCGGCACCGAGGTCAACCAGGGCGGCTACCGCTCCCTGCTCGGCGCGTTCGAGTACGGTGCGAGCGTGGACCGTGTGGCTCCCACCTCCCTGTCGCTGAACAGCAACGTTAAGGCAAACCTGCAGTACGTCGGTGCTTCCTCGGATGCGCCCGCGCTGAAGGCAGCCGGCGGCAACGCTGATGACGGCACCCTGCGCTTCGGTATCTCCACCTGGGCGAACTGGGATGTTGTCTCCTACGAGAACACCTTCACCGTAGAAATCGACACCGACGGCAACAACCGCGCCGACTACAAGCTGGTCACCGACCGCGCTAAGGGTCTGGACTACCCGCTGGTTCGCCTCTACGGCTACAAGAACGGCAACCTCGTCGAGCTCGGCTACTACCCGCTCAACGGCGCCTGGGGTGATGTGGACACCAACATGATGGACACCAACACCCTCATCATGAGTGCACCCCTCAAGGATCTGGGCCTGACCAGTGCAAACAACCCGGACATCCAGTACCGAGTCAGCGCAACCACCCAGTACGAGTGGGGTAACGTCAGCGAAACCGGCTGGATCAAGTACCGTCCCTTCAGCCCCAAGCTGTGGTTCAGCGGCGACTCCTCCGCCGTGGCTGGCCTCCACCCGGATGCCTCCACCACCACCCTGACGGCGCACCGCTCCGCTGACGCGATCCCCGCGCTCGGCGAATCCGGCGCACCCGCCAAGGCGCTGCTGCTGCACCTGCACAACGGCACCGGCGACCTCTCCGGCACCAACGGCGCCAAGGGCAACCGCGCCGAGGTGCTGAACATCAAGGAGCAGCAGACCGAGTACATCACTCCGTCCCGCTTTAGCGATGTGAAGAACACCGACCAGTTCTACACTGAGATTTCTTGGTTGGCTCAGCGTCGCATCACCACCGGCTACCCGGACGGCACCTACCGCCCGCTGGAGTCTGTGGAACGTGGCGCAATGGCGGCGTTCTTCTACCGCATGCAGGGTTCCCCGCAGTTCACTGCCCCCTCCACCCCGAGCTTCAAGGACGTGCCCACCACGCACCCCTTCTACAAGGAGATTGAGTGGATGAAGGCTCAGGGCATCACCACCGGCTACTCGGACGGCACGTTCCGCCCCTCCGCACCGGTGAACCGTGACGCCATGGCTGCGTTCTTCTACCGTGTAGCGGGTTCCCCGCACGTGGACCTGCCCGCAACCAGCCACTTCAGCGATGTTTCCACCGATAACCAGTTCTACCGTGAAATCACGTGGCTGGCTTCGAAGGGCATCAGCACCGGCTGGCCGGACGGCACCTACCGCCCGGCGACCCCCATTGCCCGCGACGCGATGGCGGCGTTCATCTACCGCTACACCGAGAAGGTTGCTAACCAGGCCGGCCGCTAGACGGTAGCTAACCGGTAGCGAACAGTTCGGGTCCCCTCCCGCCCCCTGCATGGGGTGGGAGGGGTACCCGGAACCGGCAGGGTCCGGGGCCTGAAGACCCCGGAACCTCTCAAGTTTTGGTGGCGGTTTCACCGGCGGATGCACTCACTCGTCGTCTGCCGGTGGGGCCGCCTCCGCACATCACCGATACACAACCACAGAGCACACAGCACCATCGAAAAATAGAAAATCCGAAGGAGGATTCCATGACAACGCCTCATGTGCCACGCCGCAGAATGAAGGCTGTCGGTGCGACCGGTTTGAGTGCGGCTCTTGCCCTTACTCTCGGCGTTCCCGCCACTTTCTCTGCAGCTCACGCTCAGAGCCCCCAGCAGGTCGAAGGAAGCACTGCGAGCGCATCCGGTGACGCTGCCTCGCGTATCAGCCCGGGCCTACAGAAGGCTGAAGGCCAAATCACCGTGTATGTGCAGTTCAAGGGCAAGGGCGCGTATGAGCAGACCCAGTCCGCGGCTGTTCTGGCACGTAAGGAGGCGCCGGCGAACCGTCAGGCGCAGGTGCAGGCTATTGCAGCTCAGGTGCAGTCGCAGGCTCAGTCTGTGGCGGCTGCTTCTGGTTCTAAGCTGATGTACACCACGCATAATGCAATGCGTGGTGCGGCGATTACTGGTGATGCTGCGCAGATTCGTGCGTTGGCGGAGCGCCCGGATGTGGAGCGTATTTCGCCGATTATCGCGAAGGAGCGTATGAACTCCGGTAGCGAGATTGATACGAAGACTCTTGCCACGTGGACTCGTGAGAATACGGGGTACACGGGTAAGGGCGTGAAGATTGCGGTTGTTGACTCCGGTGTTGACTATACGCACGCTGATTTTGGTGGCCCCGGTACGGTGGATTCGTACCTGAAGGCTAAGGCGATGACGGAGCTTCCGTCCGCTGATTCGGGTCTGATTGATCGTAATAAGTTCATTGGCGGCATTGACTTGGTCGGTGATGACTACAATGCGTCGGTGGCTGAGAAGTCGACTCCGCAGCCGGATAATAACCCGCTGGATTGCCGCCCGGATGGTTTCGGTTCTGGCGGTCACGGCACGCACGTGGCGGGTACTGCCGCCGGTTATGGTGTGACGGCGAACGGTACGACTTACCGTGGCGATTACAAGAACCTGACGGAGGAGCAGCTGAAGGGCATGTCCATTGGCCCCGGTACTGCTCCTGAGGCTCAGCTTCTGGCGATTCGCGTGTTCGGTTGCTACGGCAATTCGAGTGTTGTGATGAAGGCGCTTGATACCGTGATGGACCCGAATGGTGACGGTGATTTCTCTGACCGCGCCGACATTGTGAACCTGTCTCTCGGTGGCGAGTTCGCCCCGGCTGACGACCCTGAGTCGTACATGATTAATACGATGGCGCGCCAGGGTGTGTTCACTGTGGCTGCTGCCGGTAACGCCAACAACTACAACGGTGTGGGTGACACCTACTCCGATTCGGGTAGCCCGGCGAATGCGGCTGCGGCGCTGTCGGTGGCGAACGCCTACGGCTCCACTCAGCCGATTGACCGTGTCCGCGCAACCACGAAGACTGGTTTGGAGTGGTTGCAGGGTGATTATTCGGTGAACTTCGATTATTCGAAGGCATCCGCTGATCAGCTGCGCGGCGAGGTTGTTGCCGCACCGAAGCGTAACCGTTACGCTTGCGAGGCTTTCACCGCTGAAGAGGCGAAGGCTTTGAAGGGTAAGTGGGTTTACTTCGAGTGGGATCAGGACGATTTGACGTTCCCGTGCGGTTCGAAGGTGCGTTTCGATAATGTTCAGGCTGCCGGCGGTCTTGGCGTGGTGATGGCCGGTAAGGCTGAGCGCTACACCATCGGCATTGGCGGTAATGCGACCATTCCGGGTCTGCGTCTGACTGCTTCTTCGACGAAGGACCTGGAGAAGGCCCTGGCTGCCGGTCCGGTGACCGTTGAGATGAACCTGGATTACAAGGCTTCGGGTCGTAGCACCCACTCGCACGCTTTTGACCTGAATTCCTCGAGTGCTCGCGGTCAGCACGGTTCTGACGGCTTCATTAAGCCTGACCTTGCGGCACCGGGTACTGAGATTGTGTCTGCCGCTGTGGGCACGGGTAATAAGGGTGTTTCCTTCACCGGTACCTCCATGGCGACCCCGCATGTTGCCGGTGTTGCAGCTCTGGTGATGCAGGCGCATCAAGATTACAACCCGCAGATGATTAAGGCTGCGCTGATGAACGGCGCGTCCACCCCGATCAAGAATGAGCAGGGTGCGCAGTACGCGGTGGATCGTGTGGGTACGGGCATGGTGAATGCTCGCGCCGCCGTGGACGCGAAGGTTATCGCGTACGATGCGAAGACCCCCGAGCGTGTTTCGACCGCGTTTGGCGTGCTGGAGTACACCCCCGATTCGGGTATTCAGACTGTCCAGCGTGAAATCGTGCTGGACAACACCGATTCGCAGGCTCACACCTACACCCTGAGCTACGAGGCAAGCACGACCATCCCGGGTGTGGAGTACTCCTACCCGCAGCAGGTGAGCGTGGGTGCCGGTGAGCGTAAGAACGTGACCGTGACCGTGCGTATTGACCCGTCCAAGCTGGAGAAGACCATGGACCCGGCGATGAGCGCCGACCAGGTTGCTCAGGACTGGACGAACGGTAAGACTCTGGCTGCTGGTAAGCGCCAGTACATTGCGAGCGCTTCTGGTCGCCTGATTTTCTCTGAGAATGGTCGCGAGGCGATCCGCCAGTCGATTCACGTGGCGCCGAAGCCTGTCTCGAAGATGCGTGTTGATGCGTCCCGTATTGACTACAAGGGTATTGCCGATAAGGAGTCCACGGTGACTCTGCGTGGTACGACCCTGAACCAGGGCGGTTACCGTTCGCTGCTGGGTGCGTTTGAGCTGGGTGCGGTCAGTGACCGTATTCCGTCCGGTCAGCTGAAGCTGCCGTCGAACCAGTCTGTTGACCTGCAGTATGTGGGTGCATCCTCGGATGCTCCGGCGTTGAAGGCTGCCGGCAAGAACCCGAACGATGGTTCTCTGTTCTTCGGTATTTCGACCTGGGGCACCTGGGATAGCATGCACTGGGGCCGTCAGGTACAGGTGCAGATTGATACGAATAACGACTCCGCCGCAGATTACGTTCTGGAGGTGACCCGCGAGAAGGGTCTGGATTACCCGCTGGTGAAGGTCTGGTCCATCTCCGGTAACGCATCCACCGTGGTGGCTCGCTACCCGCTGAACAACGCCTGGGGCGACACCGACACCAACATCATGGACACCAACACCATGATTCTGGGTGTGCCGCTGAAGGACCTGGGCCTGACCGCTGAGAAGGCTCAGAGCATCAAGTACACGGTACAGACCGACACCTGGCACAACGAGGGTAACTCCTACGTGGACACCACCTCGGCTATCGAGTACTCCCCCTTCAACCCCGGTGTTTGGTTCACCGGTGAGGAGTCGGGCGTGCCCGGCCTGTTCGTGGACCGTGACGGCGGTCAGCTGACCGTTCACCGCAAGAACAACAACAAGGAGCGTCAGGCTCTGTTCCTGCACATGCACAACGCGACCGGTGACCTGAGCGGCCGTAAGACCGCTAACGGTGTTGCCGCTGGCGACCGTGCGCAGGTCGTGAAGGTGGCTCGTACCATCCACGATGCACGCTTCACCGACGTTCCGGCGGATAACCAGTTCTACCGTGAAATCACGTGGATTGCTGCCCGTCAGATTGACCGCGGCTACCAGGACGGCACCTTCCGCCCGCTGAACAACATGGACCGCGCAACCATGGCTGCGTACTTCTACCGTATGAGCGGCTCGCCGCAGTACACCGCACCGTCCACCCCGAGCTTCTCGGATGTTCCGCTCAACCACCCCTACTACAAGGAGATTGAGTGGATGAAGGCTCAGGGCATCACGACCGGCTGGCCCGATGGCACCTACCGCCCGGAGGGTTCGGTGAACCGTGACGCGATGGCTGCGTTCTTCTACCGTTACGCCGGTTCGCCCGAGTACACTGCCCCCGCGCAGGCTCGTTTCACGGACGTTCCGACCGACAAGCAGTTCTACCGCGAGATCTCGTGGCTGGCTGAGCAGGGCGTGACCACCGGCTGGCCCGATGGTTCGTTCCGCCCCGTGGAGCCGGTGCACCGCGACGCTATGGCGGCGTTCGTGTACCGCTACAGCACGGGTGTGCTGAAGGAAAGCCCTGAAATCTAAAAACCTGAATTCTAGGGTTCCGGAATCTAAGAACCTATAGGTTCTACCGAGGGAGCCGTACCGTTGCAGTTTATCTGCGGCGGTGCGGCTCCCTTTTTCTGTGGTCGGGTACTTTCTATTTACGCGTAATGTTCCGTAATACGAGTCTGACTAGGTTATATAAAGAATCGTTGAGACAATAAGTGAAGGTTTCTTCACCATCGGCATGAACCTTGACGTTTACGCCGCACAGACGCACTGGAGGCGCACTGGAAACACAGTGCAGACGCACCGTAGCACTCTCGGTGCAGAACCCTTGCCGTACAGCTCTCCGAGTAGAACTCTCGGCGTATAACTCTCCGCGCAGAACCTCGGTGCAGAAACCGCTAAGAAACGCACCATCACTAAAAAGGAGCATTCAGTGGCAACATTCCCTGAAGCTACCCCCGCGCGAGCCGCCCGGCACACACAGCCGGGCCGCCTCAAGCAGCTGGCACGCGGCTGCGGCGCACTCACCCTGGGGCTCACCCTCGGGCTGACCGCTCTACCGTTCGGTACCGCCGCCTACGCGGCACCGGGCGTAGTACGCGGCGCAGACCGGGACGCACCCCACCAGAACACCGGCACCGGCGAGAACAACAACGAAGTTCTCTCCCCCAGCCTGGACGGCGCCACCGGCGAACGCGCCGTGTTCGTCCGATTCAAGGGTCAGGGCGCGTACGCCCAGACCCAGCCGGACGCGGTCCGCTCCCGCGCGCAGGCACCCGTCAACGCGCAAGCACAGGTGCAGGCAATCCGCGCCAGCGTGCAGCAGCAGGGCGCCTCCGCGGCGAAGGAATCCGGCGCGCAGGTCCTGTACACCACCCACAACACGATGCGCGGCGTGGCGCTCTACGGTAACGTCGAGCAGATTCGTGCGCTCGCAAACCGCGACGATGTGGAACGCATCAGCATCATTGAGGACATGGCACCGCAGAACAGCGGCACCCTCATTGATACGGACACGCTCTCCGTGTGGGCGAAGAGCCCGGCGAACCCCGCCTCCACCGGCTACACCGGCAAGGGCGTGAAGATTGTGGTGCTCGATACCGGTATCGACTACACGCACGCCGATTTGGGTGGCCCCGGCACGCAGGAAGCCTTCGAGAAGGCGAAGGCTTCCGACACGATTCCCGAGGGCTCCTACGATCCGAAGAAGTTCCTTGGCGGCTACGACCTGGTCGGTGACGATTACAACTCCGGTAAGAAGGAAACCTCCACTCCCCACCCGGATAACAACCCGCTCGACTGCGGCGGCCACGGTAGCCACGTGGCCGGTACCGCGGCGGGTTACGGTGTGAACGCGGACGGCTCGACCTTCCGCGGCGACTACTCCAAGCTCACCGAAGAGCAACTCAAGGACATGAAGATCGGCCCGGGCTCCGCACCGGAGGCCCAGCTGATTGGCCTGCGCATCTTCGGTTGTAAGGGCACCACCGCGTTCGTTCCCCTGGGTCTGGACCGCGTGCTCGACCCCAACGATGACGGCGACTTCTCGGACCGCGCCGACATCGCGAACCTGTCGCTGGGCAACGAGTTCGGCGTGTTCGACGAGACCGTGAACTACGCGGTCGGTTCCCTCTACCGCGAGGGCGTCCTCTCCGTAGTCGCGGCGGGTAACGCCAACAACTACAACGCCGTGGGTGACACCTACTCCAACTCGGGCGGCCCCGGCACCAGCGCCTACAGCCTGACCGTGGCGAACTCGATTGGTTCGACCCAGATGGCTGACCGCGTGAAGATTCTCTCCCCCGCGAACGAGGCGGACACCTACGGCGACTACTCGGTGAGCTTCGACTACTCGAAGGCGACCGAGGAGCAGCTGCGCGGCACCGTGGTGCGTGCCGCAACCCGCAACCGCTACGCCTGCGAAGCCTTCACCGAAGAGGAAGCCGCAGCACTGAAGGGCAAGTGGGCTCTCATCGACTGGGCGGACGCTGACGGCACCGCACCCTGCGGTTCGAAGGTACGCTTCGACAACCTGCAGGCGGCGGGCGCAACCGGCGTGGTCATCGCCTCCGACACGGAGGTGGGCGACACCGCTATCGGCGGCAACTCCGCTATTCCGGGCGTGCGCCTGGCCAAGAGCCAGGTGGAGCGTCTCTCCTCCCAGATTGATTCGGGCAACCTGACCCTGCAGCTCGGCGAGAACCTGCGCGAGTCGATTCGCGTGCAGAACGGCAAGCTGGATCAGGCGAACACCTCGACCGCGCGCGGCCTGCACGGCTCGCACGGCATCACGAAGCCGGACGTTGCGGCACCGGGCACGAACATTTCCTCGATCCTGGTTGGCGGCGGTACCGAGGCGACCGTGAAGACCGGTACGTCCATGTCCACGCCCTTTGTTGCCGGTGTTGCGGCGCTGATCATGCAGGCGCACCCGGAGTACGGTCCGCGCATGCTTAAGACCGTCATCATGAACACCGCCGACCACCACATGCAGGACGCCTGGGGCAACCCCTACGCGGTGGACCGTGTGGGTACCGGCCGCATCAACACCCCGGCTGCTGTAGCCGGCAAGGTGCTGCTGTTCAACGCGGCACGCCCCGAACAGGTTTCGGACACTTTCGGCGTGCTCGAGTACACCCCGAACGCCGGTGTGCAGACCCTGCAGCACCGCGTGAGCGTTGAGAACACCGACTCGGTGGCGCACACCTACACCCTGAACTATGAGGGCAGCACGAGCATCCCGGGTGTGGAGTTCTCCTACCCGCAGTCCGTGTCTGTGGGTGCCGGTCAGACCGCAACGTTCACCGTGACGGTGCGCATTGACCCGTCGAAGCTGGAGAAGACTCGCGACCCGTCCATGTACCCGACCCAGGATTCGGTGAACTACTCGACCGGTGCGGTCACTATTTCGGGTGCCCGCCAATACATTGCGAGCGCTTCGGGCCGCCTGATCCTGACCGATGCTGACTCTTCGGCTGCGGTGAAGACCCTGCGCATGCCGCTGCATGTGGCACCGAAGCCTGTCTCCGCGATGCGTGTGGCTGGCTCCGATATCGCCTTCGACGCGGAGGGGTCCGGCGCGACCGAGCAGGCCCTGACCCTGCAGGGTACCGCGGTGGATCAGGGCGGTTACCGCTCCCTGCTGGGTGCTTTTGAGCTGGGCGCTTCGAGCCCGCGCATCCCGACCGCGAAGCTGGGTGTGGGTTCGGATTCCCGCATGGACCTGCAGTACGTGGGTGCCGCCTCGGATGTGGCGGCGTTGAAGGCTGCCGGTGCGGATACCTCCGAGGCGCAGCTGTCCTTCGGTATTTCCACCTGGGGTAACTGGCAGGAGGTGACCCCGCGCGGCACCTACTACGTGTTCGTTGATACCAACAAGGACGGCACGAGCGACTACCGTCTGCAGACGGTGCGTGAGAAGGGCCTGGACTACCCGCTGGTGAAGGTTTCTAAGCGCAGCAACGGCAAGTGGCAGGCTATCGAGAACGCCCTGTACCCGCTGAACGGCACCTGGGGTGATACGGACACCAACATCATGGATTCGAACACCCTGGTGATGACTGTTCCGCTGAGCGTTCTGGGCCTGGACCCCGAGGCTGAGTCGACCGAGATTTCGTACTCGGTGACCACTTCGAGCGCGTTCTCCGCTACGACCGTGGTTGATACGACTGATTCGGTGGTGTTCAACTATGCGGCGCCGAAGCTGTGGTTCAGCGGCGAGTCTGCCGGCGTGCCGAACCTGTTCGTGGACGCACCCTCCGCGCAGCTGGTGGCGCACCGTAACGGCGACGCGAAGAACGTTTCTGCACTGTTCCTGCACATGCACAATGCGACCGGCGACCTGTCCGGCGTGAACGGTGCTGCGGGTGAGCGTGCGCAGGTTCTGCGTGTCTCGTCGAACTCTGAGGCTACCGCCGCGAGCGCGCACTTTACGGATGTTCCGGCAGATTACCCGTTCGTGAATGACATTAACTGGCTGGCTCAGCGTCGTATTACGACCGGCTACCCGGACGGCACGTTCCGCCCGAACGGTTCGGTGGAGCGCGGCGCGATGGCGGCGTTCTTCTACCGCATGGCGGGTTCGCCGCAGTTCACCGCGCCGAGCACCCCGAGCTTCAAGGATGTGCCGCGCGACCACCCGTTCTACAAGGAGATTGAGTGGATGCGCGCCCGCGGCATTACGACCGGCTGGTCTGACGGTACGTTCCGCCCGAATGATGCGGTGAACCGTGACGCGATGGCGGCGTTCTTCTACCGTTACGCGGGTTCGCCGGCATATTCGGCTCCTGCGGTATCGCCGTTTAGCGACGTGTCGACCGGCAGCCAGTTCTACCGCGAGATTGCGTGGTTGGCCGATCAGCGGATTACGACGGGTTGGCCGGATGGTTCGTTCCGCCCGGTTCAGCCGATTGAGCGTGGCGCGATGGCGGCGTTCTTGCACCGCTACAACGTGCGCGTGCTGAATAACCGCTAGTCGGATGCGGATGTGAGGGCCGTGTCGGGGTAGAGTTTTCTGCCCCGACACGGCTCTTTCTGTGGGCTGTTATGTCTGCGGCGTAGACTTAGGTTATGCGTGAATTACAGGTTCAGAACGGCGAGGATGAGACGCTGTCAGCTACTCGGGACGCCCTCGACCAGGAGGAGCTTCTGAACGCGGCGGCGGACTTCGTTGACCGTTATGAGAGCGTCTTTGAAAATCTAAGCCACTGATATTCCTTTGAAAGAAATACCCCCGGTGGATGCCGTACGCATCTGCCGGGGGTATTTGCTTGCCTCACTCTGCCCGAGGCGGCCTAGTTAGCGTTGGCGGGCTTCTTTACGGTTGAGCTTCTCAATGGCGGCTTCCACCTTGGACTTGCGGTGACTCAGCTTCCAGAGGCTGAAAGACTGCGTCAAGGTACTCTTGCCGATCTCCACGAGGGAAGGCAGCCCCTGCCGGATGAGTGCCTCATTGATTTCTTCCTGGGTGGCGCCCTGCTCCTTCATCTGCTCGACGAGGATGTTCGCCTCCGCTATTTTCCCGGAGGTGAGCGGGTGGTTTTCGAGGCTGGTTTCGATGTCTACGAGCTCGTCGTAGAGTTCAGTTTTTGTTTTTGCCATGGTGCTGTCTTCACCGTCCTTGGTTGACGTGTTCTGTGGCATTGGGTGTGGGGGCGTTTTCCCTCATCACCGGCTGTTTTGAACGGTATTTGAACCGTATGTTCATGCTAACAGCCGCACGGGTTGTCGCACAGGGTTTTTACCGGTGAGTATGCTGTGTATTTTCAGGGCTGAAACGATACTGAACCCGCCGCGTACGCCGCGCTGAACGCACCGTGTGGAACACTACCTCGCCTCCCTCGGCGGTTCACCGCACGGGCTATAAGGTGGAGCGTACACTTAAGTCATGCGTGAATTACAGGCACAGATCATCCGTGAAATGGGCGTCAAGCCCAACATGACCGAAGAGCAGGCACGCGAAGAAGTGGAGCGCCGCATCCAGTTCATCTGCGACTACCTGGAAGCCACCGGAAGCCGCGGCCTGGTACTGGGCATCAGCGGCGGTATCGACTCCACCCTGGCGGGTCGCCTCTGCCAGCTGGCGGTGGACCGCCTCAACGAGCGCGGCCGCACCACCGAGTTCGTGGCGGTGCGCCTGCCCTACCGTGTGCAGCACGACGAAGAGGACGCGCAGGAGGCGCTGCGTTTCATCCAGCCCACCCGCTCCCTGACCTTTAACATTGCCGAAGCCGTGGACGGCTTCGACAGCGCCTACACTGCCGCGACCGGCGAGCAGATCAGCGACTTCAACAGGGGCAACGTGAAGGCGCGCGCCCGCATGATCGCCCAGTACGCGATTGCTGGCGACCCCGGCTACCTGGTGGTCGGCACCGACCACGCAGCGGAGTCCATTACCGGCTTCTTCACGAAGTTCGGTGACGGCGGCGCGGACCTGCTGCCGCTGGCTGGTCTGAATAAGCGCCAGAACCAGCTGCTGCTGCGTGTTTTGGGTGCGTCTGAGCGTCTGTGGGCTAAGCCGCCGACGGCTGACCTGCTGGACGGCGTGCCCGGCCGTACCGATGAGGATGAGCTGGGTCTGACCTACCCGCAGATTGATGACTACCTGGAGGGTAAGGAAATCGAAGAGGCGGCCGCTGCGAAGCTGGAGCAGATTTACCTGCGTAGCCGCCATAAGCGCACTACTCCGGTGACGATTTTTGATTCCTGGTGGAAGAACTAGGTGGAAGAACTAGCGCCGAAACACTAGCGCTTTAACCGCCATAGAACTAACGTAAATGCCCCGGCTCCCTTGGTGGGAGTCCGGGGCTTTTACTATGCTTTCGCAGACCGAGGACTACGCCTTCTGCTCGGGCTGTGCGCCAGAAATCTGGGCAGCCTGAGCGTCAGACTCCTCAGAACCTTCAGCTTCTACCTCAGGCTCAGCGGGCGGTACCTTCGAGCCGCCCGTAGCAAGGAACAGCACCAGACCCAGCACGCAGGCAAGCACCTGAGTGAAGGGGAACGCCCAGGTCAGACCCTTAAAGCCGAACCACATGTTGCCGAAGTACACGGCGGGGAAGAACAGCAGCGCAATGCCGAGGGTCATCAGCATTGCCGGGCCGCCCTTACCGGCCGCCTGGAACCAGGAAACGAACACGATGCTGACCGCGTTGAACACGGCGGCAAGCATCAGCGCGACCAAGACCTCTTCGCCGGTGGAGACCAGGCGCTCATCACCAACCACGGCAAGCAGTTCGCGGCGGAAAATCAGCACCGGGATAGTGAGCGCCACGGAAGTTGCCACAGACAGAATCGTTGCAGTGCGCAGCGCCTCCTTCACGCGGGCACCGTTGCGGGCACCGTACGCGTAGGCGTACAGCGGGATACCGCCCATGCACAGGCCCATGCAGAGCATTTCGGGCACCATGTTCAGGCGCATTGCCAGGCCGAACGCCGCGACGGTGTCGTCACCGTAGGAGGCGGCGAGGTTGTTCAGCAGCAGGGCGGCGAAGATCAGGTTGAGGCTCTGAATGAGCTCGGCGGCACCGACCGCGACCACGGGCTTGATGATAGCGGGGTCGAGGGAGAAGTCGCGGATGTTTGCGGAGAAGTTCTCGCTCTTGCGCATCAGGAACAGCAGGTAGTACAGCATGGATGCGCCGTTCGCCAGCAGCATCGCCCAACCGGCACCGGCGACGCCCATGCCCATGATGGCGATGAACAGCACGTCGAAGATGCAGGTGACGACGGTGCCGACGATAATGCCGTACATGGACTGCTTGGCGTAGCCTTCGGATCGGACGAGCTGTTCGAGGGTGAACATGCCGATAGCGAGGGGCGCGCCGAGGAACATGAGGTGCACGTAAATGCGGGTCGGTTCGTAGGAGCCGCCGGATGCACCCATGATGCTGGTGATCGGGTCGGCGAGGATGAAGCCGATAGCCGCCGCGACGATACCGGCACCGAGCGCCGAGTAGAGGGCGAAGGAGGTGACACGGTGAATTTCGTGTGCGGGCTGGCCTTCGCCAAGCTTTCGGGAAGCGAGGGTGGAGGCGCCCAGACCGAACAGGCCCGCAATTGCCATGATGACGCCGAAGACGGGCACGCCGTAGCCGGTGGCGGCGAGCTCTTCGACGCTGCCGTAGTGGCCGACGAAGTAGGAGTTCACCACGTTGTAGATGCTGGTGATGGCGAGGCCGAGTGCCATGGGTACGCCGAGGGAGAGGAGCGCCTTGAGGATGGGGGCGTCTTTGAGCAGGTAGATGTTCTGCGGATCTTCGCTTGCGCCGTGGGCGCCGTGCGGGCCGTGTCCTGCGGAGGGTGCGGTGTTGTTGGGTGCGCCGTTTTTGGGCGCGTTGTTTTCAGTCTGGTGGGACGTCATAGGTTCCTGTGGTTCTGGTCTGTGTCGTGTCCGGCGCGCGGTAAGAAGCGTGGTCCGCACAAAAAACGGGCTAGTGTATTGTACCGTTTCCACGTAGTGGTTGGGCTAGGGGTTTAGACAAAAAAGTAACGAGGCGCCCCTCCCCGTTTAGGGGTGGGGCGCCTCGCCTCATACGTATCGCATGTAGGAGTGTGAGCTATTCGAGCTCAACCGGACCAAGCACGCGAACCTCCTCAATATCCAGGATTTCCTGAATCGCGTGGAGCACATTCGTGTCGATTATGCGCTCATTACGCAGGCGCTTGAGCACGCTGCGTTGCTTCTCCAAATGCCGCAGGCGCAGCTCTTTCTCAAGGTCGCCCGCTTCAATAATGCGGCGGGCTTCTTCCGGCGCATTCGCACCGTCTTTACGAACGGCGTGCAGGTTGCGGTGTATACTCGCGTTGTACATCTGTTCGTCGGCAATGCGGTCGATAATCCACTGTGGTGCACCAATTTCCTGGCCGATCTCAGCCACAGAGTCGAAGGACTCGGCAATGATCGTGCGGATTGCTTCATTAATCTCATCTTCTTCGGTGGTATCAACCGGAATTTTCGCCCACCTAATAACGAGCGGCAGGAGCATCCCCTGAACCACCATCGACAGCAGAACCACGCCCGCAACAACAAAGATAATAAAGTCACGCGCGGGAACATCAGTCGGCACGGAGAGAGCCACCGCGAGGGAAACACCGCCGCGCAGTCCCGCAAAGGTACTCACTACACGGCCACGGAAAGTTGTGCGCAGCTGCTTCTGCTTTTCTGAACGGTCAAGGGCACGAATAATACCGATCGAGACGTGCAGGAAAATAAAACGCGCCGCAATGGAAACAAGCCATGCCACCACAATCACGGCGAACGTCAAAGCCCACGCATAGTTGTATTCACGAAGAACATCATCCACAGGCGCTGTGGCGCTGGGCAGCTGAACACCCACGAGCACGAAGAGCGCACCGTTCATGACATAGGAGACAAACGACCAGATGGGCAGACCGTAGAAACGGTTTTGGGGTTTGATGGTATCCGGTCCGCGATAGGTCAGGTAGAAAGCGGCGACCACCACAGCCACCACTCCGGAACCTTTCATGCCCTCAAAAGGCTCGATCTCTTCAGCCAGGAAGAAAGCAATAAACGGCACGGTAAACATGAACACGCTGAAGTTCATGGGGTTGCCGATGTGCGCACGCAGCTTATCTACACCCCATCCGACGGCCAGGCCAACGAGAGTTCCAATCAGGAACGAGAAGAAGAACATTCCGGATGCAGTCCCCAGGGTAAGTTCATGACCACCCGCAAGCTGCAGGGCGAGTGCGAAAAGAACTAGGGTGGTGCCGTCGTTAATGAGTGCTTCCGCTTTAAGGGTGGTGATGGAAGATTTGGGGAGTTTGCCGTTGAGCGTTGCCACGGCCACAGCATCGGTGGGGGCGAGCGCCACACCGATAATCAGCGCCACATGCCACAGGTAGACGCCCATAAATGTGTGAAGCACCCAGGCGATAACGAACGCCGTGAAAATTACGAGCACCGTGCCCGAGAGCAGAATGCCGCGCAGACGGGCGCGCGCTTCACGCCATGAGGTGTTGCGGGCTTCCCAGAAGAGCATGATGGGCAGGAAGATTTCGAGGATGACGTGCGGCGGCAGGCCGATACTCTGAACTTCGTGCAGTTCGTGGGCGGGCATAATGCCGATAGCCAGGCCAATGAATATCAGCACAATGGCGGGGGTTATCCGTATTTTATGGGCGAGGATATTACCCAGAAGAATTGCCAGCGATAGGGCAATGATGACTTCAAGCAATTTGGTGTGTTCCTTTTGGATGTGGCGGCTGGTTCATGGTGTGCGTCTGATAGACGGCTGATGTCCGCGAGTGTGCGGGTGCCAGGGTGCCCAAAATGTTTTGCTCGTTCCCTGGGCCGTGAGGCTTCCGCATGAGGACGAGTGCGGGCGTAGCTTCTGTATTTTACCGATGTTCTGTGCGGGTGAGTAGATGCTCACCGTGAGCAAAATCTTGCCTTATGGCCGCTCGGGGTGTGAGTTTATGGGAGGCGACCTGCGTGCATCCGGCGGGTCTGCTCAGCCGGGCCTGCTCAGCCCATGAACCGCCCTACCCTGACCGCTTTTCATGACGTTTTGTGTCATTCTGACGTGAACTTGGGGTCGTACTGTGTCAGAGAACAGAAAATCCGACCCCGTGAGTGCGCGCGAACACTCAGAACGTGAGAAGATAAGGTCATGACTGATAACAACACCGTAACCGGCAGCCCGCTTGTTAAGCGCGGCCTGGCCGACATGCTCAAGGGCGGCGTCATCATGGACGTCGTCACCCCCGAACAGGCTAAGATCGCTGAAGATGCTGGCGCTGTTGCCGTCATGGCTCTCGAGCGCGTTCCCGCGGATATTCGTGCGCAGGGCGGCGTGGCTCGTATGTCTGACCCGGACATGATTGAGGGCATCATTGATGCTGTTTCGATCCCGGTCATGGCGAAGGCACGCATCGGCCACTTCGTTGAGGCTCAGATCCTGGAGACCCTGAAGGTCGACTACATTGACGAGTCTGAGGTTCTCTCCCCCGCTGACTACGTGAACCACATTGACAAGCACCAGTTCAAGGTTCCTTTCGTGTGCGGTGCTACCAACCTGGGTGAGGCTCTGCGCCGCATCACCGAGGGTGCCGCTATGATTCGCTCGAAGGGCGAGGCTGGCACCGGTGACGTCTCTGAGGCGACCAAGCACATCCGCACCATTAAGCGTCAGATTGCTGAGCTGCAGGGTCTGTACAACACCATGCCCGATGAGCTGTACGTGAAGGCTAAGGAACTGGCTGCACCGTACGAGCTGGTTCGTGAGGTTGCTCAGACCGGCAAGCTGCCCGTGGTCATGTTCACCGCTGGTGGCGTGGCTACCCCCGCTGACGCTGCAATGATGATGCAGCTCGGTGCTGACGGCGTGTTCGTTGGTTCCGGTATCTTCAAGTCGGGCGACCCGGTTGCTCGTGCGAAGGCTATTGTGAAGGCTACCGCTTTCTACAATGACCCGGAGAAGGTTGCTGAGGCTTCTCGCGGCCTGGGTGAGGCTATGGTCGGCATTAACGTTGCTGACATTCCGGCACCGCACCGCCTGGCGGAGCGCGGCTGGTAATTCGTGCGCGCACCCCACGTTTGGGGTGAGTGTTTGATGAGGGGGTGGGGTTCGCTGAGGCGGGTCCCACCCTCCTTGTTTTTGTTGATTTTCTGAAGGGAGCGGTGATGGTTGAGAAGGTTCAGCCTACCGGTGTTTTGCCGGGTGAGGGTTTGACGGTTGGTGTTTTGGCGCTGCAGGGCGGTGTGCGTGAGCATGCGCTGATGCTGGAGTCCCTGGGTGCGCAGGTGCGCTGGGTGCGTACCGGTGAGCAGCTTCAGGGTCTGGATGCGCTGGTTCTGCCGGGTGGTGAGTCGTCGACGATTGACCGCCTGACCCGTATTTTTGGTGTGCGTGAGCCGCTGATTGAGGCGATTTCTTCGGGCATGCCGACTCTGGGTACGTGCGCTGGCCTGATTATGCTGTCGAAGCGTATTGATGATCCGGCACCGGGTCAGCAGTCGCTGGGTATTTTGGATGTTTCGGTGGGTCGTAACGCTTTTGGTTCGCAGGTTGATTCTGCGGAGGTGCGCCTGCCGTGGCTGACCCCTGCCGGTGATGAGGTGGTTATTGATACGGCGTTTATTCGTGCGCCGATTGTGACCGGCACTGGTGAGGGTGTGCAGGTGACGGCTCGTCATGAGGGGAAGATTGTGGGTGTGCGTTCGGGCAACCTGATTGGTATTTCTTTCCACCCGGAGGTTACGGGCGATACGACGGTACATGAGGAGCTGCTGGCTCTGGCACGCGAGGTGAAGGGCAAGTAGCCCCTCCCCCAAAAAATAAGCCCGGTAATGAGCCTTTAAAGAGTTGTGGCGGTGACCGTTGTTCGGTCACCGCCACAACTCTTTTTGCGCGGGTTTATGCGTGAGTGGACTTATGGGCGGGAGCTGCTGGGGGTTTGGGGCTGGGCCTTCCACTGCTGGTAGGCGCTTGTGGCGAGGAATCGTGCACGGTTGCCGTCGCTGAGCGTCTTGATGTCTGCGGGGGCTGCCTCGTACCACTTTTCGTAGAGACGAATAATCATCTCGGGGTAGGCGGCTTCTTCCAGGTCTGCGCGGTGGGGGATGAATTCGTTGCGGTCATTGATGTCTCGGTACTCGCTACCGGCGAAGGGGTCGGTGAGTCCGACGCTGGGCTGAGCGTTGTAGGCATCGATGTTTTGAACGTATTCAGGGAGGGTGCTCCGCCCTGCTTTGAGTGCGGCGTGGCACTTGCTGTCGATTTCGCTGGGCTCAATGATGTGGGCGCCGTCTGCGAGGATGTGCCGGTACTGGATGTACGCGGGGTATTGTTCATCGGTGCGTGGGACGGGCTTGGCGGCTTCTGCTGATGCGAGATCTTCAGCGGAGTATGAGGAGCAGCTGATGTGCGGCGTGGTGCTTGCCGTTGCTGAGGCGCTCGCCGTGGAGGGTGAGGAGGTGCTGCTTGCCGCGGTGTTTGCACCACCGCAGGCGGCGAGGAACAGGGGCAGGGTTAAGAGAGCGGCACCGTATCGCAGTGCGCTATAGCGGGGGTTCGAGGTCCTGGAATTCAGGGTCATGATGTCACCTCATTGTGGGCTGGAACATACCGAATTGACCCTCACTATACGGGCAGTTTTGATACATGGTCAAGAGAAAAATATGTTTATTTTTTAAAATCCAACATCTCGGAAGAAAATCGATAAACAAGTTTGTTCAGCGCCTTGACTTGCGTAAACATGCAAGCCACCGGGCTCTTGAGGCAAATATGTCACTAAAACACCAGCACTAGATATTGCTATTTGCCTGATAATCAGCGGAAGCCAACATGCCCGGAGGAGCACGGTTAGGGTGCCGATGGCGCAACCTCCAGCTCCGTAAAAGCCTGCACCTCAACGGCCCAACGCTACTGCAGGAGGAAATAGATAAGTCCCCTAACGTATTCCCAGAGCAGTACCAAGATGACGCACTGCACAACAAATGCGGCTATAGCTGCGAGGGTTGGTATCCAGTAGCTACGCTTAGAACATGCAATAAAAACTGCTATAAAAATAACGCATGAGATAATATCGGGACCCCAGAGAATGAATGCCTGTAGATCATATGGCCACAATATTCCATGCATATATTCTGTAGGGACTTTACATGAACTTAAGATATTGCCTTTTAAAATTTCATAAGTCCCATACATTTTAAAAACTAAATATAGCGACGCAATCCAAAAAATGCCTATGCGAAGCTTTACACCCAGCCACATACTAAAAGTCTGCCATAAGCTAGCTGATACAACTCCCACCACAAAGAAGGGTATATAGTCGAAATATGCACTTTGCCACCTATCACATGGCGAGACAAATCCATTGAACTCTATATACAGGCTAGTTGGGAAAATATAGAAAAATTGCAATACAATGAGAAACAAGATATATAAAATTATTTTCTCATTTACGGCAAACATCTTATAAGTAGAATTCATGATGCCATTTCCTTTCAGTAGCATAAAACGCTAGTAGCGGAACACCGAATACATAGCCTCAATGTTGTTTTTCTTATCTACTAAGCCCCAAAACCAAAGCTAAAACAGTAAGTGACCCGCAAAATCTCCGCACTCTTACCCCATCTACCACATATTTAAGCAGGTCAGAACTTTAAGACTACTGGGTTGCACATCTTGCGTCTAGAGTGTTGGTTTTAAACTAAGATGATATTTTCCATTGACCATCTATCAAATATTCGGGTATGTTTAGACGCAATATATCGTTCCATCCCTCTTGTGAGGTGGTCTCATGACCCACACCCCTGTTTTTCTTTCGTTCCGTTCCAGCGGTCTACGACGCAGTGCCGCACTGGCGATTCTTCCCCTATTTCTTGCCTCCTGCGGTAGCTCCACCAGCACGGCATCAAACACTCCCGCACCCTCGAACACGACTGTGACTTCCTCCCCGTCAGCTTCAAGCGCCACCGGGTCCGCTTCCTCTTCCGCGGCGAAGAAGACCTCCACCCCCTGCCTTGAACCTGACGAAGCCGCGAAAGCTGAAACCCTCAAGCAGCAGGAAGCCCTCAGCGCCGACCGTGGTACTGCACTGCCCTCCTACGTCTCCGCACGGCATGTTGTACGCAACCAGGCGAACTTCCCCACCCGCGCCGAAGCTGAATCAGCAGGAGCCGAGTGCCTGGCACTGTACGAGAAGAACAAGGCCGATCACGCCTACGCCGCGGCGTGGGTGCGCGCTATCGATGACAATAACGTGGCAAGCGGAAAGGTAGCCTCCGGCCCGCGCACTGACATCCAGAGCGCAGACCCCTACAAGGCAAGCAACTACGTCGATATTCGAGAGGGTAAGGAGTACTTCCCGACCCGCCAGGAGCTACTCGCGGCAAACTACCCTGAGAACTACATTGTTGCTTTTGAGGCGTGGGCGCAGCAGGCACCAGCCGATGTGAAGCAGAAGAGCGACGTGAACCGTGCGGCCGCTCAGGATACGCGCTGGCCTGAGGTGGTAACCCTGCCCAGCCCCGACAACCCCGTCTAATCTAACCCTTTCCAGTCCTAAAAATAGTTGTGGCGGTGACCGTTGTTCGGTCACCGCCACAACTGTTATAGGGTGCAGGTTAGGGCAGGAACACCAACCCATACTCAATAACGATCAGGGCTACAGCACACGCGAAGAGCATCCCACGCGACACATTGAACTTCTGCCAGAGCCTATACAGCTGCCGGGGAACCACCCAAATAACGAACGCCTGAAAGGCAAGCGATAACGCGGGGTTACCCCACTGAATAATCATCAGGGCAAGAGCAAAACCCACGCCGAGCACATCCAGGATGCGCAGATGCTTTCGCATCTGCTCCCTCTCCTTCTGATAGCTGGGGTTGTTTAGCAACCTTGGTGGTGCTTTTTTCAGCTGACCCACAATAATCAAAACCGCCAGCGGGATCAGAGAAATATCGAAGAACATGGGAACCGCCTTTCATGTTGGGGTTCGCTCGCTACGCCGGTGACGAGCTGATGGTGCACCATCATTGGTGAAAACTTCTCAAAAACAAGTAGTGTGCAACACGTGTATAACGTATTGTGGGTTACTTTACAGCACAACTAGACCCTATTCAAGGGGTAGATACCCCGAAAAAATCCTTAAAAAATAAGGGCGCCGGGAACCATACGTTCCCGGCACCCTTAATGCAATTTCAACCAAGAAGTCTATAAACTACCATTCATTATTCAGAATTCATAAAAGTTTATCATTTACATATAGGGGAATCAATACCACTGAGCAAATTACTAATATTTTTTAACTCACCTATATCTACATTAATTTCGCCAGTAATGGGTCGCTGAAGATTAGAGTCCGTAATGGAATATCGAATAGCCGAATCCCCACTATTTCCAACCATAAAAATCCCAACTTTATCTTCAAATGATGTTACTTTTTCTCCGGGATTTATAGAACCAGGTTTCCACTTTATCACGCCAGAGTCGCTAATTTTTTCAAAATTTGAAGGGAACAAGGAGGGATGGAAATTATAGATGGCATGAATCCCTGAAGGACGAGGGAGAAATGGGAAAATATCAGAATTCATTAATTCCTCATCATCCCTTAGCTCCAACAAATAGACCTCACCCGGAAATTTATATTCAATACATGGATTTTTCAATCCCTTAGTGCCATTATTTCTAATTGAAAACAAAACTGGAGGAAGAACCACACTCAGTAATCTCTCAAAGCATTCTTCAAGACGAGTTTCATAGTTTTGCAATGCATTAACCCTATCCTCGTTGGATACACGAGTACCAGGAATATCATAATATGGGATTTTAAAATTAAAACTCTTTGATTCAGCCAACCTGCGCTCATTGTTAATCTTTCTTTCGAGAGATTCAGCATACTCATTCATCGACTGAGAATACAAATCTTTAAGCACTTCAGCATCAATACGAGGAAATCTAATAAACCGAGAAATACCCATATCAACTGTTATATTTCCGCCAAGTAGGCGATTAATCATGTCGCGAAGTTGAACCGAGTTTGCCTCGATAGTTTGCGTTGATTCACGACAATAAATCGCACCATCCCTAAGCTGATCAACACGTTTATCAGCATCGTAACTCCCGGAGCATATGTAAATCTCTTGCCCATTCACTGGCGGATCAACGATTACAAACAGAAGATTTTTACCCTCGAAGGTATGAGGCACAAAGCGATACTTTGGAACTGCGGATCCAAAATAGCTCTTTACAGCTCCTTCAAACTCATGCTGCTCCGGTACATTTTCAAGACCACGTACCTCATCTTGGGTAACACCAATGAGCATCACTCCATACCCTTGGTAGTCTCTCATTGCCTGATTTTGGTCACGGTTTGCGGATGCCAAAATAAACTTAGTTATTTTCGCAAATGATTTCTTGCGCTCACTTCTAGAAAAATCAAGACTACGTTTAACTTCTAGCCCCTGTGATTCTGCCTTATCCCCCGCTGTTTTAACCCATGCAGCAATCCTATCCCGTGATTCTGGAATATTTGGGTCAATATTAGTATCGAGATTCTCCATAAAGTTTCTCTCCTCAGAAGAACAAAATATTTAGAAATTCAATCTAGCGTTTACTCTTACTTGCTCTCTATTGTATGAGGAAAACCCAGATATTACTTCTTACCTCGTCACTCTTCACGGAGTCTTCCCCAACACCTACATGTTGAGCTCGAGGTTTCTAATAGCAACGCAGCTAAATACTTGTAGTTCAGCTTAAGTCAAAGGGCGCCGGGAACCATACGTTCCCGGCGCCCACTCCCCAGCTGTTCATACCTCAGCGGGGTTCAATTTAGAGGCGGAAGAAGCCTTCCACCGCGCGCGTCATGTACGCCATATCGTCCACATGGCACATCTCGCGCATCGAATGCATCGACAGCAGGCCAATACCCACATCCACGGTGCGCATGCCCAGGCGGGTTGCCGTAATCGGGCCAATCGTCGAGCCGCACGGCATATTGTTATTCGACACGAACTCCTGATACGGCACACCGGCCTTCGCGCACGCCGCGGCAAACACGCCAGCACCCACCGAATCTGTCGCGTAACGCTGGTTCGCGTTAATCTTCAGCAACGGACCACCACCGGGCAGCGGCTGCACGGTCGGGTCGTGGTGACCCTGATAGTTCGGGTGCACCAGGTGACCGGCGTCAGCCGACAGGCAGAACGACGCCGCCACCGAACGGCGGTACTCCTCTGTGCTCTCACCGCGCGCAGCGGACAGGCGCACCAAAATATCCTCCAGGAACGGGCCAGCCGCACCACTACGCGACTCCGAGCCGAGCTCCTCGTGGTCGAACGCCGCAAGCATCACGGTCTCGGTGGCCTGCTCGTCCGCGTTATCGGCAACGTAACGCTCCAGGGCGGTCAAACCCGCGTGCACCGAAGACAGGTTATCCAGGCGACCGGAAGCGAACAGCTCCTGATCCGCACCAAAACGGCGCGGCGGCTGCGAGTCAGCGAACAACAGGTCGTAACCCACGATGTTCTGCGGGTCGACCGGCTCGCCGTCAATCACGTGCTTCGCCATGTAGTCGAGCACGTCGTTCTCCGCGGGGTCCACACCCCACACGGGGTACATGTTGAACTGCTTGTCCAGCACCAGTTCGTTACGCTTGTGGTCCAGGTGCGGCGCCAGCTGCGGGATGCGCGCAATCGGACCGGTACGCACCAGGCGGTCCTTCAGCTCGCCGTCCTCCATGACGGTGATGCGACCCGCCACGCACAGCTCGCGGTCCAGGAAGGAGTTCAGCAGGGCGCCGCCGTAGTTCTCGACGGCAATCTGGTGCCAGCCCTTCGTGGTGATGGAGGAGGAAGGCTTGACCTTCAGAGAGGGCGAGTCGGTGTGCGCACCCAGCACGCGGTAACCGCTTGCCTTCTGCGCCTTCGCGCCGCCAGCCCAGGCGATAATCGCGCCGTCACGGACGACGAAGTGACGGCCGGTTGCGATCTGCGGGTCCCATGCTTCGGTCTCTACAAGCTCGGTGAAGCCCGCTGCTTGCAGGCGGCGCGCTACCGTGCGCGCGGCGAGGTAAGAGACCGGCGACTCCGCCACGAATGCGGCGAGGTCTTCAATATTTTTTACAGCATCAACAGTCATGGTTTAACCCTACCTTTTCTTGGGTGTTGATGGGGTGACCGGGGCTGGTAGTCCACGCGGCGTGAAGTATGAGCCCTGGTGAGGCTCGAATGGAGCGGGGCGGGCGGGCCGGGGTAGCTGAGCTAGAACAACCCGCCAAATAGCCTATTTATCAACCTTGAGCGGTTGTGTTTCACGTGAAACCTCGCCGCGGCGAGCGCGCGCATTGAAGATCAGGCAGGCGAGCACCACGTACACGCCTTCCAGGGCGATGCCCTGTAGTGCATCCACGGGGGTCACGCCCTCGGAGGCGAACGGATCCAGACCAGCCACCATGGACAGCAGCATCAGGATCACGTTATTTGCCACGTGCAGGCTGATGGAGGCCTCCAGACCGCCGGTGTACCAGCAGAGGAAACCCGCGTAAATACCCATCGCGAGAATCGTGCTCTGACCCCAGGGGTCGTAGGCGTGGGAGAGCATGAACAGCACGGCGGGCAGCACAATCGGCAGCCAGGGGGTGCGGAGCCAGCGGCCCAGCATCTGCATCTGAAGCCGCGGTAGGCGAGCTCTTCGGCGTAGCACTGCACGGGCACTAGGAGCAGCATCATCGCCACATAAACCCAAAATTCAACCTGTGGAGGTTGAAAATAGCGGTATTCGGGCAGGGTTTCACCGCTCAACGCCAGCATCACAGCGTAGTAGATGCCGTAGACAGCGAAGCTCAAACCCAGGTACGGAAGCAGCAGTGAGCGGCGCAGGCGACCCGCCACCGAATGGATTAGACCCCAGGGCTTCGGACCCACGACCAGGCGCGCCAGAAAGAGCGAAGGCACAATCGCGATAAGGGAGAGGAACGTCAGCGCGAACAGCGCCGGGTGTTCCATAATGACGGCGCGGTTCGTAGCTACATCCTGGAGGGAAAGTCCCGAACCCATAATCGTCGCAGCCAGGGCAACTGAAATGATCAGGTTGAGGCCAATAAATACGGCGACGCCGAGCAGACCTTCCAGCAGGGGTGAGAACCAGCGGGATTTCGGGTCGGCGTGGGAGAGACGGTGGTAGGCAAGACCTGCAACAGGCGCAGGAGCAGCGGGGGTTCCGGCGGCTACCTGCGGGGGTGCGGGAGGCGGTGTCGTGTTCATTCTTTAATCCTAGCCTCCGCGGGCTCGATGGTGACCGGGCATACGGAAACCTTCAAGTACTGATTGATACGGAATGTTCCAAAACCATTGAAAAAGCCGTGAATAAGGCTAAAAACCCACCATTCACGGGGTTCATTTTCTGAACCTATGCCATAATTTGTAGCGATAATACGCTCATACACATAGTCGCTGATGACCGCTCTTCCGGGGTGTTTTTTCAGCACCAGAAAGGCTGCTTTCTTATGGCACTCGTCTTCAATCCGCCGCCCAACTGGCCCGCTCCTCCTGCTGGATGGGCCCCCACTCCTACGTGGCGTCCTGACCCCGCGTGGGGTCCCGTTCCTGAAGGTTGGCAGCTGTGGGTCGAAGAGCCCGAGCCCGAACCCATTCAGGTTGAAGAGGCTACTATTGAGCCGCTGGTTCCCGAGGAGCCCGCTGCTGAGGCGGCTCCCGCTGAGCAGGTTGCTGAGCCTGTAGTTGCTGAGCCCGCTGTTGAGGCTGAGCAGCCCGCCGAGGCTGCGGCACCGCTGACCGTTGAGGACGTTGACCTGGAGCAGCTCGCCGCTGAGCTCGAAGGTGAGCAGGTCGTCGAGGTTCCGGAGGTGGCAGCACCCCAGGCTGAGGCATCCCACGTTGAGGCGCAGCAGGTAGAGGCACCCCACGTTGAGGCGTCCCAGGCTGAGTCCGCTGAGGAGTCCTCCGAGCCCAAGCCGATGCGTCACCTGACTCAGGTTCCGCTGACCGGCACCGCTCTGCCCGAGCAGGTTCTCGCATCCCAGTCTTCCGCAGTTGAAGAGCCCACTGTTGAGGCTCCCGTTGCTGAGCAGGCTGCTTCCGAGCAGCCCGTTGAGGCGCACGTTGTTGAAGCTCCGGTTGCCGAGCCCGCGCTCTCTGAGCCTGCCGCTTCTGAGCCGGTCGTTCCCGAACCTGTTGCAGAGCCTGTTGTTGTTGAGCCCGTCGCCGAGGTTGCCCCCGAGGCACCCGCTGCCGCTGAGCCGGCAGTCGAGCCGGTCGCTGAGGCTCCCGCGGCTGAGGCACCTGTTGCTGAGGCTCCCGCCTCCACCGAAGAGGCTCCCCACACCATCGAGAACTCCCCGCTCGTTGAGTTCCACACCCCGGAAACCGAGCGCACCGTCAACCTGTCCGAGCGTACCGTGAACCTCTCGGAACAGCCCGGCCAGAATGTGCAGCCCGGTCAGAACGTGCAGGGTGACCAGAACGCACAGTTCATCCCGGCGGGTCAGGCACCGAACGGTTTCCAGCCGAACCAGGCTGATGGTTTCCAGGGCCAGAACTTCCAGGGTGGCAACTACCAGGACCAGGGTTTCCAGGGTCAGAACGCTCAGGGCGGTCAGTACCAGGGCAACCCCTACCAGGGTCAGCCGTACAACGCTCAGCAGCCCTACCAGGGTCAGGTTTCCGATCAGGACCAGGCAACCGTAGCGCTCAGCAACCCTTACATGACCGAGCCCGGCAACCAGGGCAACGGCGAGGACGGCTCCGAGAAGAAGGGCCTGCTCTCCGGCACCAAGCTGTGGGGTGTTATCGGCGGTGCGTTGGCTCTGCTGATTGTCATCATCCTGGCGATTGTCATGCTGATTCCGCGCGGTAGCTCGAACCCCACCTCCGACTCTGCTGCAGCATCGAGCGCGGCGGCTACTTCCGCTGAGGCTTCCTCCGCGGCGGCATCCTCTGAGGCTTCTTCCGCAGCGCCCGCATCTGAGAGCGCGGCAGCAGGTACTTCCGCTTCTTCCGCAGCGCCGGTTGCTGCTGCTGAAGCGAAGATGCCCGAGGGTGAGTTCAAGGAATACAAGAAGACCGTCGCCGATAATAAGGACACCATCGACATTGAGAAGATCAAGGGCGATGTGTCCGCAGGCCTGCTCTACTACGAGTTCAAGCCCGCAGACGGTGTGGTTAACGCCTTCATCACCAGCCGTGACGACAAGGGCAACATCACCGCAGGTCTGAGCGTTCTCGACTCCACCCACGACGGCAAGGAGCTCAAGGGCACCGCATGGATTGACGCGAGCGGCCACTCCACCCCCACCCGCAAGCTGGAGCTGACCGGTAAGGGCGAGTGGACCATCCGCGTCTACGACGCAGACTCCGCACCCCACTACAAGAAGGGTGAGAAGTTCCAGAGCACCATGAACTACTACGCTTTCACCTACGAAGGCACCGAGGCAACCATGGAGTTCCAGACCAGCGGCCCGACCACCCGCGGCTTCACCGTTCTGAACGCGACCAAGAACGACCCGTTCTTCTCCTCGACCATTCCGACCGTGAAGAGCAGCATGCAGTGGGTTCAGAGCAACAAGAGCTACATGCAGGTTCGTACCGACTCCAACATTACTTGGAGCATCGGCACTAACTAACAGCGTGACTGACTAGGTCAGCAGGCTGGGTATAAAAGTATCCCCCGCATCCGTGATGGGTGCGGGGGATACTTTTATGCCCGGTGAGGTTTTATACCCTGCTGGAGGCGCCCGCCGCCTTAACGGGAGTACTTCGCCTCCGCCAGCTCGTCACCTGCGGCGCGTGCCGCACGCTCCACCAGCTGACGATTCGCCAGGTACACAAAGAACGTCACCAGAATAAACAGGTACATCAGCTGGTACGGCATGGTGCCCGCCATCAGGCCCAGGGAGCCTTCGGGCACCATCAGAATCTGATCCGCGTTGAAGTGCGGGGAGAACGCCAGCACAATCCAGAACGGCGAAATGTACATGCCCACCAGCGCCGCAGTCGCCAAGATAACAGCCAGCGTGAAGACGAAGGAGCTGACCCGCTGGTACATGAGCGGGAAGATTTCCATAACCACGGCGGCGAGCATCAGCGGGTACCAGGTGTTGTGGTGCGACCAGCTAATCGGCGAAATCTGCAGCATCATGAACGCGGTCAGCGCCAGCTGCGCCATGAGCGCGCGGGCACGAATCAGCGGAACCAGCAGAACCGCGGTGACCAGCACAATCAGCAGAGTCAACGCCACCTGCACCACGGACAGGGCGGTCGCCGTCAGATGATGCTGCAGGCCCGCGTGGGTCAGCGTACCCATAATCGACACGTTATCGAAGTAGCTGAACCAGCCCACACGCGAAGTGTCACGCACCGCGTGGAACCAGAACGTGAACGACTCCTCACGAATCACCAGGAAGCCGATACCCACAGTCGCGGCGAAGCTCGCACCCAGGGTCGCGATGCCCTTCCAGTCCTTACGCATGAGCAGTAGCAGACCGAACGCGAGCGGGGTCAGCTTAATACCCGCCGCAATACCCAGCAGCACACCGCGCGGAACGCGGGTTGCCGGGCGCATAAAATCGGCAAGAACCAGCATCAGAATAATGGCGTTAATCTGCCCAAAATGGGTGGTCAAACGCCACGGGCCGCACATCCAAATCAGCGCCGCAATCAGCGACACCATACCCCAATGACCCACGTGCTTCTGCAGCGGCAGACGCCACGAGCGGCTACGCGCGTAGGAGTACAGCAGGTACGCACACCAGTAGCTGAGCGCGCAAATAATGGCGGTAATCAGCAGCATGCTCTGCGGTTCGGTGAGGAACGCGAGCGGGTAGAAGAGCAACGCCGCAAACGGCGGGTAGGTGAACGGCAGGCCGCGCGTGCGGAAGCCGTAGAGCTGGTAGCCGTCCGGGCCATCCGCGAGGGAGACAGCACCCAGGCGGTAGACGTAAATATCGTCAGCCGCCGCGTGCGTCACGTAGTCGAAGGCGTAGAGGGCAACCAGGATGAACAGCAGGTGCGCCCAGAGAGCGCCGCTACGCAGACCGGGGATGCGGTCAAAGAAGCAGGGACGCGCAGGCTTTGCGGGCTCTGTGGTGGGTTCCTTGACGGCTTCTTCCTTTGCCGCTTTTTCCGCGGTGGCTACAGAGGATGCGGCAGGCTCCGCGCTTTCTACAGCGCTTTCAGCAGCCGGTTCCGCAACCGGTGCAGTAGTAGAGCCAGCCGAAGCCCATGGGATTATAGGCGCTACCGCCTCGGCATTCTTCTCACGATTCTTCTCGCGGCTCACGCGGTTGCCTCACGAGAATCAGCGGCACGCACAGACTCGGCACTCTCGGTCACCAGGGCACTCTGGGTCACCAGTGCACGGGCGCCCCACCAGCCCAGAGGCGCGTCGCTACGCACGGAACCGTACTGTACGGGCTCAACCTTCGCGCCACGCACCGGCGCGCTCAGGGCGGCAATAGACCAGAGCGTCATCGTCACCCACAGGCAGAACGCGGGAATAGCCGAAACCGCCAACGCGCCCGGAGCCAGCTGCTCCAAACCATCAGCGCTACCGTGGAACCAGGACGCAATCCTAATCGGCGACAGGTACAGGCCCAACACCGCAACCACCGCGAACACGGTCGCTGTCACCCGCAGCCACGCCGGCTGAACCGCAAAATAGGTCGGGAACGCGTCCATGATGAACACGGCAGCCAGCAGGGGCAGCAGCACGTTGTGGTGCGACCAGCTAATCGGCGACAGCGCCACCATCAAGGAGGCGGTCACCGCCACCTGCGCCAGCGCGGCACCGCGGCGTTCCAGCTGGTACAGCAGCGCGGCGGTCAGCACAATCGTGACCAGCGCCAGGGCGTAGTAGACGGGCTTCGCGGCGCTCTCAGAAAGACCGAAGTGTAGCAGCCAACCCTGAATCGAGACGTTATCCACAAAGTTCAGGCCACCCACACGGGAGGGGTTCGTCAGCGCGGAGAACCAGAACTCCGGCGCGTCCTTAGGCATCAGAATGAAACCCAGCGCAATGGTGCCGAAGAACGTCGCACCCAGGGTCGCAATGCCCTTCCAGTCGCGGCGGACCAGCAGAATCAGGCCAAACACGAGCGGGGTCAGCTTCACGCCGCCCGCAATACCAATGAGCACGCCACGCGGCACGCGGGTCGCCGGGCGCACAAAATCGGCAAGAATCAGCGCCGTAATGAACGGGTTAATCTGAATCAGGTCCAGGGTGCGCTGCCACGGGCCCGCCGCCACCACCAGAATGGTCAGCATCGCAATCGTGCCGGCACGACCAAAGTACTGCTGCAGGGGCAGTTCGCGGCCGCGCGCATTCACGTAGTTGTAAATGATCGTGGAAATCCACCACGCCACCACAGCCGAACCGATGACCATAATGACTTTGCCGACTTCCAGCGGAATAAAAGCGAACGGCAAGAACAGCATCGCCGCGAACGGCGGGTACGTGAACGGCGGCTTGATGACGCCGTGATCGTTCAGGGTCGGGGAGTATAGGTCCTGGGTAAAGCCCTCGTTATCGAAAATGGTCATTGCGCCCAGACGGTAGATGGAAAAGTCCATACCGGAGAAGGGGTTGGTGAGCATTTTGATGACGTATCCACCGCCAACAATGAGGATGAGTGCCACAATAGCGATTTTTCCCCAGATGGGGGTGGTGGAGTCAGTCCTTGTCACGAGGTGCTTGTCCTTACCTTGGTGCCGGCGGATGCGCGCGTAGGGTGGGCGGGCATCTGATTTTGGAATCCTAATAGTTTATCGCGCGCACCTGTGAAAGGTGCATTGGGGAGCAGGTTCACAGGGGGAGAACCGCTCGAGCGCGCAGGCACAACTATCACGATATGAGCCGCCTTCATATGCACGTCATGTCTTCAAAATTGGTACTATCCGGGCAATATAATGGGCTTATTGGCACCCACCCCACCGCAGGGGTACCGGGTGCCGACCCGCACACCGACGTCCACGAACAACCAGCAGTGAAAGCAGTGATCACGTGAGTGAACATCTCGGCACCCCACCCGAAGGTGAGAACACGAGCGGCAAGCCCGCAGGCGTAAACGTCTCCGGAGGCGGCTCCTCCGGCCTGAGCATTGGCGCGCGTCCGGCTGATGTGCCCGGCGCGAACCTCACCCCCGAAGAGATTGCACGCCGCGCATCCGGTCGCGGTACGTGGCATCGTCGCGCCTCCAAGCCGGTCTCCCACTGGATGTTTACCCTTGTCGGCGTACTTCTGTTGCACAAGTTTATTCCGAATAGCGGCTGGCTGATGGTGCACATTATCACCCTCGGCCTGATTACGAACTCGATTCTGATTTGGTCGCAGCACTTCACCGAAGCGCTCATGAAAATCAAGATTCCTGACGAGCACCGCGGAACCCAGGTGCGCCGCATCTTCATTCTGAACGCCGGTATCCTCCTGCTCATGATCGGCATGGTCGGTCAGCTGAGCGTGCCCGGCCTCTACGCCGCCACCGTGGTTGGTGCGCTCATTGTGGGCTCCATGGTCGCCTGGCACGGTATTTCCCTGCTGAAGCAGGTGCGTCAGGCTCTACCGTCGCGGTTCGGTGTGACGATTCGCTTCTACATTGTTGCGGCGCTGCTGCTGCCCCTCGGTGCGGCGTTTGGCGGCATGATTGCCTACCCGAACCTGTCCGGCACCCTGCATTCGCAGTTCCTGCTCGCGCACGAGGCAGTGAACGTGCTCGGCTTCGTCGGTATTACCGCGGTGGGTACGCTGGTGACGTTCTGGCCGACCATGCTGCGCACCAAGATGGTGGATAAGGCGCTCACCCACAGTCTGCGCGCCCTGTACCTGATGTGCGGTGGCTTAGCGTTGACCGTTGTCGGCGCGATTTTAGGGATGCGTCCGCTCGCCGCAGCCGGCCTGGTCGTCTACCTGGTTGCCCTGCTGATTGTCGCCTGGGTGATGGTGCGTACCCTGCGCACCAAGCGCCCGAACGAGTACCCGCCCATGAGCGTGGGTATGGGTTTCCTCTGGCTGATTGTTGGTGTGGCGGCCACCGCGTACATGGTGGCGACCACCCCCTTCGCGCAGCTGGATATGCGCGCCGTGACCCCCATCTTCGTGGTTGGCTTCCTGCTGCAGCTGCTGCTCGGCGCGATGAGCTACCTGCTCCCCCAGCGTATGGGCGGTGGCCCTGCGGTGGTTCGCGCCTCCAACAAGGAGTTCAGCCGTTTTGCTGCTGCCCGCGTGACCGCCGTGAACCTGGCGCTGCTCATCTTCATGATGCCCAGCTCCATGGTGGGCCAGTCCATTAAGATTGCCGTCGCTATCGTGGGTGCGTTGGCGCTCATGGCGTTCATTCCGCTGATGGTGCGCGGCGTGAAGGCGTCCGTGAATACCCGCAAGGAAATGATGGCAGCACGCGCCCGCGGCGAGAAGCCCGTCTTCAACCAGGAGGCGCTCACCCCGGAGCCCGTCCCGCACGCCAAGCAGAGCTTCCAGGCGGCACTCGCGGTTGCCATGGCGTTCCTGCTGGGCTTCGCCGTGAACCCGTCCGCGTTGAACCTGCCGTCGTTCTCCTCGGCGGGCTCTGTGGCTGCGACCGGTCAGACCACCACCGTGCAGGTGAAGGCGACCAGCAACTACCGCTTCACCCCCGCTGAGGTGGAGGTGCCCGCAGGTAACCGCCTGGTCGTCGAGGTCACCAACGACGACGAGGGCATGACCCACGACCTGACCTTCGACAACGGCGCAACCACCGGCACCATCAACCCCGGCGAAACGAAAACCGTTGACGCCGGCGTCATTACCGCCGACCAGGAAGGCTACTGCTCCGTGGCGGGTCACCGCTCCCTGGGCATGGTGTTCAAGGTGAAGGCGACCGGCGCCTCCGCAAACCAGGTGGCGCAGGGCGGCCATAACCACGGTTCTACGGGCACTCACAACCACGCCGCGTCGGGTAGCACCCCGACCCTCATGACCGTTGCGAACAGCAGGATTGACATGTCCGCAGCGCCCGGCAGCGGCTACAAGTACCGCGACCCGAACATCCCGGCACCGAACACCGCCACGCAGGTGAACGGCAAGACCGTCCGCAAGGTCACCCTGGAAGTTGAGGAAGTCGACCGCGAGGTAGCACCCGGCGTGACCGTTCACATGTGGACGTTCAACGGGCAGAACATGGCACCGATTCTGCGCGGCAAGGTCGGCGATATTTTTGAAATTACACTCGTCAACAACGGCACGATGGGCCACTCGCTGGACTTCCACGCGGGCATGGTCTCCCCCGATAACACGATGAAGACCATCGCCCCCGGTGAGCGTCTCGTCTACCGTTTTGAGGCGAAGGGTGCCGGTATCTGGCTGTACCACTGCGGCACCGCCCCGCTGAGCCTGCACATGACCCAGGGCATGTACGGCGCGGTCATTATCGACCCGGCGGACCTTGACCCGGTCGATCACGAGTACGTGATGGTTCAGGGCGAGGCGTACCTGCACGACACCGGCAAGACCGCCTCCGACGGTAACAAGCTGGCGGAGAACTCGCCGGAACTGATCGCGGCGGGCACCCCCACGCTGACCATGTTCAACGGCCACGCAACCCAGTACAAGGCGAAGCCGCTGCAGGTGAAGAAGGGCGAGCGTATCCGTATTTGGGTGATGGCTGCGGGCCCGAACCACGGCACGAGCTTCCACGTGGTCGGTTCGCAATTCGACACCGTCTACAAGGAGGGCGGCTACCTGATGCGCCGCGGCGCAGATGCGTTCGGTAGCCGTGACGGCCACAGCCAGGCACTCGATTTGGCGCCCGCTCAGGGCGGCTTCGTGGAGATGCAGTTCCTAGAGTCTGGCACGTACACGTTCGTGAATCACTCCTTCTCGGAGATGGAACGCGGTGCCGCCGGCAAGATCGTGGTCACTGACCGCTAGTAGTCAATGATCGCTAGTAGTGGCTGCCCGCTAAACCCTCACGCTAGGCGCTTCTAGCGCCCTGTGAGAGGTCGACCCTGCCCGGTGCATCCTGTGAATGGATGCGCCGGGCGGGGTCTTTCTGCACTGTCTTTCTGCACTGTCTTTCTGCGCCGCCTTTCGGCACCGTCTTTCTGCCCCGCACAAGCCCCTACAGAGCCAGCCCAGAGCCCCTGCACACGCCCCGGCAGGAGCCTGCACGCACCACGGCGAACTATGCTTTTAGCCTCATGGGCGAACTTTTCTTAGCCAGGAGCGGGCATGGTGCGCTAGTCTATAGGAATGGCAGATAGCACTTCGAGCGCCTCTTCCGAGCGCAGCGCTACGGGCGCCAACAACCACATCCCCGCTTCGGCGGACGCACAGACTTCCCCTCGGCAGCGTAAAGCTTTCCCGCTTCGCTTTCTCGCCGGGGCACTTGCGCATTGGCAGATTATTGCCTCTGCGGTTCTTTTGGGTGGCGGTGTTGCCGGCCTGGCAGCCACCTATGACGACTATTGCGGTATGACGGAGCTTTCGTATGCTCCGGCGGCTCTCCGACCCGATTTCGAGGAGGGCTCTAAGGTGGCGGGTTTCCGTCCCGGCGTGCTGGCGGCGCAGATTGAGACTGAGAGCCACTGGCGTGTGGGCGTTGTGTCCCACCAGGGCGCTAAGGGTATTGCACAGTTCACTGATGATGCGTGGAGCGGCGGCCACTACAACTTCGGCAATGGCGGTAATGTTCTGAACCCGCACGATGCGATTGCGGCGCAGGCACGCTACCTGGGTGAGTTGCGTACTCGTTTGGCGAAGTACGCCTCCAATGAGGATGAGCTGCAGGATGTGGTTCTCGCCGGTTATAACGCGGGTCCGGGTTCTGTGGAGAAGTACGGCGGTGTTCCCCCGTATGAGGAGACTCAGAATTATGTGAAGTCGATTCGCGAGCTGGCGAATTCGAAGTACAAGCTGACCTGCTCTCCCGAGTACCAGTTCAAGCAGGCGAAGTTGAGCTTCGTGAATGGTGTGACTCCGGCGATGGCTGGTGTTCATGCGGATGGTACGGCTCTGTCCCCGGAGGAGTCGGCATCAGCTGCGGCGGAGGCTTCTGCGAGTGCTTCGGCTCGTGCGTCTGCGAGCGGCTCTGCGGGTTCTTCGGTGAAACCTTCGGCAACGAGTTCCGGCCGCTAAATTCATTTTTGGATAACCCACTAGGCTATATAGCCGTCTTGGAATATTCCGTTTTATCTATAGTGCGCGGCTGATACCGGCCACCACTACCCTACTATTCACTCTTATATGTACTCTTAACAGCGCGAGGCGCCGACCCCCATTCTCAGGGGTTCGGCGCCTCGCCCTTTTTAGGGCTGAATCGTGCCTAGTTGAAGATGGCGCGCACGACCGAGTAGCCGGAGACCGGGTACACGGCGTTCACGGTTGCGGGCTTCTCGCTCTCGTCCGCGATCTCAATGGACTCGGTGCCGCGCAGCAGCTCCTCGAGCAGGATGCGCAGTTCCAGGCGTGCCAGGGGCGCGCCGGGGCAGACGTGGATGCCGTCGCCGTACACGAGGTTGCGGGACTGGTCGCGGTGCGGGTTGTAGGTGAGGGCGTCTTCGAAGGCGTCCTCGTCGCGGTTGGCGCTTGCCCAGTTGATGGTCACGCGGGAGCCGGCGGGCAGGGTGCGGCCGCCGAGTTCGGTGTCCTGGGCGGTGATGCGGCGGTTGGTGACGAGGGTGTCTTCGAGTCGCATGATTTCTTCGACGGCGAGGGCGATTTCGCTGCGGTCGTCGAGTGCATTGCCGTCGGCGAGGGATGCGCGCAGGCGGTCCTGTTCGGCGCGGTTGCGTGCCAGGAAGTTGACGAATACGCCCACGGTTGCGGAGACGGTGGACAGCTCGCCCACGGTCCAGTTGCGGATGAGGCTGACGATTTCTTCGTCGGTCATGGTGCGGGGTTCTTCGCCGGGCAGCTGCACGGTGTCGGTAAGCAGTTCGGCGGTGACGTCCTTGGGGTTGCCGGCGGCAGCGTCCTCGCGGCGTTCGTCGAGCAGCTGACGGATGTAGCCGTCGAATTCGAGGGCGACCTTAGCGATTTCTTCGCGGTCGCGGCGCAGGGTGGCGACGCGGTTCTTTTCGATCCATTCGGTGAGGGGCTGTTCGAGGCATGCGGGCCAGCCCATGAAGGCGTTCTGCACGCGCATTGCGTATGCCTGACCGAAGCCCTGCATGACGTCTACTTCTTCGCCGCGGGGCAGTTCTGCGATGAGGGTCTTCACGGCGTCGCGGATGACGGGTGCGAACTTTTCGAGGCGTTCGGGGGTGAAGTACTTGTCGTTGACCGCGCGGAAGGTGGTGTGTTCGGGGGCGTCCATGCCGTTGGGGACGGCGATGTGGCGGGTGGAGACGACGTTGGAGTAGATTTCGGGGTGGTCGAGTACGTGCTGTACGTCGGCGTTTTTGAAGACGGAGTAGCCCATGAATTCGTCGTGGGCGACGGGGCAACGGCGGCGCATTGCGTCGTAGGCAGCTACCTGGTTCTTCTGGACCTCTTCGCTTCGGAGGTCCCAGTCGTTGTGTACGTTCTCAGTCATTGTTCACCCGTGTTCGTTATAGAGTTGTGGCGTGCTGGATGCGGGCGTCCGGGCGATGCGTATGTGCAGGGTCGGGCGTGCATTTCAGCACGTGAATCCATTAGTTCTTCTTTGACCGTATCATTTATGGGTTGGTGGCGCAGGGTAGGGGTTCCTTGCTTCTCCTTCAACGAACAGTGCGGTGGGGCGAGGGGCGGCGGGTCACGAGACGCACGAGGCGGGCGGCACCTCCACCGGGGAGGGGCCGCCCGCCTCATTCATACCTAAAACCGTCGGGTCTAGTGCTTGCGCGCGAAGCACGCCGTATTCACACTACAGGCCGCGGTAGACTTCTCGCCGATGAGCAACTCGGAAAACCTCAACGACAACCGTGACATTATCAATGGTGTACAGAACGCGGTAATTCCCTACTCGTGCCCTGTACCCTTCTTCGCCCTGTAGCTTCTTGACTCCCGTCATATATGGGTCATCGCCAAGGAATCGGAGGCAGGCGATAATTTTCTCGAAGGCTGTCCGGTCTTCTCGTTGGATTTTCTTTAGTTCTTTCGCTGCTTTGCGCGTCAATTCGACCCGGTACGCGGGGTTTGAGACATGGTTTGCAGTCATCTGCACCCTTCAGGCAGAGCTTTAAAAATCTTACCCTCAACCTTAGCAGAAAAAGTGTACACTTTTTACACACTTTACATTGTTGTACCATGTAAGTAACTCCCCTGGATAGAACCTACGCAGGAACTATCCTCGGAGCTAACGGACAAACCCCAGAAAGGAACCAGTCATGACTGTCACCACTCACCGGACTCGTTCCAATGTCACGACTCTTAAAGAACTCCGCGACAACCTCGGCACCAAGGTCAACGAAGCCGTGTTCTCCGGCGAACGTCCCCTCATCAGCCGCAATGGTAAGACTGTTGCCGCGCTCATCTCCTACGAAGATTTGAAGCTGCTGGAAGAGTACGAAGAGCTCCTCGACATTGAGGCTCTTCGCAAGGCACGCGCCGAAGATGACGGCTACCGCATCGGCCTCGACGAGTTCCTCGCAGAGAACCCTGCAGACTAGTCTTTCAACGCATATTGCGAGGCGGGCGACACCTCCACCGGGGAGGGGCCGCCCGCCTCATTCATACCTAAAACCCGCCGAATCTAGCGCTTGCCTGCGGAGGGGTAGATGCTGCCGTCCATCACGCCGCGCTCCACCTGCTCCAGGCTCACGCCGCGAGTCTCCGGCAGGTTGCGGAACATCAGCAACGCAATGACCACGTTCACCACGGCAAAGCCGATGAAGGAGCCGGTCAGACCGACCGCACCCAGAATCACGGGGAACGCCAGCGACAGCACACCGTTCATCATCCAGCCGCTAAACGCCGAAATACCCATACCCGCCGCACGCACGCGCAGCGGGAACAGCTCACTCATAATCACCCAGGTGGACACATTCAGGCAGGTCTGCATCGCACCCACAAAACAGACGATGAGCACCAGCAGAATCCAGGGACGCGCCGCATTATCGGCGGGCAGAAGCATGGATGCGCCCGCAATCAGCACGTGGAAGAACGCGGTCGAGCTGTAGCCGGTAATGACCATGACGCGGCGCGGCACACGCTCCATCAGGCGCAGCGACAGGATGGAACCAAGCACCGCAATCGTACCCGGCGCAATGTTCGCGATGAGCGCCGCGGATTCGCTGAAACCGGCTTCCTTGAGCACCTTAATGCCGTAGTACATAATCGAGTTGATGCCGGTCAGCTGCTGGCCCGCGCCGACCAGAATACCGACGAGCAGGATGCGCACAAACCAGCCGCGCACGCCCACGCTTTCCTTACCCGCCGCGTCGTTCTGGGTGGTTGCCTCCGCCTGCAGGGTGCGTTCAATGTCGGCGATCTCAGCTTCGGCACGCTCGGTGGAGCGGATGCGCTTCATCACCTCAAGCGCCTGCTCACGCTTGCCGACGCGCAGCAGCCAGCGCGGCGACTCGGGTACTCGCAGCATACCGACGAACAGGCCGATGGCGGGTAGGGTGCAGATGGCGAACATCCAGCGCCACACGCCGTCGTGCTCGCCCCATACGTTGCCGATGAGGGCGTTCACGATGAACGCGGCAAGCTGACCGCCCACGACCATGAGCTCGTTGCGGCCGGAGAGGGAGCCTCGAATTTCGTAGGGTGCGAGCTCTGCGAGGAACACGGGCACCACGGCGGAGGCGCCACCGACCGCCAGGCCGAGCAGGGTGCGTCCGGTGATGAGCACGGCGACGTTGGGTGCGAAGACGCACGCCAGGGCGCCGAAGAAGAAGATGGTGGACAACCCAATGATGGTGGTTCGGCGGCCGAACCGGTCAGAGATGCGGCCGCATCCGAGCGCGCCAATAGCGGCGGCGAAAGCGAGCGATCCGGTGACCCAGCCTTGGGCGGTGGAATCCATGCCGAGTTCGCGGCTCATGGGTTCGAGCGCGCCGTTGATTACTCCGGTGTCGTAGCCGAAGAGCAGACCGCCGAAGGTGGCGATGAGTGCGATGATGCCGAGGTATCGACTGTGCTTCCCGGTGCCCAGAGGGGGCAGGGTGGAGGCGGTGCTCTGTGCGCTCATGGTGTCCTTTATGCCGAGGGGTTAGGTGAGATTACACCGACATTGGTGGTTCTTCAGCACTGTCAGTGGGCTAGGTGAGGTGCGTCAGGTTAGACACACCTCACCTAATCCTAGCGAAAACGTGCGGCGGGTGATATTTATTTCTCACCACGGACATTTTTCAGCGTATATTACGGCCGACACGTGCGACCGCCTGAGTGTCCCTTTGAGAGGGAGCCGGAGTTTAGAACAGCGCGATCTTCTCGGGTGCCGGGAAGATGGCGTCCAGGGCGGCGAGGTCCTCAGCGTCGAAGCGCAGGCATGCCGCCTGTGCGTTGGCGCGCACCTGCTCGGCGCTGGTTGCACCGGCAATGACGGAGGTGACCGGCGACTGCTGTGCGAGCCAGGAGAACGCCGCCTGCACCTCGGTAATGCCGCGCTCGGTGCAGAAGGTGTGGAAGGCTTCGAGCTGGTCCCAGTTGGCGGCGTCGAGCACGTTCTTCTTGGAGTGGGACAGGCGCGAACCGGCGGGAATGTTGTCGCGGCGGTACTTGCCGGTCAGCAGGCCGTTAGCGAGCGGGAAGTACGGCAGCACACCCATGCCGAAGTGCCGTGCGGCGGGCAGGATTTCGAGTTCTGCGCGGCGGTCGAGCAGGTTGTAGTGGTTTTCAGCGACGATGAACCGTTCGGTGCCGAGTTCATGGGCGCAGTGTTCGGCGTGGGCGAGCTGCCAGCCGGAGAAGTTGGAGTGGCCCAGGTAGCGGACCTTACCGTCGCGTACGAGCTGGTCGAGGGCGCTGAGGGTTTCTTCGATGGGGGTGTTGGGGTCGGGGCTGTGGTAGAAGTACAGGTCGATGTAGTCGGTGCCGAGGCGGCGGAGGGACCCTTCGACGGCGCGCATGATGTAGCGGCGGGATCCGCGAGCGTTGCGGTCGTTGCCGTTGAGGTCGCCGACGGGCAGACCGAATTTGGTGACGATGGTCAGTTCGTCGCGGTCGAGGCCGAGCTGGGTGAGGGCGGTGCCGAACATGGTTTCGGAGAGGCCGGGTTCGGCGCCGTAGAGGTCGGCAATGTCGAAGAAGCTGATGCCGGCGTCAACTGCGGCGGCGATGACTTCGTTGGTGCCTTCTTGGGTGCGGGTGGGGGTGCCGGGGCGGCCGAGGTTGTTGCAGCCGATGCCGACGCTGGGTACGACGAGGCCGGAGTTGCCGAGCCTGCGGTAGACGGGAGATTCAATACGTTCCATGCTTTTAACTCTACGTTGTGCGGGTATGTTGCGTGGTTATTTCCCCTCCAGTTGGGAGGCGAAGAGCTTCCTGAAGCGTGATGTGGGGTCGGTCGTTAGGTCCCGGTAGGTTCCTTGTTCCACCACACACCCACCATCCAACACCACCACAG
>NZ_KV810705.1:0-4471 GCF_001812895.1 Rothia sp. HMSC069C04
ACGTTTTTGGTGGCTTCTCGAAACACATGTGGCTTTTCGAGGAAGATACAGGGCGGAATTTTTGTAATTACAGGATTCCACCACCCCTACCCCGTGAGCCGGTGACCACCCGGGCAGCGGCAAACCGCCCGGGCTGCTAGGCTGCTGCTATGGACAACAACTCAACGCCCTCACTGCCGGACCTCGTTCTCCCGTCCGTGGTGACGACCCTCAGCCTCCCGAGCAAACACGCCGCAACTGACATGCGGCTCCCCCACGCGTGGCTGCTACGTTCCGTTCCCGACGAAGAGAACCGAAGCGCCGCCAGCGGCAAAGTCTACGATGACGCCTTGGAATTCCGTTATGTCTACGACTCGAAAGTTCCCAACCACAAGAACGTTCGAGAGGGCGACTTCGTGCTGATTCGAGATAATTCGATTCTTCTCGGATCAGCCGTTATCCGAAAAATTGAGTCATACGAAGCTGATAAGGTCATGACTTTTTGCCCCCGCTGTGGAAGCAGCCGCATCACCTTCAAATCCGATGGGCTGTGGCGTTGCGATGGGAAGTGTCTGAGGAGAGACAATCTCAAGCCCGAGCAGCGTCTGCATAAGAATCCGCCGCAGAAAGCCGAGAAGGTTCAGCGGTTCATTGCCTACTACGGTGATACCTGGACTGAGCTTATCGGTGCAGCAGATAAGGATTCTTTCAAAGCGCTGAGCGTACCCGGCAAATACAACACTCAGAACAGCATTGTTGCCCTCGATACCGCGAAAGTCCTCACCTGGCTTGAAAGTCTGAACACTTCGGGTATTCACCAGCTCAATCTTGGTGAGGCCCGCGGGATTCCCGTGAATCCTCGCGGCGGTTTTACGATGCGCACCGTCAAGGCTCGCAATGGCCAGCCGCAGTTCCGTCAGGAGCTGTTGAACCGCTTCGGAAGCATGTGTGCGTTTACGGGCGCTTGCCACACGGCGGCGCTGGATGCGGCACACCTGTACAGCTATGCGCGCGAGGGTGAGCACCGAGTGGATGAGGGTCTGCTTCTACGCAAAGATCTGCATAAGCTCTTTGATAGTGAGCTGGTGGGTGTGAGCTCTTCGCGGACTCTTCTTCTACACCCCGGTTTGGGAAATACGCAGTATCAGTCGTTGGCGGGTGCCCGCCTGAAGGTTGAGTTGCCTAACCGAGCTCTTGAGCTGTTGGATGAGCACCGCTCAAGTCTGAGCTGGCTTGATGAGGCGCTGGTTTAGGCCTGCTCTGGTTTAGGCCGCCGGGCATGCAAAAGGAGGTGCAGTAGCTTTCGGGCTACTGCACCTCCTATGCGTTTTACTGGTTATGTCTTACTGGTTGTGTCGGCGGGCGATAGCCTTACCGATTTCGTGCGGGATACCCACCACGAGGGCGTTACCCATACAGAAGGCACGGTTACCGTCACTCATGCCGGTGTCAGTCCAGCCGCGGGGGAAGCCCTGCAGCTGATCCAGTTCATCGGGAACGAGGCGGCGGTACGCACCGGAATCACCAACCACAACGTGCTTGAATCGGGAGGCACCCGAGCCTCCTTCGCCGGTCAGGATGGTACGCGCCGGACGGTCGAGCGGGTCAGGGAAAGACATTGAGCCTTCGGTGTAGAAGTATTCAAAGCCGCTCGCCTTATTGATGCGCTTTTCCTTCTTTGCGCCCTTGAGGTATTCCCAAGAAGGCACCTTGTCAGGGGCGATAAAGAACTGTTCCGGCACCTCAGAGTCAGGAAGAACTACGTCACCGAGCGTCTTAAATTCGCCGCGGTAATCGGGCTCTACCTTGCTGGTGAGCACGGTGCCGTTCTGCATGACACCGGCAATCTGGAAGGGTGAGGTCTTAGCGCCAATTCCAAAGTGTTCCGTCTCGTAGTAGGGGTCATCGGAGATGGTGAACTCATCAGCCTCATTGAGCTCTTCGAAGACGGAGAGAAGACCCTCAGATTCTGCAGTTTTGACCGGGAACGCTTCCGCCAAAATACCGGTGTGGGTGATACGGCGCGACAAATCCCATTCAGGGGCGTTGTGTTCGGCGTAAATGTAAACGCGCTTACGCTTCTGCGGGTGGCCGTACTCTGCCGCGTTAATAACGCGCCATTCGACGCTGTAGCCGAGCGCGTAGAAGCAGGAGAGCATAATGGCGAAGTCGCGGCCTCGCTGTTTAGCGGGTGACTTTAGCAGGCGGTCAACGTTCTCCAGAACAACATATTTGGGGGTCTTAAGTTCGAGCGCGCGGTGAATATCCCACCAGAGCACGCCCTTCTTACCTTCAATGCCGTGCGACTGCGAAAGGGGCTTGGTAACCGAGTAATCCTGGCAGGGGAAACCGCCGCAGAGCAGGTCAGCGTCGGGAATTTCGTAGAGGCCCGCCTCCACATCATCAAGTACGGCGTGGATGTCGCGGTTTTCGAGGTTTGCTTCTTCGCCGAAACGTTCCTGGTAGCAGCGTGCCGCGAACTGGCGGCCAACCGTTCCCGGAGGCTCCCACTGGTTCGCCCAAACGGTCGTGAAGGGGCCTGCGGAGGGCAAGGTCATGCCGTTGGCATTATAGCCTTCAAATCCTAAGCGGAAGCCACCTACACCGGCGAAAAGTTCGATAACTCGGATAGGCTGGCTACTGCTGGTGGTTTTCTGATCCATGAGTCAGTAGTCCTTATAGTCCTCTTGTAAATGTGTTCGAATACTGATACTATAGCATAGAACAGCTATTCAGATCAAGCAGGTTATGGAAAAGCCCATGACGAACCAGAGAGTGCAGCTGCCGTACCTGACGTAGCATGAAAGCAAGAAACAGCACCGCCGCTACCCCTCTACTTTCGGAAGGAACACCGACTATGGACATTTTCGATTACGACAATTCGAGCGTTGATAGCATCCTCAAGTACACAGATAAGAAGCTCGTTGGTCGCACACTTCAGGACATCCTGGAAGAATTCCAGAACTCTGAGTACAAAACCTACGAAGATAAGAAAAAGGGTACTCCCTCAACGGCTACTCGCAAGGAAATTAGCGAGCTCTCCAAGGGAATCTATGGCAATATCATCGAAGAATGCTTCTACGGCATCAAGCCCAACAATTCCCCGGAACCCGATATTCCTAAAGCAAAGCTCGAAATCAAGACGACCCCTTACAAAGTCAACGCGAACGGCACTATTTCCGCCAAAGAACGTCTAGTTCTCAGCATGTTTAATTTTCATGAGGAAAATCTAGACGATTTTTATCAGACGCACCTTTGGCATAAGTGCCAAAATATTTTGCTTCTGTTTTATAAATATCAAAAGACCCGCGATATTTTGAAGATTATCACCGATAAGGCTTTCCTTTTCGACTGGCCCGAAGAGGATATGCCAACCATTCTTGCGGACTATAAACGTATTACCCAGAAAGTCCTGGAGGGACGCGCGCACGAGCTTTCCGAATCTGACGGCATGTACCTTTCAACCTGCCGGAAGGGTGCCGGCAGAGACAAGGACCGCACTACTCAGCCCTATGGCCCCGAGCTGGCTAATAGGCGCGCCTGGTCGCTCAAGAGTAGCTACATGACAACTCTCCTCCGCACCAGGGTTTTTAGCCAGGAGGAACAGGAGAGTATCGCTAAAGCAGCTCGGGATACCTCTAAGCCTTTTACCCAGATTATTGAAGAAAAGCTTCTGAAATACCGGGGCCAGAGCGAGAAAGAACTCTGCAAGGAGTTTGATGTTAACTTTAAATCCAAGGGCCGCAACAGCACTCTTGTGCAGAAAATTCTAGGCCTTTCTTCGGATATTGATAGTACTGCCGAATTTAAAAAGGCAAACATGAATATTCGCGCTATTCGTGTTGATAAAAACGGGCTCCCTAAAGAGGATGTTCCCTTTAAGAACTACCGTTTTATTGAACTAGCGAATGAAAAAGAGTGGGAAGAATCCCATATTTACACCGAGATTTTCTCAAGGAAATTCATGTTTGTTGTTTTCCGCGAGAATGAGACCGGTGATTTCTGCCTAGATCAGGTCAAGTTCTGGGGTTTCCCCGATTCCCTCGAGCCTGAACTGATGAAAGTTGAACTGATGAAGGTATGGCAAGAGACGAAGGAGATCATTAATCGAGGTGTTGAGCTAACGGTCAAGCCGAATGGTAAGGACGGCGTTAAGGTTTCCACTGACTTCCCGCAGAGCAAGGCGAACGAATACCTTTTTACGAAGGTTCACGCCTCCCAGACCTACTACGAAGTTGAGCCTGGCGAGTTTGTCGGAAAAGGCAAGCTCAAGGATACCGACGAACTACCCGATGGTCGTCGCATCACGAAGCACTCCTTCTGGCTACCCAAGAAATTCGTTCAGCAGATTCTGCGCGGTGAATGGGACTAATAACCGAATATAAATAACTGCAGCAGGCCGCCTCGGATGCGCAAGTATTCGGGGCCGCTTTTGTTTTACCGTGCCCTGCCGAAAAATTGTGCCATAGGTTAGTGTCTTTGGTCGTAGTTA
>NZ_KV810706.1:0-16499 GCF_001812895.1 Rothia sp. HMSC069C04
CAGGGTGTGGTGTACCGCCGTAAGGCGTAATTTGTCGCTCACGCGGCTCTTCTGAGCTTCTGCGCGGCACCGCTTATTTGCGCATATAACCTCATAAATAAACCCACCGGCAATATAGCCAATTGGCTATATGTACCGGTGGGTTTGTTATATGTGTGCTAGATGAGCTGGGTTAGCTTACTTAGCGGGGTAGGAGGGCACTTCGTAGCCGCCCATGCGCTCGAGAACGCGGATCACCTGGCAGGAGTAACCGAACTCGTTGTCGTACCAGACGTAGACAATTGCGGAGTCATCGGTCACCACGGTAGCCAGCGAGTCCACAACACCTGCGGTGCGGGAACCCACGAAGTCGGTGGAAACAGCCTCGGGGGAATCCGAGTAGCCCACCTGGCGGCGCAGCTCGCCGTCGATGGACTCGCGGCGGAACAGCTCGTTCAGCTCCTCAGCGGAACCTGCGGGCTTGGTTAGCTTCACGTTCAGGATCGCCATGGAGACGTCCGGGGTGGGAACGCGGATAGCGTTACCGGTCAGCTTGCCTTCCAGCTGCGGCAGAGCCTTAGAAACAGCCTTTGCAGCACCGGTCTCGGTGATGACCATGTTCAGCACAGCGGAGCGACCGCGGCGGTCACCCTTGTGGAAGTTGTCAATCAGGTTCTGATCGTTGGTGAATGCGTGAACGGTCTCAACGTGGCCGCGCTCAACACCGTATGCGTCATCCAGAACCTTCAGTGCCGGAGTAATCGCGTTGGTGGTGCAGGATGCTGCGGAGAGAATCTTGTCCTCATCGGTGATGACGTTGTCGTTGACACCGAACACGATGTTCTTCATGTCGCCCTTACCGGGAGCGGTCAGCAGAACACGAGAAATGCCGGGGCGGTTCAGGTGCTGCTCAAGGCCCGGAACGTCACGCCAGCGGCCGGTGTTGTCCACCAGCAGAGCGTCGTTGATGCCGTACTCGGTGTAGTCAACGGTGGTCGGGTCAGAGGAGTAAATGAAGCGAACCGGAACACCGTTAGCGATGATGGTGCTGTTCTCTTCGTCTACCTCAATAACGCCCTTGAAGGGGCCGTGAACAGAGTCGCGCTCCAGCAGGGATGCGCGCTTGACCAGGTCCTGGTCACCGTTCTTACGGACCACAACAGCGCGCAGGTTCAGGCCAGAACCCAGCGGCGAGGAGGAACGCTCCAGCAGAATACGAGCCAGCAGGCGACCAATACGACCGAAGCCGTACAGCACAACGTCCTGCTCCTTAGGCTGGTCGCCCTGGTGGTTCACGGAGGAACCCAGCTGCTCGGGCAGCCACATGGACAGCTCGGGGGAGCCAGCCTCACGGTGAGCCTTGTGCAGAGCAGCAATGTTAATCGAGCATGCACCCAGGTTCAGCTCAGCCAGAGCGCGAACCAGCTCCAGGGTGTGTGCGGGGTTCAGAGGTGCACCATCAATGTGAGATACAAAATCGTGCAGCTTCAGCAGCTCAATGACAGACTTGTTGACCAGGCTACGGCCGTGAATGCTCAGCACCACACCGTTCTCGCGGTGCAGCTTACCGATGAGGGGGATCAGCTCCTCTGCGGTAGCCTCACGGTTAACCCAGGTAGCGGTTGCAGTCGTCACGTATGACCTTCTTCCTAACTTCGTCGTTGGAGGGTAGGCGCGACGGTGCTGTCGCGTCAATACCGTGCCGGGCGTTAAAGACCCGGCGTCGGTTTAAGTCTAACCCGTGCGAACCCCTCTAGAGCCTCAAAATTAGTGATATTGGGGCTAAAAGTCAGAAGAGGTAAAAGTCAGTTCCTGCACCCGCCCGGCAAGCCAACACAAGCCCTCAAAAGGAAAAGTAAAACCACTTCAAATACCCACAAAAACACACCCCACGACATGGGAAAACATAGGTAAAATTGAAACCATGTTGACTGTAATCGGTGAAGCACTCGTAGACGTCGTCCACCAGCACGACGGAGAAACCCGCGCCTACCCCGGCGGATCGCCCATGAACGTAGCCGTGGGCGCACGCCGCCTCGGCCACCCCACCAACTTCGTCGGCCACTACGGCCCCGACGCCTACGGCAAGAGCATTGACGCACACCTGGAAGCATCCCAGGTGACCCTGCCCTTCGAACACAGTGCTGAGCGCACCTCCGTCGCCCAGGCAACCATCGGTGCCGACGGCGCGGCAGAGTACGAATTCGACATCACCTGGTCCCTCGACTCCGTCGCTGAGAAGCTCACCGAACTGGCACGCAGCTCCGACGCAGTGCACACCGGCTCCATCGCAGCCATGCTCGAACCCGGCGCGCACGTGGTCGCCGCAGCCTTCGAAGCTGCCCGCGACAGCGCCCTGCTCAGCTACGACCCGAACTGCCGCCCCACCCTCATCCACAACGTCGACGAGGGCCGCGCATGGGCTGAAAAGTTCGTGTCCCTCTCCACCGTAGTGAAGGCATCCGACGAGGACCTGCAGTGGCTCTACCCCGACCGCTCCCTCGACGACACCGCACGCGCGTGGCTTGACCTCGGCGCCGAGCTGATGGTCATCACCCGTGGCGAGGACGGCCCCATCGCCTTCACCAAGAAGTACCCCGAGGGCATCAGCCAGCCCGCACACCGCGTTGAGGTTGCGGACACTGTTGGTGCCGGCGACTCCCTCATGGCGGCACTCGTTGCGGGCCTGCTAGACCGCGGTATCGCCGGTGCTGAGGCGCGCGCCAAGGTCGCCGTACTGACCGCCGAAGACATCACCGACCTGCTGCGTTTCTCCGCAACCGCAGCCGGCATCACCGTCTCCCGCGCGGGCGCTAACCCGCCCACCCGCGAAGAACTTGACGCCGTACTCAACGGCTAAATAATCTACGCCTCGCCGGCGGATAGCTCACTCTGTCCGCCGGCGTCGCCATATCCACCCGAACCCCACCATTGAGGAACATCATGACCAACATCGGCACCGCACCCCTGCCCCGCGAACCCTACGCGGGCCTGCCCGACCTGCCCGAATTCACCCTGACCTCCACCGACATTCAGGACGGCGGCACCGCCCCCGAATGGATGCTCTCCGCCCTTTTCGGCGTGGCGGGCGGTCAGGACCGCTCCCCGCAGCTGTCCTGGAGCGGCTTCCCCGAGGGCACCAAGTCCTTCGTGCTGACCTGCTTCGACCCGGACGCACCGGTCCCTAGCGGCTTCTGGCACTGGACTGTCTCCAACATTCCCGCCAACGTGACCAGCATTGACACTGGCGCGGATGCACCCGCCGGCGCTCTGACGCACCGCAACGACGCCGGTGTGGCGGGCTTCCTGGGTGCTGCCCCTCCGGATGGTCACGGCCCGCATCGCTACATCTTCTGCGTCACCGCCGTGGACGTGGAGAAGCTCGATATTGACGAGAACGCCAGCCCCGCCGTCGTGAACTTTAACCTGCTCGGCCACGGTCTGGGTCGCGCGTTCCTGACCGTCACCTACGCGGAACCGGCGGCATAGCGGCACACCGGCTCGCTGGCACAGTCTAACGAGCCCCGCGCCCTAACCAGCCCTGCACCCTGCCCAGCACCGATACACCCCACCACTGAAGGCAAACACTGCATGATTAAACTCATCGCCAGCGACCTGGACGGCACCCTCATCGGGCACGACTTCCGGTTCCGTCCGCGGACCCTGCGCGCCCTTGAGGCTGCCCGCGCCGCCGGGATCGATATCGTCTTCGTTACCGGCCGCCCGAGCCGCTGGCTCACGCCCCTGCGCGAGCAGACCGACTTCGACTCCTACGCCATCTGCTCCAACGGTGCCGTGGTGTACCACCTGGGCGCGAACGAGGTAGAAGAGATCAACGGCGCAGATCCCGCGGTGATTGCCCGCACCCACGAACTCCTAGAACCCATGTTCCCCGACGCCACCTACACCCTGGAAACCGTAGACACCGTCTATATTCAGGGGCCTCACGACGGCGGTGAGGTGCTTGAGGGCGCCCGCGTTATTGAGTCGAGTATTGCTGATTCCCTGGAACGAATTGGCTCAACCCCGGTCATTAAGTACCTGATCCGTGTGCCCGGCATGGACCCGGATATTCTGCAGGCGCGCGTGCATCAGGCGGTGGGTTCGCTGGTGTCGGTGACCCGCGGCGTAGTTGGTGAACCGCTCGTTGAGATGGGTTCTAAGACTGTGAATAAGGGGCGGATCTTGGAGAAGTTCGCGGCACGCCACGGCATTGAGGCGCACGAGGTGATGGCGTTCGGTGACATGCCGAACGATGCTGAGATGCTCTGCTGGGCGGGGGAAGGCTTCGCTATGGCCTCGGGTCAGCCGGCGCTCATTGCGAAGGTGGGGCGCACCTGCCCGCCCTTCCACGAGGACGGTGTGGCACAGACGATTGAGGCGATGCTCGCCGAACGGTCCTAGCCGCCTAGCACTAGCCAGCCGACACTAGCTATCCAGCACGAGCGGCTAGGTGAGCCTCCGCAGACATAACTCAGACATAAACTTTTATGTCTAGACATAAAAATTTATGTCTAGACTCAAATTTTTGTGTCTGATTTACATCTGATTTGTGTCTAGACTAAAATTTTTGTATGAACAACGTGGAATGGACCCCCGAATGGCTTACTGAAACCATCAAACTACTGCGTACTCACGGTAGCGATACGCAGTTTATCGAGGTTAAAAAAGCCCACGGAGGCTACCCCGGAAGCCTAGACGCAACCCTTAGTAGCTTCTCCAATAGTTCCACGGGCGGAATCATTATCTGTGGACTCGATGAGAATAATGACTTTGCACCTGTAGGCGTATACGACCCTGCAGACCTAGAAAAAACCCTCGGCAACAAGCTCCGCAGGGGCCTCAAGCCGCCGAACACCATGGAATCTGGCACTATCCTCTATGAAGGCACCAAAATCTTTGTTGCCACAATTCCTCCGCTGCCTCCCTACGAACGACCCGCCTACATTGGCGGTAAAGCGTACGTGCGTTCCGGCGACGGTGACCACGAAATGAGCCGCCACGAAACCGACCTGATGGTGGCTCAGCGGACACGCACCGGATTCGATGAGGAGCCGGTGGAATACACCTCCATAGCTGACCTAGACGAAGGCCTCAAAACTGCTTATCTGCGAGACGTACGCGCTAAATCACGCCGCCTTGCTGGAAGCTCCGATGAAGAAGTGCTCCGCCGCAAGGGAATTATTGCCCTCGGAACCGACAACCTTTCCCTTGCCGGCCTGTACGCCTTGGGTTCTTACCCCCAAGAGTTCAGGCCCTCGCTCAAAGTCACTGGAGTCGTCATCGACCCAAACGGTAAAGCTCGCAACCTCGACAAATTCGAGGCGGACGGCCCCATCCCCGCCATGCTCGAAGAGACTCTGGCATGGATCAATCGGAACCTGGCACACCCGGTTGTCGAGCTGTCCAATGGGCATCTCATCAACGGGCAGGAAGTACCCGATATTGCCCTTCGTGAGATTCTGTCGAATGCACTCGTACACCGCAGCCTCAACCCCAAAGCAGATACCGAAGAGGTGCGCGTCAGGATTTTCCCCGACCGAATCTCTGTAGAGAACCCTGGTGGTCTATACGGAATCACTCTCCAGCGCCTGCAAGAGTATGGAGAACGTTCCCGCGTGAACGACCGCCTGTATGACGTCTGCACGCACGTAACAACCCCCGACGACGGATACCGAGTCATCGAAGGTGAGGGTAGTGGCATCTATACTGCTCAGGAGGCGGTGCGTCAGGCAGGGCTGAAACCCATCCAATTCGTTGATGGGGTCATTCGTTTTACCGCGATTATCAGCAGGGAGCCTCTGGATGGTGCTCGTGCCGCCGATGTTGGTTCACCGCAGCAGAAGTCGGAAGTAGACCCGCGCCAATCGTCATCTACGGTTCCTGGTAACCGTCAGGAGGCGGTGCTTCTCTCCCTGCGCTCGCTACGTCACCCCGCCGGTATCGACGACATCATGGGTGCTCTTCCCGGGCCTTTTGCTGAGCTGCGGAAGCCGCAGGTCCGGTACGTTCTGACAAAGCTTCTTCAAGAGGGCGTAATCGTGCGTGAAGGTGGTCGAGGCAACCGCAATACGACATACCGCCTGGCCTAATCGAACATCGGGCTAACAACAAAAGCGGCCCGGATGGATTGGTTTCCATCCGGGCCGCTTTTCTGCAGCCTACGCCTCAGGAGTATTACTCCAACGGGCGGTCAGGCGCCTAGTGCACCTCAGTGCTCTTCTCAGGATCGAAGGGCTCCAGCGGGTCGCCAGCAGCCTTCGTGTACTTCGCGATGAAGGTCATCAGGTGGAAGATAATCAGGGTCGCAGCGGTACCCAGTGCAATACCGGCGAAGGACAGCTCACCGAAGGTCCAGGTGTAGTCCGCAATACCCACGATCAGCGCCACAGCGGCGGTGGTCAGGTTGATCTGGTTCGAGAAGTTCACGCGGTTCTCGCTCCAAATACGTGCACCGAGCATACCGATCATGCCGTACAGCACGGTTGCGGCACCGCCCAGAACACCCGCGGGAACGGTCGCAATTGCCGCACCGAATGCGGGGAACATGGACAGCGCAATCGCGAAGATAGCCGCCACCCAGTACGCCGCGGTGGAGTACACCTTGGTTGCAGCCATCACGCCGATGTTCTCAGCGTAGGTGGTGGTACCCGAACCTCCGCCGAACCCGGCGATGGTGGTTGCCAGACCGTCTGCCATGAGGGCACGACCCGAGTAGTCGTCCAGGTTCTTGCCGCTCATCAGCGCAACAGACTTCACGTGGCCGATGTTCTCAGCCACCAGCACCAGAATCACGGGGATGAACAGGCCGGCGAGCTCCCAGTGGAACTCGGGGGTCTGGAACTGCGGCAGACCAACGATGCCCTGAGTCTCAACTGCCTTGTCAATCTTGGAGAAATCCACCTCGCCGCGAATCACGGCGGTAATGTAGCCGATGCCCACACCCAGCAGGATAGACAGGCGACCAATAATGCCCTTGAAGAGCACCGAAATCAGGATGATGGAGCACAGGGTCACCAGCGCGGTCACCGGTGCCACCATGAAGTTGTCCTTAGCGCTCTTTGCCAGGTTGAAACCAATCAGCGCCACAATCGAGCCGGTGACAACCGGCGGCATGAGCTTGGTGAGCCAGCCGGTGCCAGCAAACTGAACGATCAAGCCGACCAGGAACAGGGCGATACCCGCCATAACGATGCCGCCGAGGGCGCCAGCGGGGCCGTGCGAGTTCATGGCAGCCGCCAGAGGCGCAATGAACGCAAACGAAGAACCCAAGTAGGAGGGGACGCGTCCGCGAGTAATGAGCAGGAACAGGACTGTGCCGAGACCCGAGAAGAACAGGGTGGTTGCCGGCGGGAAGCCGGTAATAATCGGCACGAGGAAGGTTGCGCCGAACATTGCAACCACGTGCTGCGCGCCAATGCCGATAGTAATCGGCCAGGCGAGGCGCTCGTTCGGGGCGACGAAGGAACCGGGCTGAATGCTTCGACCGTCGCCGTGAATCGACCAGTCAAAGCCGAGAAGTTTAGAGATGCTCAAAGGGAGCTCCTGAGGTGAATGTGGTGGTGTATAAAATTCCACATAATTCTACGCGCATATGGGTGTAGGTCACAGCTAAACGCCTATAAATATGAGCAGAGATACGTTAATTAGGGCATAGTCTTCTTTTATTGTGGGCTCCATATCCCGTATATAGCCCAGAATGCATCAATACCCCGTATATGCAATTCAAAGCATATACGGGGTATTGATGCAAAGAGCGAATAAAAACACTCGCTATACGTAGCTCATTAGCTTAGAGAGCGTCACGCAGGTTCTCCAGGTGATCGTAACGCGCCAACTCATATCGCAGGTGACCTTCGGTCGGCGACTGAACCGGCAGGAACGACGCCTCACGCAGGCGACGAGCAGTCGGGGAAGTAGCCACGTAACCGGCGCCTCCAACAACCTGCAGCTCAAAGTGAGTAGCAATGGTCGCAAAGTGCGAAACACCCAAACGCAAGCTCAGCAGGTCACGACGCTCAGCACGCTCCGGCTCAGACGCCAGACGAATCAGTTCCTCACGCAGGCTCTGGTACTCGGTCAGAATCAGCGGGAACTCAGGGCGGAACACGCCCTGAGAGACGTCCAGGTGCTTAGCAGCCTCCTGCAGGGCGCCAGCGGCAAGACCCAGGCAGAACGACGACTGAACCAGCAGGAACGGCGCGGTCACATCGTGCAGGAACGCCTCAATATTGTCGCTCAGAATGTCCTCGCTCGGAACGAAAACGTCCTCGAACTTCAGAGTGCCAGACTCGGTGCCGTTCAGTGCCAGCAGGTTGCGGTGGTAGTCAACGCTCAGACCCTCAACGTTCTGGCGAACCGTCACGATGTAGCGGTTCGGGTGGCTCTCCGGGGCGTTCTGCACAGCCACCGGAAGAACAATCACGCCGCCCGGGTACAGGTTCGACGCCCACGACACGGAACCGTTCAGCTTCAGACCGCCCTCAACGAGAGTGCCCTCAACCTTAATCGGTGCCAGGCCCGAAGCCTCCTTGTACGCTGCCGCCATCGCGGTGGTGCCGCTGACGGTTGCATCCGCCAGACCCTCGGGCAGCTCGCGGCCCACAGCGTCAAAGAACGCGATGGTGGAGCGGTGAGCCCACAGGGAGAACGCCGTGGAGGCATCCTCGGTGGCAAGGTCGAACGCTACCGAAACCTGGGGGACCAGGGAGCCGCCGTCACGGCCCAGGGTAATCAGGCCGTCCTTAGCGATTTCGCGCAGGTTCTCGAAGGGGGAACGCTCGCCACGGTCAACCGCGCTAGCGTGGGTTCGGGCGAGTGCGAGCACCTGCTCGCGCTGGGGGTAGTCGTAGAGGGGTTCGAGAGTGAACTCGGACATGGGGTTTCTCCTAAGCGGGGAGTGTCACATCTATGCGTGCAGCTTGAACAGTCGGTCAATGGGGGTGCTGACGGCCTTACGGGCGCGAACAACAGCTTCTTCGTCGGGTGCGTCGTAGAAGCAGAGGCACTTTGCGGTGTCTTCGCGAACGTAGGTGCGCAGGAAGGAAACCTCGGGTACTTCAGCGTACTTGGGGGCGTTTGCCTTCTTGCGGGTCAGGTACTGTTCCATGGTGATTTCTGCGGGGATGTCCCACTCAACCAGGTAGTCTGCGTCCTTCTTGAGCTTCTTGATGTCTTCGAGCTCTGCGCCGACCAGGCGGACTGCGTCGGGGCCTGCGACGGCTGCGCGCTCACCGATGGCTGCGGTGAGGTCGGGGCCGAATGCGGTGCTCTCAGCTTCGACGATGACGAAGACGATCTTGTGGTCTGCGGAGACCTGGGTTTCGATGAGCTCGGCGCCGTGGCTCAGGGACGAGTTGACGGTCTCGATGAGTGCGGTTGCTTCGTCCTTGGACGGCTGTGCGGGGGTCAGTTCTACCAGGTAAAGCGCCATGATGTTCTCCTCGGCTTAGGGTTGAAGGGTTGTTCCGGAAGGGGCCTTCCGGTTTGTTATGGATTCACCTTAGACCCGTGGTTGAGGGCTGTCTAGTAGATTTCTGTTCGTGGCTTAATACGTCCTTTTTGACTCTAATGTTCGTCATGTGTGTTCATGCGGAGACATAAATCGTCACAGTTCCGTGCATGGGAACCCGCCTACAGCCGCAGAATTTTCGCGTGGGTTATCGAACCCGGAGGCGCATCTATCCGCGCCGTCCCGCTCGTGCTGCAAAGTCGTCGAGGGCGCGGTTGAGAGCGGGGACAGTCCACACTTTTTGCCCCTGAATTTTGACGCGTTCTTCACGCAGCATTTGCAACTCCACCATGCGGTTGAGGAGGCGATACACACTAGCCCGGGACCCCCGCGTGTGTTCCTCCACCATGCGTGCGGTGAAGGCGGGCTCGGTACAGCACAGGTCGGTGAGGGAACGCAGGAGAGGGGTTTTACGCTGGGCAATGGACAGCACCTCATCGCGCAGGGTTTCAATGTCTTGCGCCAGGATTTCTGCGTTGGTAATTGCCTTCTGTGTGGCGTCGATGAAGAGCTCGATGATGGGCTCGGCATCGCCTGCACGGTAGTCGGTGAGCGCCTGAATGTACCCATCGGTATCGTGCAACAGCCCGGAGGAGACGGGCAGAATCACGTGGCGGGTGACGCCGCAGGCGAGCAGGAGCGCGGAGATGAGGGCTCGCCCGGTTCTGCCGTTGCCGTCAGTGAAAGGGTGAATTGTTTCAAATTGGGCGTGCGCGATAGCCGCCTGCGCGAGGGGGTCAATATCGCGGCGGTTCATGAAGGCTACAAGGTCTTCGAGGGCGGCAGGAACCCTCTCGTGATGCGGCGCCACATAGTCGGCGGTTACCGGCGAATCGCCCTTAATCCACACCCACTGGGTGCGGAGTACGCCGGAGTCCTGCTGTAGGCCGCGGGTCAGTTCGCGGTGCATCGCGAGGATGTTATCGACGCTAATGTTTTCTGCGGTGTTCAAGGCTGCACGCATGGCGTGAACGTTGCGTGCCACCAGCTCGGCGTTAACGCCAACTTTCGACCCGCTTGCACCCAGGACAGCCAGTGAGAGCTTGCGGGCACTAACGGTGAGGTTTTCGATCTGCGAGCTGGAGGCGGATTCGCCACGCAGAAGAACCGCAGAGAAGGGGATGCCGCCGATGTGGTGGAGCCGCTCATCGAAGCGGGTCATTGCGGTGGCGTTCTCCTGGAGGCGCGCTCGCAGTGCGGGGCTGAGTTCGACGTTGAGTGCGGCAATGGAAGCGGGTACGGCGCTGGAGAAGGTGCCGGAGTTGCGGCGCGTTGCGCGTCGGGAGGCGAGGGCGTCCCGGTGAACCAAGGGGGTTTGCGGCTCCCATGTGAGGGCGGGCCAGGTGGTGGCTGAGGGCATGGTTCCTCCTCCTGGGTGTCGTTAATGCTGGTCGTGCTTGAGGGGTCTTAATAAGACAATAAACTTCAATTTTCTTATTAAGGCGCTTAATAAGAAAATCTGCGCGGATTGTCTCATTAAGGAACATGCTCCGAACGCCCCTCCTGAACCCCCCTCGACATTCCGGGGCTCCGACTGCCGGGAGCATACACCGGGGCATACACTGGAGCATGTACCAGGGCGTATAGTAAGGGCCCCGAACCCTTGGTAATTCAAGGATTCTGGGCCCTCACATCTACACGCTCACGCTGCCCGAAGCAGCGAGTTGGCAGTGTAGATAAGCAACTTTGTGGCTACTTCACGCCGCGCATCATCTTCTGAACCGGCTTGTGCACCAGGAACAGCAGCACACCGGTCGCGATGGTGATAATACCCATCCAGGTGAAGTAGGGAACTTCAGTTTCCATGCTGTAGAACTGAGCCAGCCAACCCGACAGCACGGTACCCATTGCCACGGAGGTGAAGTACAGCGCCATCATGTTCACGCGGTGCGCCTTCGGTGCGAGCTTGGTCGCCAGCGAAATGCCCACCGGGGAAATAATCAGTTCAGCGATGGTGCAGACGAATAGAATCAGCACAATCCAGCCGACGTTCACGCTCTGAACACCCGCCTGAGCGAGGAAGATCCAGAACGCCAGGCCAATAATAATCAGCGCTGCGGAGAACTTCAGGGTGGTGACCGGCTGGCGGTCACCCCACTTGGTCCACAGGGCGGAGAACATCATGCCGAAGATAATGATGAAGATTGGGTTGATGGAGTTGACCAGGTTCGGGCTCAGTTCCATGCCCAGGATGTTCCAGTTAAGACGCTCATCCGAGTACACCGCCATGACGGTGAACTGCTGCTGGTACAGTGCCCAGAACACGGCGTTTGCAATCCACAGGGGAATGAATGCGGTGACGCGGGAACGCTCATCCGCGGTGACGTCCTTAGCGGTCAGCAGCTGAGCGAACAGGGCGATAGCGCCGATGAAGATGAAGCCCATGACCCAGTTCTTGAGGTTGTCTGCGGTCATCAGACCGGTCGCCAGCAGGATGCCGAGAACGACGACGATACCGACCAGTGCCAGGAAGAAGTTACGCTTCTGGGCGCCGGTGAAGGGGGTACCCACGTGGTGCACAGAGGCGGGCAGGTTCTTGCGGGTCAGCGAGTACTGAATCAGGCCGGCAGCCATACCGATTGCGGCAAGGCCGAAGCCGAGGTGGAAGCCGCCGGTCTGCCAGCCCCAACCGGTCAGGATCGGGCCGAGCAGTGCACCGGTGTTCACACCGATGTAGAAGATGGTGAAGCCTGCGTCGCGGCGGGAGTCGTTGTCACTGTAGAGCGAACCGACCAGCACGGATGCGTTACTCTTCAGACCGCCGGAGCCGATAGCGACCAGCAGCAGACCAATCACCACGCCGGGGACGCCGGGGATGAGGGAGAGGGAGACGTGACCCGCCATGATGCCTATGGCGGAGTAGAATAGGGTACGCTCGGGGCCGAGGATGCGGTCACCGAGGATACCGCCGAGGATTGCCATGAGGTACACGACTGCACCGTACGCGCCGATAACGCCGGTGGCGAGGTCCTTGTCGAGGCCCAGGCCGCCCTTGTCGGCGGTGTAGTACAGGTAGTAGATCATGATGCCCTGCATGCCGTAGAAGGAGAAGCGCTCCCACATTTCTACGGTGAACAGGTTCGTGAGCATGCTCGGGTGGCCGAAGAAGGTCTTGGTGTCCTTGGGTTCGGCACCTGTGATGGTGTTGGACATGGTGGTAATTCTTTTCTGTGCAAGCCCGGGGTTCTGTGTGACCCGGGCAATATGTGTTTAAGTCTATACCCTTGTGGGTGCATATGTATACATATTTTGTTCATATATTTCAAAGATTGAACTATCAATCAGTGCATGAAAAATCATTTCGATTTTTTCGTATGCATCATTTCCGAGTCTCACAAACCCCCAAATACCGGGCTAGATGCGCCGCACACCCCCAACGCGATAGAGTGGAACCACAATTATGCCCACCCGGCACCCCACCGTGCCGACCGGCCCGTCCTCATTCAATTCAAAGGAGAACCCCATGACTGCTGTACCCCAGATTGACCCCCGCGACGTTCCTGCCGGCGCAACCATCATCGACGTGCGTGAAGACTACGAGTGGGAGGGCGGCCACGCCACCGGCGCCAAGCACATCACCCTCGGCACCATCGCTGAGCGTCTGGAAGAACTGCCCGCACCCGGCGAAGACTTCTACGTCATCTGCCACGGTGGCGGCCGTTCGAACCGCGCGGCAACCTTCCTGCGCGAACACGGCTACGCCGCACACAACATTGCGGGCGGCACCAGCGCATGGTTCGCTGCCGGTCTGCCGATGACCAGCGAAAACGGCGAAGCACCCGCAGTCGTTCACTAAACCGCCAGTTCGCCTGTACGCCATACAATGGAGTCCGTGACTGAAACTTCCGCGGACCGTATTTTTTCTACCCCGAACGCTCCCGCTTCTGCGTCCCCTCATGCCCTGCCGAGTATTCTGCAGAGCATCCCGTGGGATGCGCAGACGCGGGAGCTTGTCGTGCGCCCGCTTCCTTTCGCGGTGAACTGCGAGGAGGCGTACCCGCTGCTGAGCGGTGGCGCTGAGTATTCCTTCTGGCTGGATTCGGCGCGTGAGGAGTCGCCTATGTCGGTTGCCTCGTATGTGGGTGTGGTTCCGGCGCAGCTGTCGCCCTTGCGCGTGGATTCGGCGCGTGCGGCGGCTGAGTCTGGCGGGGAAGACCCCTTCGCCCAGCTGGAGGCGGCGCTCGCCTGCGCACCGCGCGTGCACCCGGATGCCGGGGTGGCAACCGGCCTGCCCGCGGGTTTGTGTGGCGGTTACGTGGGCTATTTCGGCTATGAGGCGCGTGCCGCCATGGGCATGGAGCACGGCCACCCGGTGCCCGGCTACCTGCCGGCGCATGAGGCGCCGACCCCGGATTCTCTGTGGTTGCCGGCGGTCCGCTACCTGGTGCATGAGCATGCCCGCCCGGGGGCTGCGGCGCGTAGCTGGCTGGTGGGCGATGAGTCGTGGTGTGAGGCGGCGGAGCGGCTGCTGAGCACGGTGCTGGCTCCGGCGCTGAGCGCGGTGGGGGAGAGTGCCTCAGATAATGCCCCCGTAAATACCCCCGAGCTCACCGAGCCCCTGCTCTTCCCGGCACCCGCAGCGGAAGCCTACATGGATGCCGTTCGCACTAGTCAGCGCGAAATTTACGAGGGTAACAGCTACGAGGTGTGCCTTACCGCGCAGACGGTCGCGCGCATCCCCAATCCGAGCCCGGAGCTTTTCTTTGAGCTGTACCGCCGCCAGCGCGCCCACAACTCGGCACCGTATGCGGCGTATCTGCGGTGCGGTGATTTTTCGGTGCTTTCTTCTTCGCCGGAGCGTTTTTTGAGCGTGGATACGCACCGCAACGCGCAGACCAAGCCGATTAAGGGCACGATCGCTCGTGGCGTTACTCCGGAAGAAGACGCCGCGGCGGCGGCATGGTTGCGTACCGATGAGAAGACCCGTGCCGAGAACCTCATGATCGTGGATCTGCTGCGTAATGACCTGTCCACGGTGTCTGACCCGGCGTCTGTGCGCGTGCCCGTGCTTATGGGCGTGGAGAGCTATTCGACGGTGCATCAGCTGGTGTCTACGGTCAGTTCGCGTCTGCGTGAGGGTGTGAGCGCGGTGGCTGCCGCGCGGGCGTGCTTCCCGGGTGGTTCGATGACGGGTGCCCCGAAGCCCTCGACCATGCAGATTATTGAGGGCCTGGAGGGTCGCGCTCGCGGCGTGTATTCGGGTGCTCTGGGCTTTGTGTCGGTGGATGGTTCGGCGAACCTGTCGATTGTGATTCGCACGCTCGTGGCGCACGATGAGGGCACGGTGACTCTTGCCGCGGGTGGCGCTATCGTGGCTGATTCCGACCCGACCGCCGAGTATGAGGAGATGCTGACGAAGCTGCGTGCCGCGTTGCCGCCGTCGGTGGGTCGCGTGGTGGAATAGCCTAGCGCTGGAATAGCACAGGGAATAGCCTGCACCGCCTGCACGTGAGCCGCTACACTTGAACTATGACTAAGCTTTCTGAAAACCTCCCCATTGAAGAAGCCCGTGAACGCCTGCGCCAGCTGATTATGGAGCTGGCTGTTGTGCGCGGGCACGTGGTCCTCGCCTCCGGCAAGGAAGCCGACTACTACGTTGACCTGCGCCGCATCACCCTGCACCATGAGGCTTCTCGCCTGGTTGGTCAGGTCATGCTGGACCTGCTGGATAAGAACGGCATCGAGTTTGAGGCTGCTGGCGGCCTGACCATGGGTGCTGACCCGGTGGGCACCGCGATTATGCGTGCTGCTGGTGATCAGGACCGTGCGATTGACGCGTTTGTGGTGCGTAAGGCTCAGAAGTCTTACGGCATGGGTCGTCAGGTGGAGGGCCCGAGCGTTGAGAGCCGCCGCGTGGTTGCTGTTGAGGACACTTCCACGACCGGTGGTTCGGCGCTGACTGCTGTTGAGGCGCTGCGTAAGGCTGGCGCTGAGGTTGTGGCGGTTGCTGTGATTGTTGACCGTGCGACCGGCGCTAAGGAGCATGTGGAAGAGGTTGCGGGCGTCCCGTGCCTGTACGCGTACTCGAAGGACGAGCTGGGCCTGGACTAGTCTCTGCTGGCTTGGACTAGGACCTCGTGAATTTTTAAGACGTTCCCGTTGTGGCGGGTGAACCCGTGCCGCTGGCTACTGTGTGTGGCTGGTGGCGCGGGTTTTTGTCTGTAAGATGGCTCTGTGGGCGCCGGTGTGGCGCTGGTTGTTGGCGTGAAGGTGGTTGTGATGGTTGAGAATCGTGAGGCGGCTGAGGCTGTACCTGCTGAGGCTGTGCCTGCGGAGACGGCAGTGGCTGAGGCTGTTGAGGGTACTGAGCAGGGTACTGCCCGTTTTGAAGTGGGTGTGGGCCCGTGGGAGGGCCCGTGGCCTGAGGGCGACCATTGGGATGAGGAGCTGCTGCGTGAGGGCGACCGCCGTAACGTGGTGGATAAGTACCGTTACTGGTCGATGGACGCGATTATTGCTGACCTGGATACGCGCCGCCATGATTTTCATGTGGCGATTGAGAATTGGCAGCATGATTTGAATATTGGCACGGTGGTGCGTACTGCGAATGCGATGTTGGCGAAGGAGGTCCATATTATTGGGCGTCGCCGCTGGAATCGTCGTGGTGCGATGGTGACGGATCGTTATCAGCATGTGCGTCATCATCCGACGATTGAGGATTTTGTGGCGTGGGCGCAGGGTGAGGGTCTGGAGATTATTGGTATTGATATTTTTCCGGATTCGGTGCCGCTGGAGACGTATGATCTGCCGAAGAAGTGTGTGCTGGTTTTTGGTCAGGAGGGCCCGGGCTTGTCGGAGGAGTTGCATGCGGCGGCTAGGGATACTCTGTCGATTGAGCAGTTTGGGTCGACGCGTTCGATGAATGCGGCGACGGCTGCGGGTATTGCGATGCATGCGTGGGTTCGCCGTCATGTGTTTGGCCAGATTCCGTCGTAGTTCGGTGGCTGTTTATGAGGTGTTTAAAGGTTCCGATGCGTTGTGTGCGCGTCGGAACCTTTTTTGTTGGGGG
>NZ_KV810707.1:0-101476 GCF_001812895.1 Rothia sp. HMSC069C04
GTTTTCTACGCATTGCGTAGGCAACAAATAAAACTTTACTACGCTTTTGCGAAACGTGCAAGCCCTGGATGGGAAAAGTAACAGAAAGCACATTTGTGGTTGCTTGTGTCCTCGCTTTTGGACGAGGCGCAGGCGGAGCGGGCACGTAGTGCATATGACGGGTGCGAGCTACCCAGGTACCCGTTTTTGGGTAAAAAAAAGACCTCCTACGCACCCGTCATAGCTCGAATACCCTTGCTACCTTCCGGTCCTGGGGGAGTTTTCCAAGATAACGCCACGTAAGAGGCAAGAACCAGTGTACCGGATTTTTGGGTTCTTGGGAATTCGGTGCGTCCGCGGTATTTCTGTGAGCGTACTTGCTACCCGGGTAAGCGTCCATAGTAGGTGTCACGGTGGCGGTGGTGCGGTGACGTGTTCGCCGGTGACTGTCGGCCACTCGGGCTGAGGGGTAAAGCGTCTAAAATGGTAGGGATTGTCCTATCCGCACCCCCGAGTTGAAGAGGTTGCCGTGAGCACTGCCCTTTATCGTCGTTATCGCCCCGAGACCTTTGCTGAGGTTATCGGGCAGGAGCACGTGACCGAACCTCTTATGGTCGCTTTGGAGAAGAACCGTGTGAATCACGCGTACCTGTTTTCGGGTCCGCGTGGTTGCGGTAAGACCACGTCGGCGCGTATTTTGGCGCGTTGTTTGAACTGTGCGCAGGGTCCGACTCCTACTCCGTGTGGTGTGTGCGATTCGTGCCGTGAGCTCTCGCGTGATGGTGGCGGTTCCCTTGACGTGATTGAGATGGACGCGGCGAGCCACGGCGGTGTGGATCATGCCCGTGATTTGCGTGAGCGCGCTACTTTGGCGCCGGTGCGTGACCGTTACAAGATCTTCATTATTGATGAGGCGCATATGGTGACCCGTGAGGGTTTCAATGCGCTGCTGAAGATTGTGGAGGAGCCGCCGGAGCACGTGAAGTTTATCTTCGCGACGACTGAGCCGAATAAGGTGTTGGGTACGATTCGTTCGCGTACTCACCATTACCCGTTCCGTCTGGTTCCGCCGGAGGTTCTTCTGCCGTTCCTGCAGGGTCTGTGCGATCAGGAGCAGGTGGCCGTTGAGCCTGGCGTGCTGCAGCTGGTGATTCGTGCTGGCGGCGGTTCGGTGCGTGATTCGCTGTCGATTCTTGATCAGCTGATGGCTGGTGCATCGTCGCAGAACGGTATTGAGTATGACCGTGCGGTGGCGCTACTGGGTTATACCCACGCGCAGCTTCTGGATGAGGTCATTGAGGCGTTGGGTGCGAAGGATGCGCCGACTCTCTTTGGTGCGGTGTCTCGTGTGGTGGCTACCGGTCAGGATCCTCGCCGTTTTGTGGAGGATCTGCTGGAGCGTCTGCGTGATTTGATTGTGGTGAAGGCTGTTCCGCAGGCTGCCGGCCAGATTTTGCAGGGTGTTCCGCAGGATCAGCTGGAGCGCCTGGCCGCTCAGGCTCAGGCGCTGACCGAGCGCGAACTGACCCTGGCGGCGGGAACCGTCAACGATGCACTGAACGGTATGACGGGCACCGCTAACCCGCAGCTTCAGCTGGAGTTGCTGTGCGCCCGCCTGCCTCTGCCGGTGGAGGAGGGCTCGGCGAACGGCGCGGAGGTTGCGGCGCTGGCCTCGCGCCTGCAGGTGTTGGAGCGTCGCGTGGCCGCCGGTGGTTCCGCCCCGGCAAGCGTGCAGACCGGTTCTCAGGCTGGTTCTCAGGCCCCGGCAGGTATGTCGGCCGCGCGTGCGGCGGGCATGGCTGCGGCAGGCCTGACCCCTAAGACTCAGGCGCCTAACGCGCAGGCTCCTAGCGCCCCGGTTCAGGAGGCGGCTCAGCCCGCGCAGCAGGTAGCCCCTCAGCGGGGCGGCTCTCAGCAGGCTAGCGCGGGTGCTCCCCCGCTGGCAGGTGCGCCCCTTAGTGCTGCACCTCTGGCACCGACCGCGCAGGAGTCCGCACCTGCGGCTGGTGCTCCCCTAGCGGGTAACGCCCCGGCGACACCGGATACCCCCGCTTCTTCTGTAGCTGATGCCGCTGCGGCGGGTGCCCCCTCCGCGCCTCTGAAGCTTGACCCGAACGATCCCCTGGCGGCGGTTCAGGGTAATTGGCGCGCCATCCTTAACCGAATGAGCGTTCCCGGTGCGGCGGATCAGCTGATGAAGGTTCGCCCCGCCCGCATGGACGGCGCAACCCTGTACGTGAGCGCCGACATTGCGACTTTGCGCGCGGTCAAGGGCTTTGTGCCCGAGCTGACCGCCCGCGTGAGTGAGTTCCTGCGCCGTCAGGTGACCATTCACGCTCAGGTGGCGAAGCCCGGTGAGCAGGTCAAGCCCGCAGCTCAGCCTGCTGCTCAGCCCGCAGCGCCCAGTGCGCTCACAGCGCAGCCTGCAGTTCCCGCGACTGTTGCCCCGCAGGCGCCTCAGCAGCCGGCGCCGCTGGCTGATGGTCCGCGCGGCGGTGAGGATGCGTGGCGTCGCCACGGTCAGCCGCTGACCGGCGCAAACACCCCCGAGTCTACGAGCGTGGATGCGCCTCTGGGCGCGTGGGAGGTTGCCCCGATTCCGCAGAGCGCCCCCGAGGAAGCACCTCAGCAGGCTGCCCCGGCTGTACCGGCTACGCCGCAGGCACCGGCTGGTCCGCTTGCGCCTGAGCCCCCGGCAGCCCAGCAGGTTCCGGCTGGTCAACAAGTTCCGGCAGCTCAGCAGGTTCCGGTTGCTCCGGCGGGCGGTTTTGGTGAGCGTGATTCCTTTGCGGCCTCCGGTAGTGGAGTTCCGCAGCAGGAGAGCGCTACTGAACCCCAGCATGTACAAGAGCCCCCGTTCTCGCAGGAGCCCCCTCACATGGAGGAACCTCCGTATGAGGAGGAGCCCCCTTTTGAGGATGAGCCTGCCTACGCTGAACCGGTTGAGGCACCCACCGCGCCCGCAATGCCTGCTCAGCCTGTAGCACCGGCAGGCCCACTTGCTACTCCGGTTGAGCCTGCTGGTCCGCTCGCTACTCCGGTTGAGCCTGCTGGTCCGTTGGCAGAGGCACCGCAGGCGGCACCGGCTGATACTGCTCCGGCAAGCGATGAGAAGCCCGCAGCACAGGCTTCTAACGCACCTGCCACACCGATTCCTAGCGCGCCGATTCCTAGCGCACCGGCGGCACCGGCTCACCCGGCACGCGCCGCGTCCGATGAGGACTACGTCTCTGAGGATGACGAGAAGGTCGAAAACAGCACCTTCATCGGTCTGCGCGCTATCGAAAAAATTATTGGTGGCACCGTCATCGACGAACGCCCCCTGCACCAGCCCTAATCCAGGGTTGTAGGTGCCGCGCCCGCCATCGCACCGATGGCGGGCGCACTCATTCCAGCCGCATACTCGCTACGCGAAACGCCCCTAAACTGTCAGGGTTTGGGTGCATACTCATAACGTCGCCCAAGAACAGCGCACCAACGCACCAGCACAACACACCGCACCTGAAGGAGAAGCCATGTACGAGGGAGCAGTTCAAAACCTCATTGACGAGCTCGGCCGCCTGCCGGGCGTGGGCCCCAAGTCGGCTCAGCGCATCGCTTTTCACATTCTGAATGCGGATGCTGCCGATATGGCGCGCCTAGCCAACGCCATTTCCACGGTGAAGACCAGCGTCAGCTTCTGTGAGGAGTGCGGTAACGTCTCCGAGACGAAGCTGTGCACAATCTGTCGTGATGAGCGCCGCGACCCGTCCGTGCTGTGTGTGGTCGAAGAATCGAAGGACGTGGTGGCGATTGAGCGCACCCGTTCCTTTACCGGCCGCTACCATGTGCTCGGCGGCGCTATTAACCCGCTGGCGGGTGTGGGCCCGGAGCAGCTGCGTATTCGTGAGCTAGTGTCCCGCCTGGCGGATGAGCGTATCCAAGAGATTATTCTGGCGATGGACCCGAATCTTGAGGGTGAGGCGACCGCAACCTACCTCTCGCGCATGCTCGTGCCACTGGGTGTGCGTCTGTCGCGTCTCGCGTCGGGTCTACCGGTCGGTGGCGACCTGGAGTACGCGGACGAGATTACCCTGGGCCGCGCGCTGGAGGGCCGCCGCGTCATTAGCGAGGGCACGGCGGTGGCTCATACTGCCGCCGAGGATTTTGAGCGCGTGAACCGTGAGGAGGAGCAGGAGCGTGAGCAGGCGGCTCAGGTTCAGGCTCAGGAGGCGAAGCAGAGTCGTCGCCGCTGGAATTCGAGCATGTTTGATGACCTGGATTCTGCCGTTTCTGCCCCGGAGGCGCCCGCCGGCGTGCAGGGCACCGTGGATGAGCAGCTGATTGAGCAGGTTCTGCAGGAAGCTGAGGAATCCGGCAACAAGGAATCCGGCGAGGAAGAATCCGGTGACGAGGAATCCCGCCCTGAGGGCTCCCCTGCCAATTCTGGTGCGGTCTCTACGTCTGAAGCCACAGAATCCGCCCCTGACCTGGGCGAAGACTCCGGCGAGGAGGCTCTGGCGAGCGCCGCCTCCGAACCCGCCTCCGAACCGGTTGAAGCACCCGTAGCCGAGCAGTCGGAAGATGCTCCGGAAGTGTTCCGCACCCCCGATTATGAGGAGAAGATCCGCTCGATTCAGAACGCCCCGTTGCGCACCCCGAAGCCGGATGTTCCGCCGCTGCCGGGTGTCACGTACGTGAACCCGTGGACCTAAAAACTCACCTCCGCAGGCTCTTGGTACCTGCTCCCGAGTGAGAGCCGCACCCGCCTCCGCATCCCGCGTCACCGCCGTGTAACACTACGTAATATTTCACGGGGCAATACATACGGGTGCACAGTTCGCCGCTTGCGCTGAACGCCGTCTACTATAAATGAGGAGCCGGCGTCTGCCGGTAGCACACAAGTAACTGACCTGGAGATATCAATGAGCCTGATCGTCCAAAAGTTCGGCGGTTCCTCCGTAGCTGATGCGGAGGGCGTAAAGCGCGTTGCCCGCCGCGTCGTGGACACTCAGAAGGCAGGTAACGATGTGGTCGTCGTGGTGTCCGCTATGGGTGACACCACCGATGAGCTGCTCGACCTTGCCGCAGAGGTCACCAGCAATGTCACTCCTTCCCGTGAGCTGGACATGCTGCTGACCGCCGGTGAACGCATTTCAACTGCCATCCTGTCGATGGCTATTAACGACCTGGGTGCTAAGGCCCAGTCTTTCACTGGTTCTCAGGCTGGCATGATTACCGACGGCGTGCACGGTTCTGCACGTCTGGTGGAGGTCAACCCGGAGCGTATCCGTGAGTCGATTGAGGCCGGAAATATTGCGATTGTGGCCGGTTTCCAGGGTATGAACCGTCAGAGCGGCGATATTACGACTCTGGGCCGCGGCGGTTCTGATACGACTGCTGTTGCTCTGGCTGCTGCTCTGAACGCTGATGTGTGCGAGATTTACTCGGATGTGGACGGCGTTTTCACTGCCGACCCGCGCATCGTGCCGACCGCGCACAAGCTGGATACCATCACCAGTGAAGAGATGCTGGAGATGGCGGCGAACGGTGCGAAGATTCTGCACCTGCGCAGTGTTGAGTATGCTCGTCGTTTTAATTTGAAGCTTCACGTGCGTTCTTCGTTCTCTAACCTTGAAGGCACTATTGTGGTTCCGGAGGAGTCCGCGGAACTGACCCCCACCCATCTGAAGGAGATTCCCTTGGAGCAGCCCCTGATTTCTGGTGTCGCGCATGATCGCACCCGCGCAAAGATTACTGTTGTTGGTGTTCCGGATGTTCCCGGTTCGGCCGCTAAGGTGTTCGGTCTGATTAATGAGGCGAAGGTGAACCTGGACATGATCGTTCAGAACGTGCCGACTGACCGCCCCGGCGTGACCGATATTTCCTTCACCCTGGATCAGGATCAGGGCCCCACCGCGCTGAAGGCGCTGGAGGATGCCAAGGCCGAGCTGGGCTTCCAGGAGGTTATCTACAACGAGTCGGTCGGCAAGCTGTCGCTGGTTGGCGCGGGCATGAAGACCAACCCCGGCGTTTCGTTCACTTTCTTTGAGGCCCTGTCTAACGCTGGCGTGAACATTGACATGATTTCGACTTCTGAGATTCGTATTTCGGTGATTACTGAGCTGAGCAAGCTGGATGAGGCTGTTCGCGCGGTGCACACTGCGTTCGGTCTGGATGCTGAGGGCGAGGCTACTGTTTACGGTGGTACTGGCCGCTAGGGTTTAGCTCGTTTGTGGGCTGTACGCTTCGGGAGGGGCGGTGCTGGGTTTTCTCAGCACCGCCCCTCCCCTTTTCTGTTTACAAATGAAATAACTGAAACACTTTACAGTTATTTCAGATACAAGGTAGAGTTATAGCTACTGGACTACATTTTGCGAGGTTCTAACTTACTTGAGCTAAGCACCAAATGCAATCCAGTAATACAAGGAAGGAACAAAGATGCCCAACACCCAACTCCTGCAGGAGGAAACCCTTAATCAAGCCCAAACCGAAGCAAAAAAGCTACTCGGGGACTCAAACGAAACTGCCGTTACTCTGACCGTTTCAGGGAATGAAAGCCAGGAAATCGGTGATGCGCTTAGCCAAGTTATTCAACAGGTTTTGCATGCTTTAGCACAGGGCCAGCGCATCGAGATTCAGACCAGCCCACAGTACTTGACCACTACTATGGCAGCTCGTCGCATTGGCATCTCACGCCCGACCCTTATGAAGGCTATTCGTTCCGGCGAGCTCCCCGCGTTCAAAGTAGGAAGCCATTTCCGCATCCGCACCGGGGACGCAGAAGTTTTCCGCAAGACCCTTTTGGAGAAGACCATCGCGCAGAAGGAACAAGCTCTCAAAGATCTTTGGAAATTTGAGGAAGAGAACAATCTCAACGACATTATCGGAGGACCTGCGTGGTAAAAGAGAGCACATTATCAGATGCTGAATCTGTCCTACTGGATACGAACATTCTGATGTCTAAGACTCTTCGCGATTGGATTCTCCTTTTGACAAAGGAGAGTGACTACAGATTTTTCGCTCCATACGTATCCACCGGAATCATGGATGAGTTTGGATACCACACACGCCGAAAGGACCCAATGATTCATGATGCAAAAATTGAGAAATGGAAACAACAAATCCTGACATCCTGCAAGTCCCTAATCGCAGGTTTCCCTGTTGAACCAGTTGCTGGCTTTCCCGATATAAACGATCTTCATGTGCATGCTGCCGCCCAACACGGCGGCATGCACGCATTAGTCACCGATGACCGCAAACTGCTCGATTATGCTTCCACGGAAGAAGCTCAGAATATTCAAAATTATGAGACACTCAGCGCGGATGATTTTCTGATGCAATTCACCGAATACGCTCATCCCTCCTTATTTGCCGAGGTCTATCTTTCCCAGGAATCTTATGCTCACTCTAAGGGATTCACGGAGACTGATATTCCTCGCGCACTTGAACGAGCAGGAGCGGGTCAATTTGCCCGTTATCTTCGGACTGCAGTGATTAATAGCCCACAGTTTGACGATTATGAACGTGAGTTTAAAGCCCGGTCTTCTAGTAACTAGATAGACATTGCTACGTCCACTACCTTGTCACAGCATCGTTTAGGCTAGAAGCATGAGTAGTGTTGTGTTTTCCCAGGTGATGGATGCCCGCGAATGGCGTGCCGCCGCTGCCGCCCATGAGGCGCGTGCCGGCCGCTACGCCGACCCGTTTGCGCAGCGTCGCGCCCGCCACGAAGTGCACCCCGTGGAGGACTTCCTCTTCACCTACTACACGCTCAAGCCCGGCCAGTTTAAGCGCTGGCACCCCGGCGCCGGCATCATCCTGCTGGATGCGCCCGAGCGCGCCTCCTGGCGTTTTTACCGACCCGCCACCGAGCAGGAGCTCCTTGACGCTGGCTGCACCCTGCAGGTTGCGCGCGCCCAGGCGGATGCCGCCTCCGCCGTCACCGTGGACGTCACCGACTTCGTGGAGCGCCGCGCCACCGCCCTCGCCTTCACCCACGAGATCCTGCGTAACACGGCCGCAAAGAAGGGCCAGTTCGGTTGCTTCGGCATGCACGAGTGGGCGATGGCGTACAAGTCGGTGGAGAACAATATCCGCCACGACTACCTACAGCTGCGCCTGGGTGCGGAGGGCACGGACCGCGTGGTGGAGGAGCACCGCATCCGCTGCTCGCACTTTGATGCGTTCCGTTTCTTCATGCCGCAGGCGGCACCGTTGAACGAGCTGCAGCCGACCCGCGAGACGCAGCGCGTCCTGGAGCAGCCCGCGTGCCTGCACGCGAATATGGACGTGTACAAGTGGGCGTACAAGCTGCTGCCGCTGGTTGATTCAACCCTGGTCATGGATTGCTTCGATCTAGCCTGGGATGCGCGTGAGCTGGACATGCGCGCGGCCCCCTACGAGATTCGTGCGTGGGGCTACGAGCCAATTCCCGTGGAGACGGCCGAGGGTAAGGCAGAGTACGTGCGTATTCAGCGTGAGCTGTCCGAGCGTTCGATTGGTCTGCGCGAGCGCCTGCTGGAGGTGTGCGCACGCTATCTTCCGCCCCTCGAGGCGTAAAAGACGTGATTCGAGCCTCTTAGGGTATCCACCGACCGGACGCATACCCCCGTTACGGTCGTTAGTACGGTAAGATGAGATACGGCTCATACAGAACCCACGCACCCAAGGAGTGCCCACACATGGCCCGTATTGTTGTTGATGTTATGCTCAAGCCCGAAATTCTTGACCCGCAGGGTAAGGCTATTTCTCACGAGCTGCCCCGTATCGGTGTTGATTCCTTCGTGGATGTTCGCCAGGGCAAGCGCTTCGAGCTGACCGTCGAGGGTGAGGCTACTGAGGAGCACCTCGCAGCTGCCCGCAAGGCTGCTGAGGAGCTGCTGTCCAACCCCGTGATTGAAGACGTCGTGAACGTTTCGGTTCTGGAGGACTAGTACCTATGGCAGAGTCTCTCGCACCTACTGAAGTCCCCCTGGTTGGCGACTTTTCTACTTCCGCCCCGAACCCCGCCTTCGCTGATGCACGCGTTGGCGTGGTGACTTTCCCCGGCACCCTGGATGACCGTGACGCTGCGCGTGCTGTCCGTCTGGCTGGCGGTACCGTCGTCGAGCTGTGGCACGACGACGCTGATCTGAAGAATGTTGATGCCGTCATTATTCCCGGTGGTTTCTCCTACGGTGACTACCTGCGTGCCGGCGCTATTGCCGCGAAGGCTCCCGTGATGCGTTCGGTGATTGATGCCGCTAACGCTGCCGGTACCTCCGGTTCTTCGCCCCTGCCTGTTCTGGGTATTTGCAATGGTTTTCAGATTCTGACCGAGTCTCACCTGCTGCCCGGTTCGATGATTAAGAACGATCACCGCAAGTTCATTTGCCGTGACCAGGTTCTGCGTATTGAGAACAACACCACCTCCTGGACCAGCAACTACGCTGCCGGCCAGGAGATTGTTGTTCCGCTGAAGAACCAGGACGGCCAGTACGTTGCGGATGCTAAGACCCTGGAGGCCCTGGAGGCTGAGGGTCGCGTGGTGTTCCGCTACGTTGGCTTCAACCCGAACGGTTCCCGTAACGATATTGCCGGTATTACCAACGAGCGCGGTAACGTAGTCGGCCTGATGCCGCACCCGGAGCACGCTGTGGAGCCGGGCTTCGGTCCTTCGTCCTCCGGTTTCGGTTCGGTGTCCCTGCGCGGTGGCGCCGATGGTCTCGGCGTGTTCACCTCGGTTCTTTCCAACCTGATTAACGCCCGCTAACGCACGACAAGGATTCTAAGAAGTTATGAGCGAAAAGCAGTTTAACCTCGACACCGTCGAGCACGCGGCGGCAACCCCGGACACCGAACTCCCCTGGGCCGAGCTGGGCCTGAAGGAGAACGAGTTCGAGGACATTAAGGAGATTCTGGGCCGCCGCCCCACCGCGGCTGAGCTGGCAATGTACTCGGTCATGTGGTCCGAGCACTGCTCCTACAAGTCTTCTAAGGTTCATCTGAAGCAGTTCGGTGCGAAGGTCACCGATGAGATGAAGAAGGACCTGATGGTCGGTATCGGTGAGAACGCCGGTGTGACCGACATTGGTGACGGCTGGGCCGTGACCTTCAAGATTGAGTCCCACAACCACCCCTCGTACGTGGAGCCCTACCAGGGTGCCGCTACCGGTGTGGGCGGTATTGTGCGTGACATTATTTCGATGGGTGCCCGCCCGATTGCGGTGATGGATCCGTTGCGTTTCGGCGCGATTGATCACCCCGACACCGCTCGCGTGGTTGGCGGCGTGGTTGCCGGTATCGGTGGCTACGGTAACTCCCTGGGCCTGCCGAACATCGGCGGCGAGGTTGAGTTCGATGCCTGCTACCAGGCAAACCCGCTGGTCAACGCGTTGGCTGTGGGCATTATGCGTCACGAGGACATCCGCCTGGCGAACGCATCGGGTGTGGGCAACAAGGTTGTCCTCTTTGGTGCGCGCACCGGTGGCGACGGCATCGGCGGTGCGTCGGTGCTGGCTTCGGAGTCCTTCGATGACACCAAGCCCTCGAAGCGTCCCGCCGTTCAGGTGGGCGACCCCTTCGCTGAGAAGGTTCTGATTGAGTGCTGCCTGGAGCTGTTCAAGGGCTCCGTGGTTGAGGGTATTCAGGACCTGGGCGCTGCGGGTATTTCCTGCGCAACCAGCGAGCTGGCTTCTAACGGTGAGGGCGGCATGCACGTCGACCTGACCAAGGTTCTGCTACGTGACCCCACCCTGACCCCGGGCGAGATTCTGATGTCCGAGTCTCAGGAACGCATGATGGCTGTTGTCTCCCCCGAGAACGTGGAGCGTTTCGAAGCGATCATGAACAAGTGGGGTGTGGAGTACTCCTTCCTCGGTGAGGTGACCGACTCCGGCCGCCTGGTCATCGAGTGGGACGGCGAGGTCATCGTGGATGTTGACCCCCGCACCGTCGCACACGACGGCCCCACCTACGAGCGTCCCTACGCACGCCCCGAGTGGCAGGACGACGTCCAGGCTAACCACTTCACCGGTTCGGCTGCTGACGACTCCCGCCCGCGTGGTGAGGAGCTGGGTGAGGCAATCAAGGCGTTCATGGCGTCCCCGAACATGTGCTCCAAGTCCTGGATCACCAACCAGTACGACCGCTACGTTCAGGGCAACACCGCCCTGTCCATGCCGGACGACGGCGGTGTGGTGCGCGTGGACGAGAACACCAACCTCGGTGTTGCCCTGGCGACCGACGCCTCCCCGCGTTTCACCTACCTGGATCCGTACGAGGGTGCTCGCGCGTCCTTGGCTGAGGCGTACCGTAACGTTGCGACCGTTGGTGCACGCCCCGTGGCTGTGTCTGACTGCCTGAACTTCGGTTCTCCCGAGGACCCGGACGTCATGTGGCAGTTCGCTGAGGCTGTTCGCGGCCTGGCTGATGGCTGCATGGAGCTGGGTGTTCCGGTGACCGGCGGTAACGTGTCCCTGTACAACCAGACCGGTGGTAAGGCTATTAACCCGACCCCCGTGGTGGCGATGATGGGCGTTATGGATGACGTCACCCGCCGCACCCCTTCGGGTTGGGCTTCTGAGCATGACGGTCAGGCTATTTACCTGCTGGGCACCACCCGCGATGAGCTGGACGGCTCCGAGTGGGCTCGTTTCAAGGGTCACTTGGGCGGTCAGCCGCCGAAGGTTGATCTGGCTCTGGAGCGTCAGCTGGGTGACATGCTGGTGAACATGTCTCGTGACGGCATGATTGATGCCGCTCACGACGTGTCTGCTGGTGGTCTGGCTGCTGCTTTGTCGGAGGCTTGCCTGCGTTTCAACACCGGTGCCCGCATTGGTCTGGGTGAGGTTGCTGAGCGTGACGGTCTGGACCTGTTCACCCTGCTGTTCTCGGAGTCCCTGGGCCGCGTTGTGGTTTCGGTTCCGCGTTCTGAGGAGGTGCGCTTCAAGGATATGTGCACCGCTCGCCAGTTCCCCTTCGCACGTATTGGTGTGGTGGATGCTGAGTCGAACGCTCTGGACTTCCAGGATGAGGTTTCCATTGACCTGGATGAGCTGCGTGCAGCTCACGAGGGTACTCTTGCAGCTCACTTCGGTGAGGTTGCGAAGGGCTAGTCTTCGGCTAGTTTGAGACTAATGCCGAAAGGGGCGGATGCTTGTGAAAGCATCCGCCCCTTTTGTTATGCCCGCGGGCTTGTGCATTGAGCGGTGAGAGGTTGTGCGTTGAGGCGTTCTGTTGATGCGCGTTCTGGGTTTATGCCTCGGCGACCTTGCGGCCCAGCTGCGCGAACAGGGAGGCGTTGATGCGGAAGCCTTCGATGCACTCTTCGATGAGGGCTTCACGCTGCTCGTCGGTCAGGGGTGCGTTGTCGAGCAGTTCGCGGTAGCCGTCCTTGAAGACCTTGGGCTTGGGCAGTTCGGTGAAGCGGTACATGCTCAGCGCTTCTGCGGGGATGCCGTAGTGGCGGGTGACCAGCGCTGCGACTGCCTGGCCGCCGGAGAGGTCGCCGAGATAGCGCAGGTAGTGGTGGGCCAGGTAGCGTTCGGGGGAGTTGATGGTGGCGCGGATACGCTCTACGTATTCTGCGGTTGCGGGCAGGGGCGCGTCGATGTCGCCGTCCTGACCGAGTGCGCGGATATCTGCGCGGATGTATTCTGCGCGGTCGAGGCCGGGGTGGGTGAAGGGGTCGGTGATGGGGTTGGGTTCTGCGCGGTAGTGTTCGGAGACTGCTTCGAGTGCTTCGTAGATGTGCACGTACTGGTTGATGAGGCGCAGGTATGCCTCGGTGTTGAGGGAGCCGCCCATGAGGTCTTCCATGAAGGTGGAATGTTCGGCGTTGTCGTGGACGTGCTTGGTGCTTTCCTTCAGGTGTGCGGAGAAGCGTTCCTGGGTGGTTTCGGGGGCGATCACGGTCATTGTGAGTTCCTAAAGTGACTTGTGGGTGAACAATAAATGTTTTAGTGACACAATGTCACCAAAACCTGATAATGACATATTGTCACCAAAAACCGGTTTTGGCAATAGTTTTCAAAAAACTTTTGCTAAGGTAAACCTTATGCACAAGTCACCCTAGGCATTAAGTTACACAAACATAGGCTAATAGGTCTAGACTTGATACGAACACCACAATCACAAAATTCAAGGAGACACCGAATGTCTACCCCCTCTCTCACCAAGCGCACCTGGGCGTTCTTGGCTTCGGCAACCATCGGCCTCAGCGGCGTCGCCGGCGTACCCGCAGCCTTCGCAGCTGAAACCAACTCCCACATCAGCGCCGGTGAGGTTGCCGCAGCCTCAGAGCAGAGCCTGCAGGACGTCACCGTCAACTGGGGCCTGAAGAAGTCCTTCCGCTCCTACATCAACGGCCCCTTCTCCCAGGGCTCCCAGAAGCTGACCGGCGTCACCACCAACGAAGACGGCTCCTACCACTTCACCGCCGCCGAAGGCACCGTAGCCAACGGCGAATACTCGGTCACCTTCACCGGCTCCTCGATTCACTACACCGCACACCACGGTCTGCTGGAAGTCATCATCTCCGACCTCTCCGTCACCATTAAGGACGGCGTGGGCACCGTGCGCGCCAATATTCAGTCGCGCCCCTACAACGGCAACACCACCCCGAATGACCTGGTCGAAACCAAGAACATGACCCTCGGCACTTTCAACGCCTCCGGTCTGAAGGTTGAGGGTAACACCATCACCCTGCCCAGCGTTGACGAGGAAAACGGCACCCGCGTCAAGCTTTCCGAAGAGGCAACCGGCGCCTTCGCGGGCTTCTACAAGGCAGGTCAGGAGCTGGATGCGCTCAGCTTCTCCGCAACCATCGTGACCAAGGAAGCACCCGCGCCGAGCCCTGAGCCCAGCACTGAGCCCAGCGCCAAGCCGACTGCAGCGCCGACCGCAGAGCCTTCCTCCGCACCGACCACTGAGGCACCCAAGCCCGCCGACCCCAAGCCCGCAGAGCCCACTTCTGCAGCACCGAGCGCAGCCCCCACGTCTGAGGCTCCCAAGCCTGCTGAGTCTTCCTCCGCGGCACCCTCCTCCCCCGCCGCAACCACCGAACCCAAGCGTGAAGAGAAGGTCACCGGCAACGTCGTCGAGTCCGGCACCCTCAGCTGGGATATTCGTGAGTCGTTCCTGAAGTACCTGACCAGCTTCGCCCACGGCTCCGTGAACGTTGACGGTCTGGAGAAGACCGCGGCAGGCGGCCTGAAGTACACTCAGGCATCCGGCGTGTACAACCCCGAGACCAAGACCGGTCAGATTAACTTTGCGGGCACCGCAGAGTTCACCGGCCACAACGGTCAGCTCAAGAGCACCATCAAGAACATGCGCCTGGTCGTCGTCAACGGTAAGGGCACCCTGGTCGCTGACGTTGACGCACTGACCCGCGACGGTAAGTCCGTTTCTAAGACCGGCCTGGCTATCGCCGAGGTGGACCTCTCCGGCGCGAGCGTAAAGGACGGCGTCTTCTCCGCACAGAACGCGGCAGTCGCACTCACCGATGAAGGCTCCGAGGTGCTCTTCGCGGGCCAGTACCGCGGTGCCGACAACGCCATGGCACCGCTGAGCTTCTCCGTAAAGCTCAGCGAGCAGACCGCGGAGAACACCGTTGAGGTTCCCCGCGTCTCTGAGAGCAAGTCCTCCGATAGCAGCTCCTCCGAGAACAAGGGTTCTGAGAACAACTCTTCCGACAACGGCTCCTCGAACTCCTCCGGTAACTCCGGCGCTAACGGCTCCGGTTCTAATGGTTCGGCAGGCACCTCCGGCAGCGTCTCTAACGGCGGTTCCTCCTCGAACGGTTCTGTCAGCAACAACCCGGCACAGCCTGTCTGCGTACCCGTCACCCGCACCCGCGAGGTGCAGGAGCAGGGCGCATCCGACGGCACCATTAAGAGCGCAAACCTTGGCTGGGGCGTGCGTGATTCCTTCCGCAACTACGTGCGCGGCGGCATCGCGAACGGTAGCTGGGAGCTGAACGGCACCTCCTACTCTTCGGATGCGTTCAACTGGTCTAACGGCACCGGCACCTTCAAGGGCGGTAAGGGTTCCATCTCCTTCAGCGGTTCGGTTCGTTTCACCGGTCACCACGGCATTCTGGACACCACCATTGCGAACCCGCGCCTTGAGATTAACGGTAATTCCGGTACTCTCTACGCGACCATGAACAGCAATGACCCCTCCGGCAAGGCAACTAACTACGGTGAGGTGGCGCTGCTGAAGGTGGATCTTTCGGGTCTGCAGAGCTCCTCTGACGCTGTGAGCGTCAACGGTGCGGCAACCACCCTGACCGTTGAGGGCGCGAAGGCGTTCGCTGGCTTCTACGACGCCGGTAAGGACATGGCTCCGCTGAGCTTCTCCGCGGCGATTAACGGCGCGAAGACCACCACCAAGACCGTGTCCGAGACCGTCTACGAGGGTGAGGGTTGCGACCCGGTCACCGGCAAGCCTCTGGCTTCCACCGGTGCCTCCGGTGTTGAGGGCACTCTGGTTGCAGGCTTCATCGCTGTTGCAGCCGGTGCGGGTACCGTCGTGTACACTCGCCGCCGCAAGAAGGCATAACGGCTTCTTTTCTAAGGACGCCCACACCGTCGGCTCGCCGCTGAGACTCGACCCTGAGACTCACCGGTGAGCCGACACGGCCCGTGCGGGGGTGCAGATTTTCACTGCACCCCCGCTTCAGGTGCCAGGTTTTACCCCGACGCCTACCCCAGTTTTTCTTAACTCCCTTTTTTCTGTGAGACGACGATGTTTTCTTCCCTTTCTTCTTCTGCCCTGAACCGCCGCGATGCAGTGAAGTATGCGGCGTTCTCCATCACTTCCGCGTTTCTGCTGAGCTCTTGCGGTGTGGGTACTCAGAACCCGGCCGCTTCTTCAAGCACTTCGCAGGCTGTGGTGGATGAGCAGAGCACCCGCACCGTTTTGGAGAACCTTGCCGATCAGCTGCGTTCTTCTATTGCCCCTGATCAGAAGGCTCTGCGCGGCCCCAATAGCGCCGCAGATACCCCCGAAATTCAGCCGATGGTCGATACCCCCACTCCGGCTTTCCCCGTGACGTTCAAGGACTTCAACGGCACCGAGGTGACCGTTAAATCCGCTGACCGTGTGCTGGCGCTGGACCTGTACGGCACTCTGGCTCAGCAGATGATTGCGCTGGGCCTGGGCGGTCGCCTGGTCGGTCGTGTCACCTCCTCGACTGAGCAGTCGCTGGCTCACCTGCCGCTGGTGACCCAGAACGGTCACGACCTGAACGCTGAGGCGATTCTGGCGACCTCCCCGGACCTGGTGCTGTGGGATAAGAGCAACGGCCCGATTGAGATTGTGGATCAGCTACGCGCAGCGGGCGTGACCGTGGTGGTCTTCGATCATGAGCGTCGTATGGATAAGATCATTCCGCAGCTCAAGGCTGTTGCGCAGGCGCTGGGTGTTCCGGAGGCGGGCGAGCAGGTTGCTGCCCGCGTGCAGAAGGACCTGGATTACGCTCTGCAGGTGCTCAAGGACGTCGCCCCGAAGGGTGCACAGCAGGTGTCGTTCGCATTCTTGTACGTGCGCGGTACCGCTGGCGTGTTCTTCGTGCTCGGTAAGGGTTCGGGCGCTGACGATTTGATTCAGGCTATTGGCGGCAAGGATGTGGCGTCTGAGCAGAACGCGACGAATATTATTCCGGCGACCAGTGAGGCGCTGGTGAAGCTGAACCCGGATGTCATTCTGACCATGAGCGGCGGCATTAAGTCCACCGGCGGTTTGGATGGTTTCTTGGCTCGCCCGGGTGTGGGTGAGACGACTGCCGGTAAGAATAAGCGCATTATCGATATGGGTGACGGCCAGATTCTGTCCTATGGCCCGAATACTCCGGCGGTGTTGCTCTCGCTGGCTAAGGCTGCGTACTCCACTCCTGCGGGGGCCCAGTAGTGGCTGCCGTGAAGAGTGCGGCGGGTGCACGGGATTATCGTGCGTCGCGTCGGCGTCGTGCCGGTCTGACGTTTACGTTTTTGGCGGTGGCACTGTGCGTTGTGATGGTGCTGTCTGCGGGTTTGGGTCAGTACAATATCCCGACTGATCAGGTGGTTGCTTCTGTGGGCCGCCGCCTGGGTCTTGCGCCGGAGAACCCGGCGATGCAGCTGGCGGATAGCACTCTGTGGAATATCCGTTTCCCGCGTGTGCTGTTGGGCGTGCTGGTGGGTGCCGCTTTGGGTACTTCCGGTGCGGTGATGCAGTCGGTGTTTGGTAACCCGTTGGCTGAGCCGGGCGTGATTGGTGTTTCCTCGGGTGCGGCGGTTGGCGCGTGTTTGTCGATTGTGTTGAACCTGCAGTTCTTCGGTATTTTCACGACTCCTGCATTCGCGTTTGTGGGTGCGTTGGCGGCTACTGCGCTGGTGTATTTCCTGTCGCGTTCTTCGGGTCGTGCGAAGGTCCTGTCGATGATTTTGACGGGTATTGCGGTGACCGCGGTGGCGAATGCGATTATTGCGTTCCTCATGTTCATTGCTGATACGACGAGCCGCGATCAGATTGTGTTCTGGCAGATGGGTTCGCTGAACGGCGCCACGTGGAAGGCTGTTGCGAGCGTGTGGCCGGTTATTCTCATCGGTTTGGTGGCGTGTTTCGTGATGGCTTCTTCGCTGGATGTTCTGGCGTTGGGTGAGCGTGCGGCGCAGCATTCGGGTGTGAACGTGGAGCGCCTACGCGCGGTGTCTATTGCGGCGACGGCTCTGTTGACCGGTGCTGCGGTGGCGTATGCGGGCATTATTGCATTTATTGGCCTGATTATTCCGCACCTGTTGCGCATGATTTTGGGTCCGTCGAATCGTGTGCTGTTGCCGGCTTCGGCATTGGGTGGCGCGCTGTTGATTGCGCTGTCTGATTTGGGTGCGCGTACGCTGGTGCCTTTTGCTGATTTGCCGATTGGTATTTTTACGGCTTTGGTGGGCGGCCCGACGTTCTTCGTGTTGTTGCGTCGTTCCCTGGGTCAGGGCGGAGGTGCTTCGTGAGTCAGTTGTTGAGCCTGTCCGGTGTGTGTTTTAACGCTGGTGGGCGCCAGATTTTGAATGATGTGTCTCTGTCTGTTGCTGCGGGCGAGGTTGTGTCGCTGATTGGTCCTAATGGTGCCGGTAAGTCGACTCTGTTGGGTGTGATTGCTGGTGATATTGCGCCCAGTAGCGGTGAGATTCTGTTGGATGGCACCCCGCTGGATTCGATTCCTGCCCGTCAGATGGCGCGTCAGCGTGCAATGCTGTTGCAGAAGTTGAATGTGGCGTTTTCGTACACGGTGCATGAGGTGGTTCAGATGGGCCGCACCCCGTGGAAGGGCACGGAGCGCGCTGAAGAGGATGACGCCGTGGTTGCTTCGATGATGGAGCGTACGTCGGTGACTCACTTGTCGGATCGCGATATTACGACTCTGTCCGGTGGTGAGAGTGGCCGTGCGCATTTGGCGCGTGTGTTTGCTCAGCAGACTCCGCTGATTCTTTTGGATGAACCGACTGCGGCGTTGGATATTACGCACCAGGAGCAGACGTTGCGGGTGAGCCGCGAGTTGGCTGCTGAGGGTGCTGCGGTGTTGACGGTGCTTCATGACTTGGATGTAGCGGCTGCGTATTCTGACCGTATGGTGTTGTTGCGTGGTGGTGAGGTGGTTGCTTCGGGTGCCCCTGAGCAGGTGTGTTCGGCGGAGTTGTTGTCTGAGGTGTATCAGCATCCGATTGAGGTGTTGAGGCATCCGGTGACGAATCGTTTGTTGATTCTGCCAGAACGCTGATTCTGCTGGCGCACTGATTTTATAGGGCGTTAGCGAACCATCCCGCAAACACTTTCCACCTCAAAATATGCCAGTATTCGCATATATTAAATCTCCGTTCTGGAATGACTGTAAATATCAGTTCATTACAGGGCGGAGATTATCTTTATCCCCTCCTGCACGGATACACTGAAAGGTAGTGTCCGCAATACTGAACTCTATTCAGTTCAGCATTCCATCCATTCGAGAAAGAGACCCCCGCATGGATCCTCAGCAGAAAACGGCAGCGCCTGCCGTTGCCGGCTACATTCCCGAATATTCTGAAACACCGCATAGCGGATCTTTCGATATTGCCCAGCACGGTTTGAGCAGCGATGATGTTGCTCGCCTGACTGCTGAAGGTAGGGTCAATACCCAGAATAATAAGTCTTCTCGCACGCTGTGGAGCATTATGCGTGCGCACCTGTTCACGGTCTTCAACTTTGTGTTGGGTGCCTGTGGTGCCGTGGTGATCATGTACCAGCGTTGGGCTGATCTGCTCTTCCTGGGGGCTGTTATCGCTAACGTGGTGATTGGTTTTGTGCAGGAGTACAAGGCGAAGCTTGAGCTGGACCGCATCTCCCTGCTGGACCGCTCCCCCGCTACTGCCGTGCGTGACGGTAAGAGCGTTGAGGTTCCGATGGAGCAGCTGGTTGAGGGTGACGTTGTCATCCTCAAGCGCGGCGATCAGGTTCCGGCGGATGCTGTTGTGCTCACCTCCGATTCTTTGGAGCTGGACGAGTCCCTGCTGACCGGTGAGAACGACCCGATTGCTAAGCGCCCCGGCGATATGGTGCTGTCGGCGTCGAGTGTGCTGGGTGGTACCGGCCGCGTCCTACTCTCTCACGTGGGTGCGAATTCTCGTGCAAGTAAGATTTCTGATGAGGCGCGCCAGTTCTCGCGTATTCAGTCTGAGCTGCGTGATGCGCTGAACCGTGTGGTCCGCTGGATTACGGTGGGTCTTGCGGTCATTATTCCTGTGGTGTCGTGGGGTCAGATTCAGGCTGCTGGTGGCCTGGAGACCGTGCAGCAGAACCACCTGTGGGAGCAGGTTTCTATTGCTGTGGTGTCCTCGGTTGCTTCGATGATTCCGCAGGGTCTGGCGCTGATGACTACTCTGGCGTTTGCGGCGGCGGCTGTGGCGCTGGGCCGTAAGCACAACATCCTGGTGCAGGAGCAGCCTGCGGTTGAGGTTCTGGCTCGTGTGGATGTGGTCTGCTTCGATAAGACCGGCACCCTGACTGAGGGTGGCGTGATTTTTGATTCGGTGCGCCCGCTGGACACCGTTGCTGAGGCTGAGGGCCCGGCTGCTGACTCTGCCGAGCACACTTCTTGGCGTGCTTCTCTGCCTGCCGGCTGGAATGAGGCGCTGGCATGGTTTGGTCACGATGAGAACGCGAACCCGACCGCTGCGGCTCTGACCGGTGGCTTCCCGGATGCTTCCTCGGCGTCGGTAAGCGGTATTGTGCCGTTCTCGTCGGCTCTGCGTTTTAGCGCGATTGAGTTTAAGGATTCGGGTGCGTGGCTTCTGGGCGCTCCGGAGGCGCTTCTCGCCAAGGGTAGCGCTGAGCGTGAGCGTGCCGCTGAGCTGGCGGCACTGGGTCTGCGCACGATGGTTTTGGCGCATGCCTCTGCGGTGGTTCGCAACGAGAAGGATGAGCCGATCCAGAAGATCCCGTCGGATGCTGCCCCGGTTCTGTTCGTGATTTTCCGTGAGAATGTGCGAGCGGATGCGCCTGAAATTGTGGAGTATTTCCACCGTCAGGGTGTGACTCTGAAGGTCTTCTCGGGTGATAACCCGTTCACTGTGGCTGCGGCTGCGAAGACTGCGGGCATGGATACGTCTGCGGGTGCGGTTGATGCTTCGACTCTGCCTGAGGACGGTCCGGAGCTTGCTGAGGCTGCGGCTACTCACAATATTTTCGGTCGTGTGTCGCCCGAGCAGAAGAAGAACATGGTGATTGCTCTGAAGGAGCGCGGCCATGTGGTGGCGATGACCGGTGACGGCATTAACGATGCTCTGGCGCTTAAGCATGCAAGCTTGGGTATTGCGATGGGTAACGCTGCTCCGGCGACGAAGGCTGTTTCTCGCCTGGTTCTGCTGGACGGTAAGTTCTCGTCTCTGCCGGCTGCGCTGGAGCAGGGCCGTCAGGTCATTACGAACATTGAGATGGTGGCGAACCTGTTCTTGACGAAGACTGGTTTCGCGATTCTTCTGGGCGTTCTGTTCAGCCTCTTCGGTTTGACTTTCCCGTTCTTGCCGCGTCAGTACTCGACTGCGGACTTCTTGATTGTGGGTGCGTCGTCCTTCGCGTTGACTCTGTTGCCGAATTCGCGCCGTTACGTGCCGGGCTTCTTGCGCCGCGTGCTGAATTACACGGTTCCGAACTCGATTATTGTGGTTGCGATGCTGTTGGCGGTGACATTCACGGCTCGTGGCATGGGTGTTGAGGATATCCGTCAGATTCAGACGGCTTCGTTCATCACCCTGGTGATGATGGGTCTGTGGAACTTGGCTGCGGTGGCTCGCCCGTTCAACCGTGCTCGTGTCCTGCTGTTTGGCGCGTTGCTTGCGGTGTTCTTCGCGGCGCTGTTCGTGCCGATTCTGGTGGAGTACCACCAGTTCGTTACTGTGCTTCCGCATCTGCTGTGGACGGCTCTGGGCGCCGGTGCTCTGGGCGCCGCGCTGATTGAGGTGAATGCGCATCGTAACCGCCGTTGGCAGAAGCGTAATTACCCTGAGTTGGAGGTTGCTCCGCTGAATTTCTTCCCGACTAAGTAGCTAGTCGGAAAGGTAGCTGCTTCGGTAGCGTGTGGGCCCCGTATCCTGTGGATGCGGGGCCCTTTCGTGTCTTCGCAAGCATCCCCTCCGTAGTGTTCCGGAATCAGCCGGAGTACTCCTACTAGCAGCACCGAGGGTGTGTCTCAGCTATCACTTGGGTGAAACATTTAACAGCTTCTGATAGCTTTTGCCTCTCACCTTGCTCTTAACCTGGGAAAACCCTTAGAGTTACAGGGAACTATTTGAGAAGGGAAACCTTCTTCAGGGTTGTTACTGGTTTGGCAGGCAAGACCTGAGTTACTCAACACCGTATGGGACGGCAGCATATATCTGCCGAGAATCCCCTCTATTTGCTGTACCGAAGCTCCATAGTGGGCACGAGTGTAGTGCTTCCGGTGGTCGAGAGACTCGGGTCTTTTGTGTTTTCTGGCCGTGTTTTCCGGGGCTTTTTCGGCCACCGCAACGTCAGGTAGGCACAGCCTCCGGCAACAACCGTATAGACATTGACCGCATATCTAAGGAAGTATCGTGAATAACCGCGAACTTGGCGAGAAGATTCTTGACGGCCTGGGTGGCCCCGAGAACATCGCGCACATTACTCACTGTGCAACCCGCCTTCGTGTCACTCCTGTGTCTAACGATGCAGTGCAGAACAAGAAGATTGAGAGCCTGCCCGGCGTTCTCTCTGTGATTGAGCAGTCCGGCCAGACTCAGGTTGTTCTGGGCGAGCGCGTTGAGGCTGTGTACAACGAGATCAACGCTCTGCCTTCTATGTCCGGCCACGCTGAGGGTGACACCAAGGTTGAGGCTGAAGGCAAGAAGTCCGGCTGGCTTACCAACGTCTTCGACGTTCTGTCTGACTCCTTCCGTCCTCTGCTGTGGGCACTTCTGGGTACCTCGATGATTCTGACCCTGATTGTGTTCCTGCAGCAGCTGGGCTTCTTCGGCCAGTACACTGACTTGACCGGTCAGAGCGTGAACATTGACATCATTAACGGTGCTCGTGTGGCTGACCCGGAGGAAGCTAAGGCTCTGAACACCCAGTGGATGCAGCAGTTTGCTTTCTGGTACATCCTGAAGGCTGCTTCGCTGTCTGTTCTGAACTTCATGCCCATCATGCTGGGTGCTACCGCTGCTAAGCGTCTGGGCGCGAACATGTGGGTTGGTGCAGCTATCCCCGCTGCACTGATGACCGGTACCTTCACCGATCTGACTGCTCTTGCTGACCCCGCCACCAAGGTTCTGAACGTTCCGTTCTTCGGTCTGGATCTGCCGCTGTACGCATTCAGCTACACCGGCCAGGTCTTCCCCCCGCTGCTGGCTGTTGCTCTGCTGGCTCCGCTTGAGCGCTTCCTGAAGAAGGTTATTCCTTCGATGCTGCAGATGGTGTTCGTGCCGATGATTTCGGTCATCATTCTGGTTCCGGTGACCGCGTTCCTGGTTGGCCCCATCGGTATTGGTGTGGCTATGGGTATCTCTGACTTCCTGAAGATGGTTAACGACCAGGCTCCGGCTCTGGTTGGTGCTCTGATTGCTGGCCTGTACCTGTTCATGGTTCCGCTGGGTCTGCACTGGCCGCTGAACGCTGTCATGATTAACAACCTGCAGACCATGGGTACTGACTTCATTCAGTCCCCCATGGGTGCTTACAACTTCGCTGTGTTCGGCCTGGTCACCGGTGTGGCTATTAAGGCTAAGCACGACCGCGAGCTGCGCCAGACCGCTGTTGGTGCGTCGATGTCCGGTCTGCTCGGTGGTATTTCTGAGCCGTCCCTGTACGGTGTTGTGCTCCGCTACAAGCGCGTGATCCCGATTATTCTGGTTCCCGCTGTTATTGGTGGCGCTACCATTTCCTTCCTGGGCGTTAAGTCCTACGCGTTCGCGTTCACTTCGCTGCTGTCGATTCCGGCTATGCAGCCCTCGTACCTGTACGTGATTGGTCTGGCTATTGCGTTCTTCGGCGCTATGACCGGTGTTCTGCTGTTCGGTTACGAGTCGAAGGCTGACGCTGTAAGGCACGCTGCGGAGCGTAAGGCTGAGGATGCTGAGGCCGCTCCTAAGGCTGAGGCTGTTGCCGCTAAGGCTGCTCCGGCTGCTGCCGCTACTGCGACCGCCGCTGCTGCACCCGCTGCTTCCGCTGGTGAGGTCATTGAGCTGCACGCTCCGATTGAGGGTACTGCTGTTGCTCTGTCTGATGTTCCGGACCCGATTTTCGCTGCAGGCAAGCTGGGCGAGGGTGTGGCGATTGAGCCGACCGGTACCACTGTTGTTGCTCCCGCAGCCGGTAAGGTTGCTGCAACCTACCCCTCGGGCCACGCTGTGGGTCTGAAGCTGGAGAACGGCATTGAGCTGCTGATTCACGTTGGTCTGGATACCGTGAACCTGGACGGTAAGGGCTTCAGCGTGAAGGTTGCTAAGGGCGATGTTGTTGCTGCTGGCGACGCTCTGATTGAGTTCGATCCTGAGGTTATCAAGGAGGCGGGTTACCCGCTGATTACCCCGGTGATTGTGACCAACACCCGCAAGTTCGCTGAGGTGAAGGGTCTGCCGGGCGTTGCTCACCAGAACCTGAGCACTGTCCTGAAGGTGACCACTAAGTAGTTCGCTTTCTAAGGCTCTAACTATGGCTCTAAAGGGGGCCCCACCATTACGGTGGGGCCCCCTTTCCTTATGCCCTGATATTCGGGTAGGGCTTAGCCTGGGGTTACCCACTAGCCGGGGGTATTTCTGCTAGTGTGATAATAAGCTCAACAAGGAAGTTCTCACGTGATAGGGAGTACGACGATGTCTTCTGATACTAGGATATGGGATACCGAGGTGTGGGAAGAGCAGCAAAAAGAGCTACGCGCTCTTTCTCCTGTTCGGCGGCTGATGCGCCGGCTCAATCTTGAGGCGCTCGTCTATGAGTCCGCGCCGTTCCCGGTTCTGCTGCGTAAGCTCTCCGTGCTGATTCCAGCGTGCCTTCTGTGGTGGGTTATCTACGAGCCGCACCGGCTTGCTTCCTCCACCAGTCTCCCCGAGGGTACTCACGCTATTACACTGCTCCCCGGAGCCTGGGGTGACCCCGCTACGGGGGCTTATGGGGGTCTTCCTGAGCTGCCGGGCGTCCTCGTGCGCTGGGTGCTGTGCATCGCGGCAATGGTGGCTGTCGTTCATGTCTGTGGCGTCAAGGCGAAGGGGCAGAGCTTCACCATTCCTCACGATGCGCGTTCACGGTTGATTGCGCTGATGCAGGCTCTGGGCATTTTCGGTGCTTTTGCACTGGTCGTCTGGATTGAGTACATGATGACTCCGCTGACCCTCATGTTTGAAACCGTGTACGCTGGCCCGACCGCCGTCTATAGCGGCGACGGCATGATTCCCCTGCACCTGTTCCTGTCCTCGTCGTTGAGCGCTATTTTCTTGGGCTATTTTTGTGTGAACATTCTTGCCTCGCTGAATATCCCCGGGTACCTGGGCATCCCCGCAATTATTTACGTGGGGGCGCTCCCTTGGGCTCAGGCGGAGCGGCACCAGTTCACGTTGGCGCTGGCGTGGGTTATTGCGGTGACGCTGGTGAGTTGGCTCGTGCGCGGCATGTGGGGCACTCTGCTCGCCTGCGTTGGCTATTCTCTCTGGATTGTGCTGGTGGCAACCAGCGGTGATCCGTTTGATCTGTCCGCTAATATGAGCCGTGTGCTCGTGATTTTGGGTTTCCCGCTGGCTTTCATCGTTGCTGGAGGCGGCATTTACCGTATCTTCTATCTGCGGCAGAACCCGAAGATGCTGAGGTACCTGCAGGAGCGTGCCCTGTACCTGGGCGAGTGGTAGCAGCCAGTTAGAGTGGCGCTCCCCTAGTTTTTGTAATTACATATCCCGCTAATGTATCCAGCTAAAGGACGCAGAACAAGCGGGACAGAAAAATCCCGGGCACTCTCTCGTGAGAGTACCCGGGATTTCGAGTCCTACAGGACGACTAGAGCGTTACCGCAAGCGGTACTACTCCTGCCAGCCAACGTTGACCCAGTAGTCAGCGCTGGTGTAGCTCTGCTTGAACAGGGACGGACCGTAGTTCGCAACCTTAGCCTTGACAGCGGCGTACATCGGGCCGTTTGCGTAGGGCAGGTACACTGCGACCTTCTCGTAGTAGAGCTTCTCCGCCTCGTTAGCGATCTTGATGCGCTCGTCTTCCTTCTCGGTGTTCTGCAGCTTCTCGATGAGCTTATCAACTTCGGGGTCACCGACTCCGAACACCTCGGTGGTGAAGAAGTAGGGTGCCGAGGAAGCCAGGTCGGGCAGAACGCCCCAACCGGTGAAGATTGCTTCGTAGCTCTTTTGGCCGAGCACGGAGTTGGAGTTCGACTGCGGCTGGTTGTCAGCGCTCAGGCGGATACCTGCGGACTTCAGCTGCTGCTCCAGAATCTGGTAGACCGCCTGGTAGACAGCCTCGGAACCGAAGGAGGTCAGAGCGAAGCCAGCAACCTTGCCGTTCTTAGCGTAGTAGTCGCCGGACTTGGAGTAGCCTGCGGCCTCCAGGATCTTAGCGGCTGCCTGTGCACCGGTGTCACCAGCGTAGTTGTTCTGGTAACCCTTCTGGAACGGCATTGCGATGATGGAGCCGGGCAGCGGCTCGGTCCAGCCGAGCTGCGAGAAGTATGCCTTAGCGATCTGCTCGCGGTCCACAGAAGCAAGGATTGCGCGGCGCAGTGCCAGATCCTCGATGCGCTTGGGGTTCAGCTGAATGATGTTGACGTTGGTGTTCTGGCTCTGGCGAATCTCGGTGCCAGCCTGGCCCTTCACAGCGTTGTAGCTGGTTGCACCCACGAAGGTGAAGGCGTCCAGTTCGCCGTTCTTGAAGCTTGCACGGATTGCTTCGGAGTCCATCTGACGCCAGATGATGCGGTCCAGGATCGGCTTCTCGCCCCACCACTTGTCGTTCTTGACCAGGGTGAGCACCTTCTGGGAGGAGTTCCACTCGCCAACCTTGAAGGGGCCAGCCCAGTACTGGTCGAGGGGCTTGTCAACGAAGCCTTCGTTGAAGAGGTTGACGTCTTCCAGTGCGGGGTGGATTGCGAAGGCGCACAGACCCTCGGAGGGGTAATACGGAGCCTTCATGGTGACCTTGACGTGGAAGTTGTCGCCGTCCACAGCCTCGATGCTCTCAACCTGCTGCCACATGGTGTTGTCGGTGATGTGGTAGGGGTTGTCGGTGGTTGCGCGGTAGACCTTCCACACGGCGCGAACAGCGTTCACGTCCATGGGGGTGCCGTCATTGAAGGCAGCCTTGGGGTTGATCTTGAAGGTCGCGGTCTGCACGCCATCGACGGTCTCGGTCTTGTGCTCGGTGCAGAACTCGGGGTTGAGGGTACCTTCGCCGTCGGGGCTCATGGTGTAGAAGCCCATCACGGCGGGAATGTTGCAGGGTGCCAGTGCGTCCAGGTTGCTGGAGGTGTAGCCGCTCTGGGTCTGCAGGTTGAAGTTCGGGCCCAGGGCGGTAGCCGCGAGAGTCAGGGTGCCGCCCTGCTTGAGGGAGGAACGGTCCTGCTTGTTGACCTGAAGGTTCTTCAGAATATCTTCAGCGTTGTTAGCGGCACTACCGCCAACCTTTTCCTTCGAGCTGCCGCAGGCAGCCAGTAGACCAACGGTGCCGAGGGCAACGGTGCCGGTCAGGAGGGTACGGCGAGAGACAGACATGCTCTTCATGGAATTTCTCCTAGAGTATTCGCAGTGTTGTGGAGGCGGCGCGCGAACGGTGCGCAACTAACACTCCAACCCGGCGGGAGGACAGTCTCTGCCGGGGTCGCAGGCAGAATGCCCGCATTTGTTTTAAGTATATCCGTGCAAATCTCTGAGGAACGGGAAAGCGGCGTGCTCCAGAAGGTTTTAATCCTTCTGTAACACGCCGCTGTAGCGCTTTTACCCCTTATGGAGTGTGTGAGCGGTGCTCAACGCTTAGATTTTTACTTCTCCCAACCGACGTTGATCCATACGTTCGGGTTGTAGTAGGGCAGACCGAAGAGCATGGGGCCGTAGTTCGCCAGGCCCTTACGGCACGCCTTGAAGTTCGGGCCGTTGTGGGTGGGCACGTAGATGGCGACCTCGTCCAGGTGGCGCTTCTCCAGCTCGTTCATGATCTTGAGCTGTTCCTTCGGGTCCTCGGTGGACATCATGGTTGCTGCCAGCGAGTCCAGATCCTTACCGTGACCGTTGTTGGTCTCGGAGATATAGAAGTAGTTCGCCGCATCCACCGGGGAGGTGGTGATGCCGTAGCCGCCAGTCTTAATCGCGAAGTTCTTGGAGGAGATGATGCTCGACATTTCGGAGGCACCGTGATTCTCGATGGTCAGCTCGATGCCGACCTCCTTCATCTGCTGCACCAGGAACTGGGCGGTGGAGCTGACAACCGGGTCGCTACCGAAGGTGATAACCGGGTAGGAGACCTTAGCGCCGTCCTTGGTGTAGTAGTCACCGGACTTGGTGTAGCCCGCATCCTCAAGGATCTTGGTGGCGACGTCCTTGCCGAGCTTGGTCGGGTAGTTGTCCTGGTAGCCTTCCTGCATGGGCAGCATGCACATGGAGCCGGGCAGGGTTTCCTTCCAGCCGAGCTTCTCGTAGCGCAGCTTCTGCAGCTGCTCACGGTTGAGGGCTGCAACGAAGGCGCGGCGGACGGGCAGGGGCACCTTTTCGGGGTTGATTTCGTAGTTGCCCACGCTGAGAGCGCTACCCTTGCGGATGTCGGTGTTTGCCACGCCGGAGAGCTCGTTGTAGGAGCTGAGGGTGCTGGCGTCCACGTAGTCGATTTCGTTGTTCTTGTAGGCTGCCTGCTCTGCCTGGGAGCTCATTTCACGCCAGGTGATGCGCTCGAGGGCGGGCTTCTGGCCCCACCACTTGTCGTTGCGGACGACGGTGAGCACCTTGGAGGAGGAGTTCCACTCGCCGACCTTGAAGGGGCCTGCCCAGTACTGGTCGAGGGGCTTGTCGTTCAGGCCGTCGTTGAAGAATTTGGGGTCGGCGAATGCCGGGTGCAGGAACGAGGTAAAGCTGCCTTCGATGGGGTACCAGGGCTTGGACATCGTGACCTTCACGTGGCGGGTATCGCCGTCCACAGCCTCGACGCTGGCCACCTGCTCCCAGATGGGCGAGGGGGTGATCTGGTAGTCCGAACCGGATGCCGCGGCGGTGTAGATGGTCTGGTAGCTCTTGACGGCGTTCACGTCGATGGGGGTGCCGTCGTTGAAGGCTGCCTTGGGGTTGATCTTGAAGGTCACGGTCTGCACGCCGTCAACGGTCTGCGCCTTGTACTCAGTGACGTAGTCCTCGTTCATGTGCGACTCGCCGCGGAAGTCGGCGTAGAAGCCGCCGGTGAAGGCGGAGTTGATGGCTGCCTGAATGTTCAGGTTGCCGGCGGTGTAGCCGTTGGTGTTGAGGATGTTGAAGTTCGGGCCGATGCCGTCAGCGCTCAGGCGCAGTTCGCCGCCGTCCTTGAGGGCGGAGCGGTCCTTCTCGTTGTAGGAGACTGCCTTTGAGAGGTCGTCGCCCGCGGAGAGAGCGCTGGTTTCGGTCTTGGAGGAGTTGCCGCCGCAGGCTGCGAGCAGGCCTACGGTGCCCAGGGCGACGGTGCCGGTGAGCAGGGCGCGGCGGTTGAGGGTGAAAGTGGTCATGATCTGTCCTTGTCTGAGGACCGGGATGCGCACGTGAGGTACCATGCGCTCCCGGCCCGGGATGAGTGTTGAAACGTGGCGCCATCTCGACAATCTGAGGGTGGGGGAACACAACCCACCCCGCATACTCGTGATGCACATCTATGATGGAACGCACGTTTGCATTGGGATTAGTATACACACAAAACCCATACGGCATGACCCGCCTCACCTTTTACGGGAAATATTTCAGCAGAAACTTTTCTTCCCTCAATTTCAGCCGACCCTCCCCCCGAGAAACAAAAGAGTCCCGCGGCACCCCGCCCATTAGGCGGAATACCGCGGGACTTTACCCTCCAGAGCCTTATACCGGCGCCTCCGAAAATTCAGCAACTACCGAATAGGAATCCAGAAAATTAACATGTGGCTTTAGTTCTGCCAACCCACATTGGTCCAGCGCTTGGGGTCGGTGTAACTGGTTGCGAAGAGGGAAGGACCGTAGTTAGCCAGCTTCTCCTTCACAGCTGCGTAGCTGGGGCCGTTAGCGTAGGGGAAGTAAATAGCGACCTTCTCCATGTGCTGCTTCTCAGCCTCAGCAGCCATCTTCAACTGCTCCTCGTGGGATTCCTTCTCGTAAATGGACGCGATGAACTTATCCAGCTCGGGATCGCCCACACCTTCGTTGATTTCGCTGGTGTAGAAGTACTGAACACTGTCTGCGGGGTCAGCACCAATACCCCAGCCGGAGAAGGCGCAGTCGTACTGCTTAGAGCCCATCACGGAGTTGAACTGGGACTGCGGCTGGTTGTCCTGCTCGAGCTTAATACCTGCTGCCTTGAGCTGCTGCTCGAGGTTCTGGAACTGAGCCAGGGAGGTTGCATCCGAACCGAAGTAGGTGATGGAGAAGCCTGCAGTCTTACCGTCCTTGGCGTAGTAGTCGCCATTCTTGGAGTAGCCTGCTGCTTCCAGGATCTTTGCCGCAGCCTCGGGGCCGGGGTTAGAAGGCATAGCGTCCTGGTAGCCCTTCTGGAAGGGCATAGCAATCATGGAGCCGGTCAGGGGCTCTTCCCAGTTGATCTGGCCGAACTTGACCTTAGCCAGCTGAGAGCGGTCAACCGCGGCGAAGACTGCACGGCGCAGGGCGGTGTCGGTCACGCGGGTCGGGTTGAACTGCAGGTTGATCACGCCGACGCTCTGGCCGGAGCGAATCTGGACACCGGGCTGACCCTTGACGGCGTTGTAGGTTGCCAGGCCAGCAAAGCCGATGCTGTCCAGCTCGCCGTTCTTGAACGCTGCGCGCTCTGCTTCGTCGCCCATTTCACGCCAGATAATGCGGTCCAGCAGCGGCTTCTCACCCCACCACTTGTCGTTGGGCACGAGGGTGAGGGTCTTAGCCGAAGAGTTCCACTCGCCAATCTTGAAGGGGCCGGACCAGTACTGATCCATGGGCTTGTTCACGAAGCCGTTATTGAAGAGCTCCTTGTCGGTCAGTGCGGGGTGCAGACCGAGCAGGCCGAGGGTCTCAGCGGGGTACAGGGGCTTGGACATGACGATCTTGACGCGGGTCTTGTCGCCATCCACGGGGTCGATGGATGCTACCTGCTGCCAGAAGGGAGCGGCGATAACGTTGTAGCCGTCATCAGGGTTGCGGTAGACGGTCCACGCGGCGCGGATTGCCTCAACGTCAACGGGGGTGCCGTCATTGAAGACAGCCTTAGAGTTGAGCTTGAAGGTGATGGTCTGCACGCCGCCAACGGTCTCTGCCTTGTAGTCGCTGACATAGTCGTCGTTGAGGCTGTATTCGCCAGCAGGGCTTAGGGAGGTGAAGCCGATAGCGGAGGGGATGTTGCAGGCGCCACCGAATGCGGTGAGGTTCTCGGTGGTGTAGCCGCTCTGAGTCAGAATGTTGAAGTTCGGGCCGACTGCGGAGACGCTACCGCGGAACTCGCCACCCTGCTTGAGGGAGGAGCGGTCCTGCTTGTTGATTTCGAGGTTCTTGACGATTTCCTCGGTGCTTGATGCAGCCTTACCGCTGATCTTCTTGTCAGAGCCGCCGCCGCATGCAGCGAGCAGGCCGACGGTACCCAGGGCAACGGTGCCGGTCAGCAGGGTACGGCGATTAATACGTAGATGAGTCATGTATTCTCCTCATGCCGGAGGGCTCGGGTGCTATTCGATAAGCGCACCGTGTTGTGCGCTGATTTTTCGGGAGCGCCGAAGCTCCCGCCCATCACCTTTGTGAGAGCCCCCACATTGTTTGTGGTTGAAACACAGTATACCCCCAAAAGAAGCGACGCAGACCACAGTCCAATCCGTGGAAGAACTATACACCGTCTAAAAATCACGGGTTCAGCGCCTGAAACCGCATCATCATGCGGAAGCCGCGTGCGAAAACTAAAAAATGAAATATTATGTAGCATTGGCGCGCGAGCGCGTCACACCCGGTACTTTGAGAGTCGTTACAAGTTACAAGCACAGCGTCGGGGCAACTAAAGCGCGCTGAACCCTCCACAAGAAAAAGCTCCCCACCCCTATACGACACTGCGAAAACGTATAGGGGGCAGGGAGCTTAAAACTGCGGCTTATGCCATCCAGCCGACGGTAGACCAGTCGGTGGTCTTGAAGAGGAACGCACCGTAGTTAGCGAGCTTCGGGCGGCATGCCTTGAAGTCCGGGCCATTGAGGAAGGGGATGAAGAGGCAAACCTCGCTCATGTGCTTCTTCTCAATTTCGTTGCACTTCTCGGCGCGCTTAGCGTCATCGAGGATGGTGACCATCTCGTCGACCATAGCGTCGATTTCGGGGGTGCCGACGCCGTTCCAGTTCTTGGAGTGGTAGAAGTACTCGGCTGCACTGGTCGGCTCGGAGGTCACGCCGAAGCCCGAAATGCTTACGTCGTACTCGCGGTTACCAACAACCTTCGAGAATTCAGACTGTGCACGCGAATCGAGCTCGAAGTTAATGCCGATTTCCTTCATGCTCTGGATGAAGGTCTGTGCCTGGCCCTTGGTGGTGGCGTCATCACCGAAGGTGGTCAGCTTCAAGGTGATGGTCTTGCCGTCCTTCGCGTAGAAGTCGCCGGACTTGGTGTAGCCTGCCTTCTCCAGGACCTTGCGTGCTTCCTCCGGGTTACGTGCCGGGTAGTTGTCGCGGTAGTACTGGGAGGAACCCAACAGAAGCATCGAGCCGGGAACTTCTTCTTCGTAGGGCAGACCCTGGAAGCGAATCTTTGCCAGAGCACCACGGTCGATACCCAGGAAGATTGCCTTACGGACAGCAACATCAGTGATGTGCTCTGCGTTCAGGTTCATGCCGCCGGCGAAGAGGCGGCGACCGCGGCGGATTTCAGAGTTTGCAACGTCCTTCATCTCGTTGTAGGCGCTGAGGGTACGTGATTCCACGACGTCCAGCTCGCCGTTCTTGTAGGCGGCGCGAGCTGCAGCGTCTGCCATTTCACGCACGACGATGCGGTCCAGCTTGGGCTTCTCACCCCACCACTTGTCGTTGGGGACTGCGGTGAAGGTCTTCTCGGAGGAGTTCCAGCCGTTGGGTGCCAGGGTGAAGGGGCCGCAACCGAGCTCGGGGTGGGGGTTGTCGACGAAGCCTTCGTTGAAGAGGTTTACGTCGAGCATCGCCGGGTGCAGGATTCCACCAAAGAGCAGACCCTTGACGGGGTTGTGCGCAGTCTTGAAAACAACGCGTGCGTGGTAGCGGTCGCCATCGATAGCTTCAACGCTTTCGATGAATTCGTAGATACCCGCTGCGGCAATCTTGTATTCACCGTCGGGGTCACGCTGGATCTGCCAGGTTGCCTTGAGGGCGTCGATGTCGATGGGGGTGCCGTCGTTGAAGACTGCCTTGGGGTTCAGGCGAACCTCTGCGGTGATCTTGCCGTCTACTTCCTTAGCTTCGAAGCCGAGGCAGTAGTTGGGGTCGAGCTCGTCTTCGCCCTTGTAGGTGCTGCGCCAGATGCCGGCACCGGCGATAACGCCCATGGTTTCGGAGACGGAGGTGCTCGAGCCGTTCTGGGAGAAGCGGTTGAAGTCCGGGCCCAGGGAGTAGGTGCTCAGGTTCAGGGTACCGCCCTGCTTGAGCTTCGAGGTATCCTGCTCGTTGATTTCATAGAACGGGGTTTCGCTTGCCTTGTGCTCGGTCTTGGAGGACGAGGAGCCACAAGCGCTCAGTACGCCGACAGCAGCGACGGCGGTTGCGCCGCCGAACAGTACGCGGCGGCTCATGATCGGGTTGAATCCGGAGAGGGAGGGGATGGGGTGGGGGCTCATGACGGGCTCCTTGGGGGTGTGGACTGCACTGATGCAGTGTTTGCAGTGTAAAGTGGGTGGCTCGCGTGCTCTGGAGGCGGGGTTTCCGTCTGCAGGAGCGCCTGCCATCTGCGGTGATGGGCGGGCAGGTCAAGCCATGCAAAATAATGTGACCTAAAGCTATGTTATAAGCCACATTTAATATTTTTAGTAGTGTACACCACACACATCACTACAAGTGCGCAACACGATAAATATTTCTTAATTATTACGCCCGGCCCTAAGGCAGCGGGCCTAAATCCATGTCGGCACAACCCCACCACCCTTCGAGTGACACTCCCTCCCCCGCCTCCAGAAATAGTCAGCGGGCACAGCAAAGCGGGCCGAACGCGCATATACGCATTCGACCCGCTCATAGGGTAGGAACCCCTAGGAGTTCATCCAGCCCACAGCAGTCCAGTCCATCGACTTGTACAGGTGCGGACCATAGTTAGCCAGGGTCTTCTTGACCATCACAAAGTCAGGGCCGTTCGTAATGGTACCCAGGAAGGCGAACTCAGCCATGTGCTTCTTCTCAATCTCGTTACAGGCAAGGTTACGTTCCTTGTCATCCTCAATGAGGGTCATGGCGTCGATGAGGGCATCGATTTCCTTGCTGCCGATACCTTCGTTGTTCTCGGAGTAGTAGAACTGCTTGGTACCCTCGGTTGCGTCAGCAGAGACCGAGTAGCCGCTGAAGGAAATATCGTAGTCCCAGTTGCCCAGAATGGTGGCGAACTCACTATCGGCGTGCTGATCGATCCGGATCTCAATGCCGACATCCTTCATCTGCTGAGTGAAGGTCTGAGCCTTACCCTTGTTGGTCGGATCGTCACCGAAGACCACCACTGCACAGCCAGCCTTCGTGCCGTCCTTCTCGTAGTAGTCGCCGTTCTTGGTGTAACCGGCGGCCTCCAGAATCTTCTGCGCCTCCGAAACGCTGTTATTCGGGGTCGGGTAGGAATCCTGGTAGTAGGGTGAGAAGGGCATGTGAATCATCGAACCGGGGATGGTTTCCTCGTAGGGCAGGCCCTGGTACTGAATCTTCGCGAGTGCTTCACGGTTGGTGCCGGCGAAGATTGCCTTACGCAGGGCAGCATCCTTGACGCGGCGGGGGTTGATATCCAGACCACCGGCGTAGAGGCGGGTACCCTTACGCAGTTCGGTACCTGCCACGTTCTTCACCTCGGTGTAGGTGGAGGAGGTGCTTGCACCGATAGCGTCAATTTCGTCGTTCTTGAACGCGGCACGTGCAGCGCTGGACTCCATCTGGGTAAAGACGATCTTGTCCAGCAGGGGCTTGGTGCCCCACCACTTGTCGTTGGGTACAACACTGAAGGTCTTCGCAGTGGAGTCCCAGCCCTTATCCGCCAGAGTGAAGGGGCCAGCCCAGTACTCGGGGTGGGGCGCATCCACGAAGCCGTTATTGAAGAGCTCAACATCCTCCAGGGCGGGGTGCAGAATCTCAGAGAAGAGGCTCTGCAGCGGGTAGAAGGGCTTGGAGAAGGTGACGGTTGCACTGTAGTCGTCTTCGCCCTTTTCTACGGATTCAACGAATTCGTAGATGCCGCTGGAGACAATGTTGTAGCCGTTGTCCAGGCTCTTGAAGATATTCCAGGTGGACTGGAGCGCCTTGTAGGTGATGGGGGTGCCATCATTGAAGACAGCCTTGGGGTTGAGCTTGACGGCAACCTGAATCTTGTCGCCCTTCTTGCTGTGTTCGAAGGAGACAGCGAAGTCAGTGTTCAGCTTGTAGGTGCCATCAAAGTCGAGGTTCCACATGCCAGCCTGACTGATGGTGCTCATAACGTTGACGTTATCGCTGGTGTTACCGCTCTGGGTGTAGAAGTTGAAGTTCGGACCGATAGATCCGGCGGGCAGGCGTAGGATGCCGCCCTTCTTCAGGCTGTTCACGTCCTGAGCGTTGATATTGTAGAGGTCTTCGATATTGGCACCGGCACCGGCAGCCTTGGTCTTTTCAGAGCTTGCACTGCCGTTGCCGCAGGCGCTGAGCAGACCTACAGCTCCCAGAGCCGCAGTGCCGCCAATGAGGGCGCGGCGGCTGAAGCTGTTCTTGGTCGCTTCGTGGCTACTCGCGGTGTATGCGGTGTTGGCGGTCATGGGAGTGGTTTCCTTCTGTCTTGTGTGGGCGGGTGTATCCCGTATCCCCGAAGTAATGATTATTTATGCAGAGCACTGCATAATTTTGTATAACTCCACTGTAGCGCGCCTCGGGAGCAAAAACCAAGCATTTTTACAATATTTCTTAATATTTATCGTGTTTTTTGAATATTCATACCATGAATACGCTGTTTTTGTGCGAATTTTTCGGATTTTGCCGGATAGCTATGCCACCGCTCCCCTGCACCGGTACACAAAATGCCCAAAGCAATTCCTCCAGATATGCAAAAAGTGTCCACCCGGATAATCCGGGTGGACACTTTCAGTAGCTCTAGACTATTCACCTATTAGGTGAAGGGATAAGGACTTACTTAGCCCAACCAACCTTCTGCCAGTGAATACCGGTGCCCTGGAAGAGGGACACGCCGTAGTTGCGCAGACCCTTCTTCACGAACTTGTACTCGGGGCCGTTGATGAGCGGAATCAGCACTGCGAACTCAGCCAGGTGCTTCTTCTCGATCTCGCTGCAAGCCCGGTTGCGTTCCTTGTCGTCAGCAATGAGCTTCATCTTTGCAATCATCTCATTGATCTCATCGGAACCGGCTTCCTCGGGCTTACGACGCATGTAGAACTGCTCGGTAGCCTCGGTAGCATCCGGGGAGGTCGGAGCAAAACCGGAGGAGGTTGCGTCGTAATCCTTGGATGCCATGGTCTTGTTGAACTCGCTCACAGCACGGGAGTCGAGCTCAGCATTAATACCTACGGACTTCAGCTGCTGAACCAGGGTCTGACCGACAGCCTTGGCAGTGGGGTCCTCACCGAAGATGGAGAACTTGAAGGCAGCCTGCTTGCCGTCCTTCTCGTAGAACTCACCGTTCTTGGTGTAGCCTGCCTCTTCCAGAATCTTGGATGCTGCAGTAGCATCGTTGTTCGGGGTCGGGTAGTCGTCCTGGTAGTACTCGGTGAAGGGCATATGAATAACCGAGTTGGGGAGCTTCTCTTCGTAATCCAGACCCTGGAAACGAACCTTAGCGAGAGCCTCACGGTTCAGACCAACAACCACAGCGCGACGCAGAGCAACATCCTGCATGCGGGCGGGGTTCATGGTCAGACCGCCGGCGAAGAGGCGAGCACCGCGACGAATCTCGGTGTTAGCAACTTCCTTGAGCTCCTTGTATGCAGAAGCGGTGGTAGCGCCAATCGCGTCAAGCTCATCGTTCTTGAATGCCGCGCGCTCAGCAGCGGTATCCATCTGACGGAAGACGATGCGCTCCAGAACGGGCTTCTCGCCCCACCACTTCTCATTGCGGGTCAGGGTCAGGGTCTTCTCGGTGGAGTTCCAGCCACCTTCAGCAATGGTGAAGGGGCCAACCCAGTACTCGGGGTGCGGCTTGTCAACGAAACCAGTGTTGAAGAGTTCCTTGTCCAGCAGAGCCGGGTGCATAATGCCAGCGAAGAGGGTATCCAGCGGGTAGTAAGGTGCGGAGAAAGTTACCTTCACCTTGAAGTCATCACCGTCGCGCTCCACGGAAGCAATGCTGCTGTAGATGCCGCTGGTACCAATCTTGTAGCCGCCATCGGTGCTCTTGAGGACCTCCCAGGTAGCCTGCAGAGCCTTGTAGTCGATGGGGGTACCGTCGTTGAACTTAGCCTGGGGGTTCAGCTCAATGGAGACAACGGGCAGACCGTTTTCTTCGGAAACATCGAAGCTCTTCGCGAAATCGGGAGCCAGAGTGCGCTTACCCATGGGGTCACCCTGCCACAGGCCTGCGTAAGCCACGGGGCTCATAGCAGTCTGGGTGTACAGGGAGTTGCCGTCCGCGCTGAAAAGGTTGAAGTCCGGACCAATACCGGGAATAGCCAGGCGCAGAGTGCCGCCATCCTTCAGCTCAGATACAGCTGCCTCAGCAAGGTCATAAAGCTCCTTGGCATCGGTGCCCACGGTTGCACCCTGGGTGGTTGCCTTGGAGTCCTTGGACGAGCCGCACGCAGCCAGTACGCCCACGGTACCCAGTGCTGCAGCGCCACCGAGAACGGTACGACGGTTCAGGATGAAATTCTTCTCCATGAGAGTGTCCTCTTATACGTTTGACCCTCAATAATCCCGCAGGAAAGCGTCAAGGATTCCCTGCTCATGCGCCGCAATTAGGGTGCGGTGAGCGATGAATTAGTGCCGGTCTATGAATGTGTTCCTTGAGGCACGCCCCTAGCGGCGCACCCACAGGCTTAATTATGGCTTACCCGCGGTATAGAAGCTCGCCTATAAATATTCATATCTTGAATGGTGAGAAAGGTTACGCCTAGTCAGTGCAGTTTTTCCTGTTTTCTTGCTGGTTTCAGTGCCAAGCGCCACATTCTGAGGCTCCCGCCGTCTCACCAGGTGACAATCTCAAGCTGCACGCGCCTCACCAGTACCGGGCATTAAAAAACCCGAGGGGCGAATATTCAACGAATATTCGCCCCTCGGCACACATGCGACTTATTCAGCCGACTCTAGAGCTACACCGTAGCGGCCTCAGCCTCAGGGTAGTAGCAAGCATAACCGTGATCCTGGCCCTCAACGGGGGTCAGTTCCGGCATCTCCTCCAGGCAACGACGCTTCTTGTCCTCAGGCAGCAGCTTGAAGACCGGGCAACGGCTCGAGAAGCCACAACCCTTAGGCGCGTTCACCGGAGTGGGCAGGTCGCCCTCAAGCATAATGCGGTGGCGCTTTGCCTCAACCTCGGGATCCGGAACCGGAATCGCCGAGAGCAGTGCACGGGTGTACGGGTGGATCGGGTTGTCGAACACCTGGTCGACGTCACCGATCTCAACAATACGACCCAGGTACATCACTGCAACGCGGTCGGATGCGTGGCGAATCACCGCGAGGTCGTGAGCAACCATCAGGTAGCTCAGGCCCAGGTTTGCACGCAACTCCTCCAGCAGGTTGATCACACCAGCCTGGACGGACACGTCCAGTGCGGACACCGGCTCATCCAGAACCACGAGCTTAGGGTTAACGGCAAGCGCACGAGCAATACCGATACGCTGACGCTGACCGCCAGAGAACTGGTTCGGGAAGCGGTTCACGTGGTCGGGTTGCAGACCCACAATGTGCATCAGCTCGATGACGCGCTTCTTGATGTCTGCCTTGTTCATGCCCTGGTTTTCCAGGGGCTCAGCAAGCACCTCGTAAACGGTGAAGCGCGGATCCAGAGCACCGGTGGGGTCCTGGAACACCATCTGCTGGTTCTTACGCAGCTCAAGAATCTCACCTGCGGACTTGCCGTCCTTGGTGGAGGTTCCGTTGATCAGAATCTCACCGTCGGTGTTCTTATTGAACTCCATGATTTCCAGCAGGGTGGTGGTCTTACCACAACCGGACTCACCCACGATGGAGAAGCACTCGCCCTCACGAATATCGAAGGACAGGCCGTTCACAGCCTTCACAGTGCCCACGCGGCGCTTAATCAGCGCACCCTTCATGAGCGGGAAGTGCTTCTTGACGTTGCGGACCTCCAGGACGGGGGCACGCTCCTCACGCGGGATGCCGTCGTACTTCGATACCGGGGGTTCCGGAACCGGGTACAGCTCGTCTGCGGTCTTACCGACCAGCTCCTGAGAGATGGTGCAGGAGGAGTAGTGGCCCTCGCCAACGCCTTCCAGCAGCTGCAGATCGGGCTCGCCGTTGGAGTCCTGGCAGCACTGGCCACCGCTTTTAGCGATGGGGCAACGCGGGCGGAAGGAGCACGCGGTCACCGGGTTAATCAGGTTCGGAGGGGTACCCTCGATGGGTACCAGGGAGACCTTCTCGGAACGGTCCACACGCGGGACCGCACCCAGCAGACCGATGGTGTACGGGTGGGAGGGATGCTTGTACAGGTCTTCTGCCTTAGCAATCTCCACCGGCTTACCGGCGTACATCACCAGAATGTCGTCAGCCATACCAGCCACAACACCGAGGTCGTGGGTAATCATGATGGTCGCTGCGCCGGTCTCTTCCTGAGCCTTCTGCATAACCTCCAACACCTGCGCCTGAATGGTCACATCCAGTGCGGTGGTGGGCTCATCGGCGATGAGCACGCGGGGGTCATTCGCAATCGCCATAGCGATCATGATGCGCTGACGCATACCACCGGAGAACTCGTGCGGGAAGGAACGCAGGCGGTCAGCCGGCGAAGGAATACCCACCATACGCATCAGTTCGATGGAACGGTCCTTGATAGCCTGCTTGCTCATGCCCTTGTTGTGGACCTTGAGCACCTCAGCAATCTGGTCACCAATGGTGTACACGGGGGTCAGCGAGGACAGCGGATCCTGGAAAATCATAGAGATTTCCTTGCCGCGGTATGCGCACATTTCCTTATCGCTCAGACCCAGCAGCTCGGTGCCGTTGTACTTAACCGAACCGGTGATGTCAGCGGTGGTCGGGTGCAGGCCCATGATCGCCATGGAAGCAACGGACTTACCGGAACCGGACTCACCCACAATACCCAGGGTCTTACCGGGGTACAGGTCAAAGTTCACACCGCGAACAGCGTGCACGACGCCATTCTCAGTGTTGAAGCGGACGTTGAGGTCCTTAACGCTCAGAACGGGAGAGGTACTCATTAGTTCTTCGCCTCCTTTGCAGCGGCAGCGGGTGCCTCTGCCTTCTCGTTCTTCTTGGACTTCTTGATCTTACCGACCGACATCGAAGTCGGGTCGAATGCGTCACGCAGACCGTCGTTCATGAGGGCCAGCGGACCAACCAGCAGGAAGAAGAACAGAACCGGGAACCAGAACATGTGCGGCAGGGTGTTAATCTGCTGCGAAGCATCCGAAATCAGCGAGCCCAGCGAGTAGTTGGGGTACTTAATACCGATGCCGATGAAGGAGTAAGCGACCTCAGAGAGCACAGCGCCCATGATGCCGCTGGTGAAGTTCAGAACCAGCAGGGAGCCAATGTTCGGAACCAGGTGGCGCATCACAATCTTGAAGGGGTGCACACCCATGTAGCGTGCAGCCTTCACGAAGTCGCGGTTGATGAGGGACTGCGCCATTGCACGAATAACACGGGCGCTACCCATCCAGCCGAAGGCAATCAGCACTGCAGAGAGCAGAACCCAGGTGGGGACGCTCTTCTGAATCTGCTTACCAACCTGACCGTTAATCAGAATTGCCAGAATCAGCAGCGAGGGAACCATGATCAGGGTCTCGAGGATGAACAGCATAATCTTGTCAATCCAGCCACCGAAGTACGCCATCACACAACCGTAAACTGCGGAGATGAACACAGTGGCCAAACCGACGACCACACCAATCTGGAGAGAGGTCCAGACGGCCTCAGACATCATGGCGAACACGTCATTACCCGCGATGGTGGTACCGAACCAGTGCTCGGCCGAGGGGCCTTCACCCAGCGCCATGTAGTCAATGTCGTTGGGCTTGTACTTGGTCAGGTACTTACCGAACAGACCGAACAGACCCATGCCGATGAACACGCACAGACCGAAGACTGCAGCCTTGTTACGCAGGAAGCGGCGCAGAATAATAACGCTCTTGTTGATGACCTTGAAGTCACCGTTCTCCTGTACCACCGGTACGGAGGAAGTTGCAGTTACCTGACTCATGAGATCCTCACTCGGGGGTCGACGATGGTGGTAGCGATATCAGCGATGATCGCACCGACAGCGAACAGTGCAGAACCGTACGCGAGGGTCACGGTCGCAGCGTTCACGTCCTGCGCGGAAATGGAGTCAATCGACCACTTACCGATACCGGGCCATGCAAAGACGGTCTCGGCGAAGAATGCACCCGCAAAAATCATCGGAATCTGGTACGCGATGGACTGTGCCACGGGGATGAAGGAGACGCGCAGTGCGTGGCGAGTAATCGCCTGGTTACGGGTCAAGCCCTTAGCACGAGCGGTACGCACGAAGTCAGCGTTCACGTTATCGAGCAGGTACTGACGCTGTGCAATCTGGTAACCAGCCCAACCGAAGATGGTCATACAGAAGGTCGGCACGACGTAGTGCGCCGCCATATCCATGGTGATTTCCCAGAATCCGGTCAGACCCGGAGTCGAAATACCGGTCACATAGAAAATCTTCTCTCCACCATTAGCAACGGCGATGTTGTTGATAGTGGTCGCGCCCTGCTGCACCACGAAGTAAGCAACGGGAGCGGGGATGATGTAGACCAGGTAGGAGTAACCGGTGATAACACGGTCAGAGAACTTGTACTGGCGAGCTGCCGAGTACACACCCAGGGCGATACCAATCACAATCGAGAGAATGGTAGCCACCAGCAGCAGGCGGGTAGAAACCCACACGCGCTGGCCAAATTCCTGGTTAATGTACGCGCCGTTGGGGCTACGGCCCCAATCGAACTTGGTGACCACATTGGTCAGCCACTGAACGTAGCGGTCCCAGGGGTTCATTTCGGGATCGAGACCCAGGGATGCGAAGTTACGGTTCACCTGCTCGGGGCTAGGCTTCGGAACCTTTTCCTGCTCCAAGAGGGCAGGCTTCAGGGCAGTAACCGCTGCAAAGTAACCCATCGTGGTCGTAATAAAGACCATGACGAGGTACGTCAGCGATCGCTGGAGGATGTACCTAAACATGGGACGGTTCCCCTCCTTGTGTAGATGTCGGTGTTAAGGCATGTGTGTCATGCTGTCCTAGCGCACTGCTTCGTGATGACTGTCACTAGGAGCATATGTACTTTATCTTATATAGCCTGTAACACTTCCACCAAACCCACATTGGGCACTTTCACCCCTTAGAACAGCCTGTATGCAAGCTAAAAGGGAGCTGGGTAAAAAAATGCCCCGGAATACCGGGGAAAAGGGGCGGATTAACAATTTTTACGAAAATTTTACATCCGAAACAATTCTCTCGACATAGGGACGTAATAACCTTTTCGATAAGCGCTTTAACGGGGTAAAACACCACGTAAACCCACCATTTAGGGGACTAAACCAACACTTCCAACCCCTAAACCAAGCACTAAGGCACACCTCTTAAGCGCGCTATTTAAGGCAACTCAGCCAAAAACAGCGCCCCGACACGAGCACACGACTCGCACCGGGGCGCCACTTATATAGGAAGGCAACGCCTCCGCGTTTAGTGCTAAGACCCTAGCTCTTAGCGTTAGGCTCCGAATCAGGCGAAGCCTCCGAGCTCAACGACTCGGCAATCATCCTACGGGTAGGACCCCGCATGCTCTTCAGATCCTGCGCGTCCTTAGCAGCCATCTCCGGAGTAATCACCGGAATCGCACCGGTCGCCGCGCGAGCAATATCAACAGCCGGCTCGGTCTCCAGGGTCGTCGCCAACGCATCCTCACGAATGAAGAACAGAAGCAGCGTAGACACCAGACCCAGCGGCACCAAGTACAGGAACAGCGGAATCAGCGCATCGTTATACGCATTCACAATGATACCGTGCACCGGCTCCGGCAAAGACGCCACCAACTCAGGAGTCAGAGACGAAGACGCATGGCTACCCGAAGACTGCAGCGCCTGCTGAGGCATACGCTCAGAAATCAGCGAGGTCAGACGCGAAGTAAACAGACCACCCACCAGCGAGGCACCCACAGTAGCACCCACCTGACGGAAGAAGTTATTCGACGCCGTCGCGGTACCAACCACGCTCACCGGGAACGCATTCTGAACAATCAGAGTCAAGAACTGCATAGACATACCCAGACCGGCACCCATCACCGCAAGGTATATACAGAACAGCCAGGTCGGAGTCTCAATAGTCACGGTCGACAGCAGGAACAGGCCCAGCGCCACAATCGCGGTACCGCTCGTCACATAACGCTTATAGCGACCGGTCTTCGACACCACGCGGCCCGTCACAATTGACACCACCAGCATGACGCCCATCATCGGGATCATCAGCAGACCAGCCACCGTAGCGCTCACACCCAGCGCCATCTGCAGATAAGTCGGGATGTACTCCACCGCACCGAACATTGCCACACCCAGCGCCAGCGAAGCGCCCAGAGTCAGCAGGAAGTTACGATTCTTGAACAGGTACATGGGCATGACCGGCTCAGCCGCACGGTTCTCCACCGGGATAAACACCAGCGCAGCAACCACAGAGAAGACCAGCAGACCAATAATCTCGGGCGAAGTCCACTCGTACTGGTTGCCACCCCAAATCGTGGCAAGCACCAGCGCACTCGTACCCGCCATCAGAATCAGCGAACCAAGGTAGTCGATGCTGTGCTTCTCACGCTCACGGAACGGGCGGTGCGGCAGCAAGAAAATCACCGCAAGAATCGACAGGATAGCCAACGGCAGATTCAGCCAGAACGCCCAACGCCAACCCGGACCCTCAGTAATCCAGCCACCAATCAGCGGACCAGCCACCGACGAGAAAGCAAAAACGCCACCGATAATACCCATGTAGCGGCCACGGTCGCGGGGAGGAATCACATCAGCAATCACAGCCTGAGAAAGAATCATCAGACCGCCGCCGCCCAGACCCTGCAGGCCACGAGCAAAAATCAGCCAGTTCATGCTCTGCGCGAGCGCACCAACAATCGAACCCGCCATGAAAGCGACAATCGCAAAAATCAGGAAGGGCTTGCGTCCGAACTGGTCAGAAAGCTTGCCGTAGACCGGCATCGTAATCGTCGAAAGCAGGATGAAAATGGTAATCACCCAGCTCATGTGCTCCACGCCGTGAAGCTCACCCACAATCGTGGGCAGCGACGGCGCCAGAATCGTCTGGTTCAGCGAGGACATGAGCATCACAATGACCAGGCCCAGGAACATGGCGCGGATGCGGTTTTTACTTTCCTGCTTAGCCTCACCGGCTGGCGGCTGAGGTAGATTCTTTTCCTCTGTACTCATCGTTTAATCCTTAGTTACGTTCTATATGTCTGTTGTGAGTGTCCGCCGGGCTCTGGATTCGGTTGCCTCGATTCGGGGCCTCGGATTCGGTTTCCGGCGGGCTTTTGTAGTTTGTAGCAGTGAACCGCCGCTAGATTGCCGGTCGGTTCTGCTCAAAAAGCAGGAACTGGAAGGTCTTCACCGTCTGGCGGATATGGCGGGCAATATCCTCTTTATCTTCCAGGTCGCGGGCGAACTCCAGCTGACGAAGCACCGCGGAGGCAAGCTGGACCTTTGCGCGTGATCGCTCCCGGAAGTGATCGGTCAGCGGGTCAGCGGGGGTTCGGCGCGGGAAGGGGCCGCGGCGACCGGCCGCGTCAAAAGCCACCCAGTCAATAGTGTTCAGGTAATCGGTGAGCACCTGTTCGCACTTCATGTAGTGCATTTTCATTCGTTTCGCGGACTCGGGGAACTCCTGAAAGGGAGCTCGGGGGTCCTTGCCATTGGCGTAGTGGAAGCTCTGGAAAATGACCTCCCAGAGAAGGTGGGTTACACGAATGATGGTGTTGTCATCCTCGTGGGCGCGGTCTGTTTCGAGGATTTCCTCGCTGACCACCGGTTCACGCAGACCCAGAACGGCGTCCTCTTTGGAGGGGAAGTAGTTGAAGAAGGTACGCGGGGAGACGCCCGCCTCCTGGGCGATTTCTTCAACGGTGGTTCCGCGCATCCCGTGTTCGCGGACGCGTTTGAGGGCTGCTTCGTGGATTGCCGTCCAGGTTTGTTCGCGGCGGCGTTCGCGAAGGCTCTGTTCCTTTTTCTGCATAACTGCAATTATTTCACCACTGCACACAATGCTCAAGTGCATTTTTAGCGTTAAGGCTCACAGCATAGCCGGCTAAACTCCGGCCCCGCCACTGGCACACAACACCCGCACACAATACCGACACATCACATACGAAGCGGCAAACCCACTCCCCCCCCCCGCCCCACACGAAATACCGGCATAATAGAGGGATGAACTTGTTTGCCCCCGCCTACCTCGACTTCCTGCCCGACTGGCTACGCCTCGCACTCGGCATAGCCGATATCCTCATCCGACTCGCAGCCCTCTGTTGGCTCCCCTACAACCGCAAACCCGTGGTTGCCCTGGGCTGGCTCATGGCCATCTTCTTCATCCCCTTCGTAGGGTTCATCGCATTCCTCGTCTTCGGCTCCTCGCGCCTGCCCGCCTACCGCCGCGCACGCCAACACGCCATGAACGACTTGATCCGCGAAGTCAGCGAGAACAAGCCCTTCCTCACCCGCACCGACGACCTCTCCGACCCCGCAAAGGCAGCCAGCCAGCTCAACTACACCCTGGGCTCACTCCCCCTGGTCGGCGGCAACCAATTCACCCTCCACACCGACAACCACGAGGCAATGGTCGCCATGGCGGAAGAAGTCGACCGCGCCACCAAATACGTGCACTTCGAGTTCTACATCACCGCCTACGACGAGGCGAGCGCAGTCCTCTGGGACGCCCTCTTCGCAGCCCACGAACGCGGTGTACAGGTGCGCGTACTCCTCGACCACATCGGCTCCTGCAAATACCCGTCCTATAAGAAACTCGTGAAAATGCTCAACGACTCGGGTATGCAGTGGCGCCTCATGCTGCCGCTCAAACCGTGGAAACTCAAGTGGCAGCGACCCGACCTGCGTAACCACCGCAAGGTCCTCGTCGTGGACGGACGCGTCGCGTTCTCCGGTTCGCAGAACGCTATTCACCGCTCCTACGACATGCCCGAAAACATTAAGAAGGGCTTGGAGTGGAAGGACCTGACCTTCTCCTGCACCGGCCCCATCGTTGAAGAGCTCAACGCCGTTTTCGTCTCCGACTGGTACTCCGAAACGAACCAGCTGATCCTGGCAGAAATTAACACCAATATCCCCTACTACAAGGATGGGATGCGCGCCCAGGTTGTGCCCTCCGGCCCCGGTTTTGAAACCGAAAACAACCTGCGCCTCATTAACTACCTGATCTACAACGCCGAGCGGCGTATTACCATCTGCTCGCCCTACTTCGTGCCCGAAGAGACCCTACTGCAGGCACTCACGAACGCCGCCTACTCCGGTATTGAAACCACCGTGATTGTGTGCGAGAAGGGCGACCAGTTCCTGCCGAACATGGCGCAGCGTTCCTACTACGAGCAGCTGCTGCAGGCGGGTGTGCGTATTCTGCAGTACCCCAGCCCGACCGTGTTGCACTCCAAGTTCATGATGGTCGACGACGAAATTACGTTCATTGGCTCGTCCAATATGGACCCGCGTTCCTTCTCACTGAACATGGAAGTGTCAACGTTCGTCATTGACCGCGGCATGGTCGCGATGCTGGATGAAGTATGCGCCGAATACGAGCAGGTCTGCACCGAGCTGCTGTACACCCAGTGGGCGGAGCGCCCGCGCCGCATCAAGATGGTGGAGAACCTCTGCCGACTGTGGTCATCGCTCCTCTAAGCTATTTTTCGCACACTCGCAGGGTCTGAGTTTTCATCCCCGCACCCGCCAAAGGACTATCGAATGCCCCTTCTATTCCGTAAAGCACGCCGTAAAATCGCTGAACTCGATGCGCACGACGTTGCTCACCGTATCTCTGCGTACACCTACGGTAATTTCTTGGTGCTGGCGGCTCTGCTGAGCATTCACGACGCGAACGCGATCTTTGACGGCACCGCAATCCTCTACATTACGGGTACCGGTCTGACCACCTACATTGCCCACGTCATCTCAGAAATGCAGGAGTACCGGGTGCTGCACGGCGGCACCCCGCCGCGAGATTTCGTCAAGCACGCGCTGGGCAACGCGAGCCCTATTCTGGGTACGACCGTGTACCCCGTGGCGCTCCTGATTCTGGCGACATTCCTACCGCCCGGCGGCACCTACGACATCATTTTTGACTGCACTATTATTCTCTGTCTTGTGACCGTGGTGTGGCGTATTTTTAGCCTCAACTTCGCGATTGCTCGCTACCGCGGCGAACCGCTCTGCTGGCGTACCTTCCGAAGCGCTGTGTGGCTCACCTTCGCCGTTATTGTTCTCGCGATTGTGAAGATTATGTTCACTCACGCTGGTAAATAACCTCAAAGCTCCCCTGAAGCTCAGATTAACCGAGATCAGGGGAGCTTTTGTATGCACCATCGCTGGGATGCGCCGGGCCACATGCTAGAGCAGCGCTATACATTAGGACGGGGCTACCGGCTAGAGCCGCAGCTGGATGCTACATCGGTTCGCCCGGGCCCTTCAAATCGGCGGAGTACAAATACCACACGAAGAGCGCCACTGCAATGTAGAGAACCGTGCACAGGCTCAAAGTGATGATGTGGCGACGGCGAGTAATACTCAAATACCCAATAAACTCACGGATAAAAGCATTCACCGCAAAATACAGCTTCGTACGAGCCCCCGCACCCCAGCATTCCAGACCCAGCGAACGTGCCAACAGCAACGCACGGAACAGGTGGTAGCTGGTTGTTACCACAGCAACTTTCGGGGTTTTACCCTCGGCAACCTCCGGCATCAAGGCGTAAGAGAAGAGCAGGTTCTCGCGGGTGTTCACCGCGCGGTCCTCCACAATAATGTCCGCCTCGGGAATGCCGCGGGATACAGCGTAGCGAGTCATCGCCACGCCCTCGGGCACCTCCTCATCCGCGCCCTGACCGCCAGACATAATCAGCTTCGAGCCGGGGTTCTTACGGTAAATTTCAATGCCGCGATCGATACGACCCGCCAACAGCGGAGTCACCTGGTCACCAATAAGACCCGAACCAAGCACCACCACATAGTCAGCCTGCTGGCGGAAATTTACCAGGTTCAACGCTGCCGCCACAGTAAAGCCCACCGCGTAGATAGTGAAATAGGTCAGCACCAGCGAAAAATAGAAATAAATAGTGCCCCACACGCCGCCAAACGGAACATTCTCCACCGAACCGGGAACAAAGAACGGCCCCACAATAAGAGCGACACCGGCAGCCAATGCCAAAGAATTAGTGAGCGAAAAACCCTCACGAGCAATAAGGCGCACACCGCTATAAAGGAACAGACCGGTCAAACCCAGAGGCGTAAAAAGCGAAAGAATCACCGGAATGATAACAATGAGGAGCGCCAGCACCAGCAAAATCTGGTTCTCTGACACAACCGCCATTGCGCCCAGGCTCGTACCCAGCAACCCCACGGTCACAATCAGTAGCCAGCCGACAAACACGCTACGGCGTTCCCGCAGGTAGAGGCAGATAAAAAGCACCGGCGAAAGCGCCGTCAGCGCGTACAGCACCACCAGCGGGATATATAGAGAAGAACCGGGAGGAGGAAGAAACTGCATAAATTGGATCCCAAAGAATAAGTAAAGTGTGCGCCCGCTGAAAATCGGGAGAATCAAAAAAATTCTTCACACAATTCTATCCCCACCGCTGTACATCTATCGCTGCAGGCCCGCCGCACACAAGCGCATGCAGAAAAGGCAAAAGGGCAAAAAGAAACACGCGACACCTCCGACATCGCATACCCTCGTATGCGGCGAATGCATCGCGCGTTCATTTCTACCCTGGACTAGTTTAGCGCCATAAACGGTTTCCCGTGTGGATTGAAGAAGGTTTAATCTGCAACCACTCCGGCGCAAGCAGGCGAACAGCCTTCGCACAACCCGACAAAGCAGTAATAATCGACTCGCACCGCTGATTAAACTCGCTCTGATGACGCTTATCCACAATCTGCCCCGGAAAATGGCGATGCATCTTCGACACAGAGTCGCTACTCTCCTGCAAACCGTGGCCCGTATGGCCCGGAACATGCTTCACCAGCACACGCTTCTCGCGGATCGCCTCCGTCAAAGCACGCATCTGAGCCACAACACGCTCATCCTGAATACCCTCAGAAACCCATGCTTCAAAAGCCCAACGGCTATGCGCCAAACGCAACACAAACGTCAACGCACCCAAAGAATCCGTATGAATAATCAGGCGGCGCGAACCACTATGGAACACCGTATAAGCCGCCAACATCGCAGACAGCTCACCGGTCATAATATTCACGCCATCATAGTGGGCATGAAAATAGAAGCCGTCCTCACTCACGCCGGCGATACCCATACGGCCGCCACGCTGATACTTCTTATTGTGAGTCGAACGGAACGAACAATCCGTGAAAACGCTATAGTCCTGCAGCTGATCCAGCGGACGAGGAGTCAGCGCCTCCTCCACCATCTCATCCACAGCGGTACGTGCCGCGCACACCTCAGCCTGCATCCGCTCATACGCGGGCGTGCCAGCAAGCTTCACATGCACTTCACCCAAAGAATGGTTATCGTACGGGTCCAGCACCTTCTCAAAGGCGCGGTACTCCATGATCCCCTTCAACTGGTCGCAATCACGGAAAAGATGCTTCAAATTCTTACGGTCAGCAGCAATCGTCACCAGGTTCTGACGGTACTGCTCAGGAACCACATCCCACGCAGAAAGCACGGCACGACCCAGCAGACGCGGATGCACCTCATCGCAGCACTCCATAAGGGAATGAACGTGAGTGAAAAGCATCGGCTCCTCATTCACCACAGTGCGGGTACCGTCCTGCTTAGAAATAAAAACCACCGTCGACAAGGCCGAATAACAAAAACCCTGCGCTGTACGATGCTCCTGAGCCACAGCAATCACAGCAACACCCTGATCCGTGTACCCGGCAGGGTACGAGGCGCTATAGTCGGGCGCCTCCCAAGTCAGGGTGCATCGTTTGATATGCGCCGGTGAAAATCCCATGAGTGTCACCCCCCATGTGTGCCATACCGCTTCTCCTTCCATTCATGCGGTGTATCGTCCTCGTTCTTTTATAGGTCGAAAAGAAAGGGGCACGCAAATATAAAACACCTTTTTTACAGTTAGCGAATGGGCCAGCCGAAAATCCTCTCACCCGCCGCCACAGCGCAAGAAAACCACGACCATTGCCTCCCCGAACCGGGGGTGAAGGTGTACGGTAAAAGAGTCATATACAACGCGGCCTCACGCCGCCCACCCCATAAGGAGAGCCCCATGATTGGTGTTTACGCCGGAGTATCCGTCAAGCCCGAGCACGTCGAAGAATTCCTCAAGACCATCGAACCGCTCGTGACCGCAAGCCGCCAGGACGAAGGCAACGTCAGCTACGACTTCGGTGCCGTCTCCGACACCGACTTCGCATTCATCGAGCGATGGGAATCCCAGGAACTACTCGAAAAGCACATGGGCGCCGAGCACTTCCAGAAGGCTGTTGCCGCATGGGAGCCGCTGCTCTCCTCCGAGCTGGACGTTCGCATCGTCAACTTCCGCTAAGCGACGTTAAATACCGAAGGTGCCCGGCACCCCCTCTGTGAGGGGCGCCGGGCACCTTCGTATATCACCCTTGGAGACGAGCGCAGCTACTCGCGGCGCGCCTTTATGCTCGGTCTAGCGGCGTTCCAAACCGACCTCCACCGAATCAAGCGTGAAACCATTCGTCGCGCTCACGCAATGCACCTTACCGCTATTCACCGACTTGCAGGTGTAACCATACGCGGTCACCACCTGACCGGTCGGCAGTGCAGTAATACCCTCGGTATTCACCGGCTCCGGGGTGGCAGTCTGACCGACCAGGCTCACCTCAGGAGCCTGACCCTGCACCATGTGCACGCGCTGCTGCGCGGCACCGGAGGCGGCATCCCAACCCTCCAGGGTCACACCCACCAGCGCCTGGCAATCCACACCCGACGGGGTCACCGAGCACGCGACCTTAGAGTCCGGGCTGGTGAAACGCAGCGCCTCAACAGTCTTCGCCGAATCGCCCTGACCGAAAGTGCCGCCACCGTACGCTTCAGCGAAAGTCAGCGTACCCGACAGCATGCGGGTCTGTGCCGGAATCAGCGCCAGACGAGGCTTCTCAACGCTACCACCCTGCGTGAAGCAGGCACCCGTAATGTAGTCGCGGCCCTGCACCTTCGTAGCGCACTGGTACCACTCAACACTCGCCGCGCCGTCCTGGTTCTTGCGGCTGTTGAAGAGACGCACCGCCTCCTGAGCCTTCGCACAATCCGAACCGTCATACACGTAAATACCGGCGGAACCACCCAGCAGGCTTGTCACACCGCAGCGGGTGCCCGCATCAATAGTGTTCGCAGAGCCACTCGCCGAGGCGTATGCCGCCTCGTACTCGGCGTCCGTGCTCGGCTCATCCGTGGGGGTCGCTACCGAGTCGTACGTTACCGGGGAATCCAGGCCGGCAGAGATCTGCACAGTATTCGGCTTCCAGGAGCCATCCGCCGCGGTGAACAGGGTCTTTGCATCAACGGGCGCAGAAGAAGTCGCCACCATCATCGGGGCGGTTTCAGAATCATCAGCCTGCGGCTGAGCAGAGCAAGAGCTCAAAGCGAGCGCACCGATACAGGCAAGAGCCGTCAGGGCACGACGAGTAAAAGCACGCTGTGCGCGTGCGGGCAGGGTAACCATGAATACGTCCTTGTGAGGGTTGCGAATTGCGTTGTGTTTGAGTGGTTGTGCTGAGTCGGTGAATCGGGTACCTAAATACCTTCTTACACCCTACTGCACCGCAACTGACAAGGCAATACGCCGCACCGGGTATCCCACGACGGTAAACAAATACGCGAACAAAGAACAGCGCCCCGCCCGCAGAAAAACCGCGGAACGGGGCGCCAGCCCATCAGGGCAAGATATTAAATTCTCACACGATACGTGAGGGGCTTATGCGTCCTCGGGCAGGATGCGCACGCCGCCCTTATCAGCCGAAGCAGCCAGCATGCCGTACACCTTCAGGGCGTTCGATACCTGACGCTCACGCGGCTTGGTCGGACGCCACGGTGCAGCGCCCTTCGCCTCGCGGCGAGCAGCAAGCTCCTCATCCGAAACGTTCACACGCAGGATGCGGTTGTTCACGTCAATCTCAATCTCGTCACCGGTCTGCACCAGGCCGATCGCGCCGCCAGCAGCCGCCTCCGGGGAGACGTGACCGATAGAAATACCCGAGGTACCACCGGAGAAACGACCGTCAGTAATCAGCGCACACTTCTTGCCAAGGCCCAGACCCTTCAGGTAGGAGGTCGGGTACAGCATTTCCTGCATGCCGGGGCCACCCTTCGGACCCTCGTACTGGATGACAACAATGTCGCCTTCCTTCACGTTCTTCGACAGAATCTCGTGCACAGCCTCGTCCTGCGACTCGACCACGAAGGCGCGGCCCTTGAAGTGGAACAGCTCCTCATCAATACCAGCAGACTTGATGATCGCGCCGTTCTGGGCAATGTTGCCGTACAGGACCGCCAGACCGCCGTCCTTGGTGTACGCGTGCTCCACGGCGCGGATGCAACCGTTCTCGGCGTCGGTCTCGTGGGATTCGTACTTGTTCGCGGTGGAGAACGCCTGAGTGGTGCGCACGCCGCCGGGAGCAGCGAGGAACAGTTCCTTCGCCTTCTCGCTCGCCTTGCCGCTGCGGATATCCCACTCGTCCAGCCACTCGTCCAGCGAGTCAGCGTGAACAGAATGAACGTTCTTGTGCAGCAGGCCGGCACGGTTCAACTCACCCAGCAGGGCAGGAATACCGCCGGCACGGTGCACATGCTCAATGTGGTACTTAGTGGAGTTCGGGGCAACCTTCGCCAGGCAGGGAACCTGACGCGAAATACGGTCAATATCCTTCAGAGTGAAGTCAGCGCCCGCCTCATGAGCAATCGCCAGGGTGTGCAGCACAGTGTTGGTCGAACCGCCCATCGCCACATCCAGCGCCATAGCGTTCTCGAACGCCTCCTTGGTCGCAATGGAGCGAGGCAGAACCGACTCGTCATCCTGCTCGTAGTAGCGCTTAGCCAGCTCAACGATGCGGCGGCCAGCATCCAGGAACAGCTCCTTACGAGCAACCTGAGTAGCCAGGGTGGTGCCGTTACCGGGCAGCGCCAGACCAATCGCCTCATTCAGGCAGTTCATGGAGTTCGCGGTAAACATACCCGCGCACGAACCGCAGGTCGGGCACGCATTCTTCTCAACCTGAGCGAGCGCCTCATCGCTGACGCTGTCATCAACAGCCATCACCATGGCATCAATGAGGTCGAGGCGGTGCTCAACAATACCCTCAATGCCCTCACCGGACTCCATGGGGCCGCCAGAGACAAAGATGGTGGGGATGTTCAGGCGCATAGCCGCCAGAAGCATACCGGGGGTGATCTTGTCACAGTTAGAGATGCAGACCAGCGCGTCAGCACGGTGCGCGTTGACCATGTACTCGACCGAGTCAGCAATCAGGTCGCGGGAAGGCAACGAGTAGAGCATACCGTCGTGACCCATCGCAATACCGTCATCAACAGCGATGGTGTTAAATTCCTTGGCGACGCCGCCAGCCTCACGAATCGCGCCGGCGACCAGCTCACCCATGTCCTTCAGGTGCACGTGGCCGGGCACGAACTGGGTGAAGGAGTTCGCAATAGCAATAATGGGCTTGCCGAAGTCGTCATCGCCCATGCCGGTGGCACGCCACAGGGCGCGGGCACCAGCCATGTTACGGCCGTGAGTTGAAGTACGTGAACGCAGTTCTGGCATTGTTTTACCTTCCGTAGTGATGCAAGTACTGATTTTACGCGCGGCGTCCAACGCTCTTCAGCTCAGGGTCACTTTGGTTTCATGCATCGAAACGCGCACGAGCCTGCAACCGCCTATCGGTGGGAGGGTTGAGGCCACGGGGGTTGTGCCGGATCTGCGGCAGAATTGCCCCCTTTGGGGTAGACGGGGGACATCACCCCATTATGCCCCCTAATCTGGAATGAGCCCAGGTTCCGGGCGGCGATATTCAGTCGGCGAACGCACCGGGAGGCGGCGGGCCGCTGTGCCTGCCGCGTACGGGCCTCGCTGTGCATACGTAGCAGCACACGCAGCACCGGCGCGGTTCGTTTCCAACACACTGATTTATACACGCTGAACCCTGCTTACATTTCAGAAGGTTTCCATGACACAGGCACCCACCGCATCGCTCACCCTCACCCCGGCAACCAGCCCTGCAACCACCCCGGCAGGTGGCAAGGATTTCGCGTCCTCCGTCATCTACCAGGTGTACCCCAAGTCCTTCTACTCCTCGGCGGGTGGCGCCTACGGCGACCTGCGCGGCGTCATCGAGAAGGTGCCCTACATTGCTTCCCTGGGCGTGGACATGGTGTGGTTCAACCCGTTCTTCGCCTCCCCGCAGAACGACAACGGCTACGACATCTCCGACTACTACGCCATCAACCCCGACCTGGGCACCATGGAGGACGTCGAAGAGATGATTGCTGCCCTCGCCAAGCACGGTGTGGGCGTCATGTTCGATATGGTGCTCAATCATGTTTCGACCGAGCACGAGTGGTTCCAGCGTGCGCTCGCCGGTGAGCGCGAGTACTGGGATTACTTCTACATTCGCCCCGGCAAATACACCGAGGATGGTCAGCTGCGCGAACCGACCAACTGGGAATCGAAGTTCGGCGGCCCCTGCTGGTCCCGCTTTGGCGAGTACACGGATGAACACGGCACGCCCCTGTTCTATATGCACCTGTACGACCGCACCCAGGCGGACGTGAACTGGTACAACCCGACTGTGCGCGACGAACTGTTTAAGGTCGTGAACTTCTGGTACGAGAAAGGTGTACGCGGTTTCCGCTTTGACGTCATTAACGTCATCGGTAAGGGTGAAGAGCTACTCGACGCCCCCGAAGGCACCGTGGACAAGGCACAATACACCGACACCCCGATTGTGCACACCCGCATTCAGCAGCTGAACCGCGCATCCTTCGGTCAGTATGATGACACCGTGACCGTGGGCGAAATGTCCTCGACCAGCATCGAAAACTGCGTGGGCTACTCCAACCCGGCAAACCACGAGCTGGACATGGTGTTCAGCTTCCACCACCTGAAGGTGGACTACGAGAACGGCGAGAAGTGGTCGAAGGTGCCGTTCCGTTTTGCCAAGTTGAAGCAGATCCTGAACGATTGGGCACTGGGTATGCAGGCCGGCGGCGGCTGGAACGCGCTGTTCTGGAATAACCACGATCAGCCGCGCGCGCTGAACCGTTTTGGTGACGTTGAGCGTTACCGTGCCGAATCGGCAACCATGCTGGCGACCGTGATTCACCTGCTACGCGGCACCCCGTACGTGTACCAGGGCGAGGAAATCGGCATGATTGACCCGGTCTACTCCTCGATTGAGCAGTATGTGGATGTGGAGGCGCACAACGCCTATGCGATGCTGCGTGAGCGCGGTCTGAGCGAGCAGCAGGCACTGGAGATTGTAGCCTCGAAGGCTCGCGATAATTCGCGTGTGCCGATGCAATGGGCCGCGGATCCGGCGACTGCCGGTTTTGGTTCCACGTCGCCGTGGCTGACTCCCGCCCCGGTGCGTGACGCGGCGACCGGTGCCGGTATTTCGGTGGAGGATGAGGAACGCGACGGCGTGATTCTGCCCTACTACCGCAACCTGATTGCCCTACGTAAGCAGTACCCGGTCATCTCTGCGAGTTCGTACGCGCCCTACGCGCTGGATCACGAGCGGGTGTTTGCGTACCTGCGTGAGCTGCCTGCTGATGGTACCCGCCCGGCGCAGTGTCTGCTAGTGCTGACGAACTTCTACGGTGAGCCGACCGAGGTTGAGGTTCCGGCTGAATTCGTTCGTTCCGGTCGCGTGCTGGTGTGTAATTACAAGAATTCTGCGGTCGATTCCGCTGCGGCGGATTCTGCCGTATCTGATTCAGCTGAGACGGTGACACTGAGCCTGCGCCCCTACGAGGCTCTGGCGCTACTGATTGAGGGCTAAAAAGCTACTGTATGCCCCTCCCCTGACCTGTGGGGAGACGTGTGGGAGAAGGACGACTATAAACCGACCTGGCAATATTCTATTTCTAGAATATTCCCAGGTCGGTTCTGCTTAAACCATTCCTGTAGAGGAATTTATGTGGAATATCAGGCAGAATCTTAGAAGCCGTGCTCGTTCAGCCAGGTACCCGCCGCCTGCGCGGGCTCCTGCTTAGAGGTACCCGAAACACGGTCATTGAGAGTGCGCAAATCAGCGGTGGTGAGCTTCGCCGAGACACGGTTCAGAACCTCCGCCGCAGAGTCGGGAACTCGCGAGGTATTGATAATGGGCAGCACCTGCTGAGCCAGAATCATGTTCTTCGGATCCTCCAGCACCACCAGCTGATTCTGCTCAATTGCGGGGGTGGTCGAGTAGAGGTCAACCACCTGCACGGTGTCATCCAGCAGGGCCTTGACGGTCAGCGCGCCACCACCATCCGAGAGGGGCACAAACTCGGCGGGGGCGCATCCGTACTTCTCTTTCAGACCCGGGATGCCGTAGGCGCGCTCGGCGAACTCCGGGGCGGCGCCGAGCTTCAGATTCGTGCAGCGGGAGGCGAGGTCTTCAAGGCTTCGCAGACCGTATTTCTGGGCGGTCTGCGCGGTAACGACAAGCGAGTCCTTATCCTCCGCCTCGGAGGCGTTCAGGGCGCGGATTTCAGCCCCGGAGCCACCCGTGGTGAGGGTGCCGAGGGCGGCGGGTAGCGCCTGCAGAATCTCCTGCGCAGTGCTAGCTGTAGCCTTCGGGTCGAGGTAAAGCAGCAGGTTGCCGGAGTAGTCCGGGATAACGTCCACCGCACCGGAGGCGAGTGCCCCCAGGTACGCCTCGCGGGCGCCGATGCTCAGCTGGGTACGGGCGTTGAATCCCGCCCGGGCGAGGGCTCCGGCGTAGATTTCGGCAAGGATTTGGGATTCAGCGAAGGCCGCTGAGCCGACAATGATTCCTTCATGTTCGCCGCTGAAGACTTTGTCGCCGCTGAGCCCGCAGGCGCTGAGAATACCCGCCATGCCGAGCGCTCCGGCGGCGGCTAGGGCAGTGCGACGAGAGAAGGTTTTAGGTGCCTGAATCATCGGGTTCATGCCTTCTTCCGGTTGATGGTGAGCCCCGCGGGGGTGAGCGTACGCTGCACGAGGCCCATGAGCGCGTCCACGGCGAAGGCGAGAAGCGCCACGAGCAGGGTTGCGACGAGCATGCGCGGGTAGTCGCGCACGGCGAGCCCGTCGAAGAGGTACCTGCCGAGGGTTCCGCCGCTCAGGTAGGCGACGATGGTCGCGGTTGCGATGACCTGCACGAGTGCGGAGCGGAGCCCGCCGAGCATCATGTTTGCGGCGAGCGGGATTTCGAGGCGGGTCAGAATCTGCCATTCGGTCAGGCCTTGGGCGCGGGCTGCGTCCACGAGGTCTTCCGGCACGGCGGCGAGGCCTTCAAGAACTCCGGCGAGCAGGGGCGCCGCCGCAATAATAATGAGCACGATGAGGGAGGGCAGGGTCGAGACGCCCAGCCAGAGTGCCAGGATAGTGAGCAGACCGAGTGCGGGCAGCGCACGGGTGGCAGCAACGGTGCTCATGAGCAGGTTGCTACGGCCGCGGTTGGTGCCGTAACCCGGGCGGTGGTGCCCAGCCCAGAGGCCGAGGGGCACGACGATGAGTGCCGCGCAGGCGGTGGCGAGGGCGGTGACGCTCAGATGTTCGAGCAGGCGCACGAGGATTCCGCCGTTTCCCTGCCAGTTGGCGCCGTCCATGAAGTAGGCGAAGGTTCGTTCTATGACGTTCACGGGTTATGCCTTCCTTTCGGGGCTGCGGTGGTTCGCAACCGTAGCCGCCTGCCAGGGCGTAAGTGCCCTTGTCAGAAGGATAAGAAGCAGGTCGAGGACCAGTGCCAGCAGCAGGCTAAGGATTACGCCAGCCAGGATTTCCGAAGGGATATTGCGCGCGAGTCCGTCGGTGAAGAGCGTGCCGAGCGAGGGTACACCGATGAGGGCACCCACGGACACCATCGCAATATTTGCCACGGTTGCCACGCGGATTCCCGCCATAATGACAGGTGTAGCGAGGGGCAGGTAGAGCTCCATCAGCGCCTGTCGGGGCGTGTATCCGAGGGCGCGTGCAGATTCGTGCACGCTATCGGGTACGGAGTCGAAGGCATCCACACCGGAGCGCACCATGAGCGAGAAGGAATAGACGCTCAGGGCGACGAGCACGTTCAGCGGGGAAATAATGGAGGTGCCCAGAATGAGCGGCATCAGCACGAAAAGCGCGATCGAGGGGATGGTGTACAGCAGCGAGGAGAGGTGCATGAGGGTTCGCGCACCGATGCGGCGTTCAGAACCGCGGTCACGGCGACGGCTCGCGTAGTAGGCGACCGGCAGCGCGACGAGAGCGCCAATCGCGACGGGCACGACGCCCTGGTAGAGGTGGCTGAGGGTCAGCTCGAGGATGCGCTGACTATTGGTGGCGACCCATTCCCAGTGCATGTCGCTTGCGGCGAGGGGTGATGCCACTAGGGGATGCGCGGTGAGAGGTGGTGCCGCGATCACACTATTTTCTAGAAGACTCATTCGCTTTTCTCGCCTTCTACCGCACCATTCTGTGCTTCTCGGGAGGCGGCAAGTCGGCGTTCACGCGCCTGGCGCACCGTCTGCTCATCCAGCAGGCCGGCAACGGAGCGGCTCACGAAGGAGCGCACAAAATCATCGGCGGGGCTGTAGAGAATCTCTTCGGGAGTGCCGAACTGGGCGAGGCGACCGCCCTCCGCGAAGACGGCGATACGATCTCCCAGCAGGAGCGCCTCATCAATGTCGTGGGTGACGAACACGATCGTCTTGGCGAGTCGAGCCTGCAGGCGCAGCAGCTCGCGCTGCAGGTCGGTACGCACCACCGGATCCACCGCGGAGAAGGGTTCGTCCATCAGCAGGATGGGCGCATCGGCGGCGAGAGCACGCGCCACACCAACGCGCTGCACCTGGCCACCCGAGAGCTGGGCGGGGTAGCGCTTAGCATACGAAGAATCCAGGCCGACCACTTCAAGCAGTTCGAGCGCGCGAGCCTGCGCCTCCTTGCGGGAGGCGCCGAGCAGGCGCGGTACGGTGGCAATATTCTGCGCGACGGTGCGGTGCGGCATGAGCCCGCCCTGCTGCATGACGTAGCCAATACCGCGGCGTAGCTCGTAGGGGTTCTTTTCGTGCACGTTCACGCCGTCAATGGTGATGGTGCCGCTATTGGGCTCGACCATGCGGTTAATCATGCGCAGACTAGTGGTTTTACCGCAGCCGGAGGGGCCGACGAACACGGTAATCTGCCCCGCGGGGATGTGCAGGTTCAGGTTCTGGAGCACCGTGGTGGGTTCGCCGGTTCGGCTCGGGTAGCTTTTGGTGATGTTTTCGAAGCGGATTCCGCCCGCCTGCGTGCTACCAGTGGCAGCATTTTTTGCCCAGGGAATCTGAGGTGAGTCCTCTTGGTGCGGGTGAGTTGAATTTTGTGCGGCTGAATTTTGGGCGGTCATGGGTGCGTTGGTGCTTTCTGCAGTGGCTATAGGGCAGGTGCCTCTGTATACAATCTGTATACAATTCTATATACGAAAAGGCGGCATCTCAGGGTTTTATTCCCAAGATGCCGCCTTTTCGACGGTTTTGCAGTATCTGCAACCGCAAAGTTTTTTAAAAACAAAACCCGCCCCACTGTAGAAGCCTGGAGGCGGATTTCGTGGCTCCGACCGGCGTCGATCCGGTGACCTTACGATTTTCAGTCGTACGCTCTACCAACTGAGCTACAGAGCCTTGCGTATTTACTTTTAGATACGCAATGACCGCGTCTTCGGATGAATAATCATCTGAACTTACGCGGCCAGAGCGACCCCGACGGGACTTGAACCCGCGACCTCCGCCGTGACAGGGCGGCGCGCTAACCAACTGCGCTACGGGGCCTTGTTGGAATCAACAGAAGTAAACTCTATATCATCTAACTTGGCTTTGCAAATCGTGAGATTTGCAAGTACCCCCAACGGGATTTGAACCCGTGCTACCGCCGTGAAAGGGCGGCGTCCTAGGCCGCTAGACGATGGGGGCCTAGTCGATCGAACAGGTTCCGTTTTCTTCATCCCGTCGTTCGAACCTCCACTAGTCTATGACAGGTTTGCGGAGGCACGCAAACCGTTTTGTTCGATTTTGCCCGATTTTGACCCCCATTTTCGACCATTTATAGCCTGGCACATATGTGTTTAAGCTTGTCAATGAGGATTCAGAGAAACTTCAAAAAATTTTAAAATTTCTTCACAACACCCCAAATCAGGGGCTTTTGGAAGGTTTTTAGACACGTTTGGGTACCTACAGGAGCCCAGAGAAAGACTTTTTCGCCACCTCCATTTCTACAGATTTTCTACAAACTCCTCCGAAACTCCTCCGAAATTTTGTTTTGAAGATGCCGGCATCAGTCCCGCAAGAATTCCGAAAACCCACCTTCACATCTCTTATACACCCCTCTTATGCGCATCGCAGCGGCCAAAAAACTCCACAATATCTCCAAAAAATTTTCGACAACTTTCTACACGCTTATATAGGACATGCAGGCAAGACGCTACCCTGGGTGCAAATATCTGCAAGAGAGTGCACGGCAACACCTCTTTAGGGGGGTTCACCCCAGCCTCCCCGGAGCCCTCAAAAATGTGCCGCGCAAAGCAACTACAGGCCAGAATGCACATAGATGCAAATATTCACTCTTGGGAATACAATAAACCAGCTTGTCAGACGCTTATTTTTCTCTCAGTGCAGATATCTACGCAATTATGACGACGCAGAAATATAAAGATTTGATAAACCTCTAGCGATTGACAAGGAGAGATGAAAGCTGGCTGAAAATACCCCCTGAAATAGCTTGAAGCCCCCTCTTTGAGCACCGTACTATAGAGGGCGTGAGGTCACTTCCGGACCTTGCACGGGGCCACTTCCGGAGCCCCAGACGTAAAGTCACCGCACATTACAGCACCGATAAACCGCATAGAGATCCAAAGGGGGATCCAGTGTCCGCAACGATGAATCGCCGCATGGCATTCCGTGCACTCGGCGTAGGCACCGCAACCATCGCTCTCGGCTGTGTAGCTGCACCCGCAGCGCAGGCACAGCAGATGGCGCACCCGCAGAAGGCAATGACTGCCGACCAGCAGCTCAAGCTGATCCTGCGCCGCCTAGAGCAGGTACCTGCCCGTTTGAAGTATGCGAAGCCTGGATCCTCCAACCGCGTTAATAGCGGCATTGAGAGCGCACTGGGCAACCTGACCACCGTCCAGGGCACTGACGCAGGCCGTCAGATTGCAAGCGCTAAGGCCGCTGTTCGTAAGTCTGATGGACGCGCCCACGCAGCTCTCTCCCCCGTTGGTGTTATTGCCTGCGTTGTCAGTATTGCAAAGTTTGTCATTCAGCTGGGCATCGCCATTTACAAGCTTATTAAGGCACTCGTTAACGCCTTCAAGCAGTGGAAGACCTTCAAGAACATCGTGAAGGCCGTCATTTCTGGTGAAGCCCGCAAGAAGCTGGGTACTGAAACTGAAACCGTACTCAAGGCCATTTTGGGCATTGAAGACGTCCTCAAAAAGTGTGCATAGTCTACACACCGTACGGCTATGCGCTTGTTTAGAGAGCTAATCTTGGTGTTTCTTTAGCTTTCTAGACCCCGTTAAGGGATGCGCCGCACGTGGAGTCACTGCATGGGCTCGCTGCGCGTCCGGGTAGCCGGAGGGTATGTCCTCGAGTGTCTTCGGCGCCTACCCAGCCCACCCCGCATGACCTCATGGTGCGGGGTGGGTTTCTTTAACCGCTCTTTCGACGGCTCTTCCGGGCGAGCGCTTCTTGAGCTTCCTCCCCCGCTACTCCCCTACTTCTTATTACCTCCTTATATATAGACAAAAATCGACCCCGCACCGGTTCACGGTACGGGTCGATTTCTATACTCTACGTACTCAACGTAAGGATTACTCGCCGCGGGAGACGTTAATCATCTCGTCGCGGTCCACAACCTTCACACGGGCGCGAGGCTCACCGGCTGCATCCTTGGATGCGGCGCCCAGTGCCTTCTCGTGGTCGTCCAGACGGTGCCAGCCTTCCCAGGTGGTGTACTTGATGCCCTTGGAGTCCAGGTAGGCGCTGAATGCCTCTGCCTCCGGCTCGGGTGCGGTGTAGAGGTTCTCGCGGTCCTCGAGCAGGTGGGTGATGGTCTCGAGTGCATCAGACTTGGTGGAGCCGATCAGGCCGACGGGGCCGCGCTTAATCCAACCGGATGCGTACAGGCCGGGAACGACCTCGCCGTTCTCGTCCACGACGCGACCCTCAACGTTGGTGATGACGCCGCGCTTGTCGTCGTAACCGATTTCGGGCAGTTCGGAACCAAAGTAGCCGATCGCGCGGTAGACAGCCTGTACGGGGTAGTCCACGTACTCGCCGGTGCCGATGATACCGCCGTTGCCGTCGAGCTTGTTGCGTTCAATGCGCAGGCCCACGACCTTGCCGTCTTCGCCGAGGATCTCGTGCGGGGACTGCAGGAAGTGCAGGTGCAGGCGGCGGGATGCGGTCTGCTCATTGGTCTTCTGGTCTTCCAGCCAGCCGCGCAGGGTCTTCATCATGACCTTGGTCTGCGCGTTCTTCTCCATTGCTTCTTCGGAAGCAGCGTCGAACTGGAAGTCCTCTTCATACAGGACGATGTCCACGTCGCGGGAGTGTGCGAGTTCGCGCAGCTCGAGCGGGGTGAACTTCATCTGTGCGGGGCCGCGGCGACCGAAGACGTGCACGTCGGTCACGGGAGAAGCCTTCAGGCCCTGGTAGACGTTGTCGGGGATTTCGGTGACGAGCAGGTCGTCAGCATGCTTGGAGAGGATGCGGGAGACGTCCAGGGCGACGTTGCCGTTACCGAGCACTGCAACCTGCTCAGCTTCGAGCGGCCAGGTGCGGGGGTAGTCGGGGTGGCCGTCGTACCAGGAGACGAAGTCTGCTGCGCCGTAGGAGCCGTCCAGGTCGATGCCCTTAATGTTCAGGGGTGCATCAAAAATCGCGCCGGTTGCGAAGATGATGGCGTCGTAGTGTTCGCGCAGGTCGGCGAGGGTCAGGTCCTTGCCGTATTCGACGTTGCCGAAGAAACGGATGTCGCCGCGGTCCAAGACCTTGTGCAGCGCGGTGATGATGCCCTTGATACGGGGGTGATCCGGTGCCACACCGTAGCGGATCAGGCCGAAGGGGGCGGGGTAGCGGTCGAAGATGTCGATGGCGACCTCGACGGCGCCGGTGCGGACCTCTTCAGACTTGGTGAGGATGTCGGCGGTGTAAATACCGGCGGGACCTGCACCAATAACGGCGACGCGCAGGGGGCGTGCTGCTTCAGACACGAAAATCTTCCTTTCGAAGTTCACCGTCCGGCGCCCGGTGCGGCGCGAACAGGCGGTGAGCTTAGTGTTCACTTCCTGCCTATTTTACCGGGGATTGACGGGTGTTCGGGGGCTTATATGTCGTCGCCCACTAAATAGGACAATTTTCTGTCACCTAATCCGGGCGGGGTCACCTAATCCGGGGAGGTGCGGCACGGTCGGTTCCGGAACCCTGCGCACGCGGCGGGCGTAAAAACTGCCCCGCCCTCCGAGGTGCAGGAGGGCGGGGCAGGGTAACGAAGACTAGAAAGCAGGGACTAGGAGGCGGGTACCGCCTCAAAGGTCACGACCAGTTCGTCACGCTCACCGAAGCGGACCAGGTGGCGGTCCAGCACATCCGCCAGACCAGCAGCCAACTCGTCACTTTCGGCGCGCACCTCCATGATGAGGGCACCGTCGATTTCGCGCAGGTCACCGTAGCCGCGGAAAATACCGTCGCGGTTGAAGGTGAGGCGCAGACCGTCGGGCAGTTCTGCGGTGCCGAGCTTGCGGCCCATGTGCGAGCCGAGCTGCTTGATGTATCGGGCGGGGCGGTCGGTTGCTACGACGGCGCGCTGGCGTACCGGCAGGGATTCCGCGGCGGGGTAGTTCTCAGCGGTGTTTTCCTGGGGAGTTTCAGTCACGGTGGATTCCTTCTCATCTATGCCGGAAAAGGCTCACCACACGGAACCTGGCATCCGGCGACGCATGTTTCACCTCGAATATAGCAGAAACTTAGGGTCTACTAACCTAACAAACTATCATTGTTCGCGCAGAGGCGAGAGATAGTTACCGCTATTACGCCCCCAAAAAATCTCTGAACGAAAGCTGGGAATTTCCTGGATTAACGCTTAGAGAAACTTTAACCGTAGAATATTTCGGTACAACAGTGTCACCTCCCCAACACACCGGGAAGTGGCACTTTTTTATGCGGGATCGGAACCCCGAACCCCGCCCCGACTATGAGTATCTACGGATTTTCACGAATGTCTTCTGAGAACACCGCGGCTCCCCAGAGCCCCAAGGCAGAAGCCAAGGGCGCACTGGACCGTTACTTCAAGATCACTGAGCGAGGCTCCACCATCGCCGCAGAATTCCGCGGCGGCCTCGCCACCTTCTTCGCGATGAGCTACATCGTCGTGCTGAACCCCCTCATCATCGGCCTCGGCAAGGACGCATCCGGCAACGCCCTCGGCGTACCGCAGGTCGCAGCAATGACCGCACTGGTCGCAGGCGTCATGACCATCCTCATGGGCGTCGTCGCCAAGCAGCCCTTCGCCATGGCGGCAGGCCTCGGCGTGAACGCGCTGCTGGCAACCACCATCGCCTCCACCCCCAACCTGACCTGGCCCGCCATCATGGGCCTCGTCGTCTGGGCTGGTGTGCTGATGACCATCCTCGTGCTGACCGGCTTCCGCACCGCAGTGTTCAACGCGGTTCCCGAATCGCTCAAGGTTGCAATCGTCGTCGGTATCGGCTTCTTCATCGCCTTCATCGGCCTCGTCAACGCAGGTATCATCCGCCGCATGCCCGACGCAGCAGGCACCACCGTGCCCGTCTCCTTCGGCGTGAGCGGCCACCTGCTCGGCTGGCCCACCCTGGTCTTCCTGTTCGGCCTGTTCCTCACCATTGCGCTGTTCATCCGTAATGTGAAGGGTGCAATCCTCTACGGTGTGCTCGCCTCCACCGCCCTCTCCATCATCCTGGAGAAGGTCGTGCCCTCCGGCAGCTCGCTTCAGTCCCCCACCGGCTGGTCTCTGAACGTCCCCGTCTGGGACTCCAACACCAGCAAGCTGCCCGACTTCTCCCTGTTCGGCTCCGCTGACCTGTTTGGCGCCTTCGGCACCCTCGGCGGCATGGCTGCAGTTCTGCTGATCTTCACCATCCTCATCTCCGCGTTCTTCGACGCAATGGGCACCTCCGTCGGTCTCGCAACCGAAGCAGGCACCATCAAGGACGGCCAGATCGAGAACGTCGACAAGGTCCTGCTCGTGGACGCTCTCGGCTCCGTAGCCGGCGGTGGCACCTCCTCCTCCGCAAGCCAGATCTTCGTGGAGTCCGCAACCGGTATCGGCGCGGGCGCACGCACCGGCTTCGCGAACGTCGTCACCGGCGCACTGTTCCTCGTCGCGATCTTCCTGTCCCCGCTGGTCACCATCGTGCCCTTCGAAGCTGTTGCACCCGCAATGGTGTTCGTTGGCTTCCTGATGATCCGCCAGGCAGTGAACATCGACTGGAACGACTGGGGTCTGGGTATCCCCGCGTTCATGACCATCATCTTCATGCCGCTGGCATACTCCATCGCGGACGGTATCGGCGCAGGCTTCCTGTCCTACGTCTTCATCCGCCTGGTGCAGGGTCGCGGCAAGGAAGTTCACTGGCTCATGTACGTGGTTTCCGCAGTGTTCCTCATCTTCTTCGCTAACGGCCTGATTACCGGCTGGATGCACTAAATACATCAGGTGTCTCACCCTCCACACGTGGAGACGCGGGCACCATCAGGGCGGGGTATCGGCACCTTCGGGTTGCCGGTACCCCGCCCTGCGCTATTCTTCCCTCTACCCCAACTACCCAATTCTGGGTTGCAGGGGTCGGGGAAACACCACATCACCGACTGAACCGCCGCACACAACGCGTTTCAACGGCACAAGCTAAGCGGCGGCGCCTACAATAGTTGAACCATTGTGGCGCCCAACCCGGGACTTACCCGCGAGCTTTACCCTCGAAACCGGCGGCGCAACAGTACACACCGAACAACATCAACGGATCCTCACATGTCTGAACCCCAGAAGGCGGCAGCGCCCACCAGCGCACTCGACCGCTACTTCAAGATTTCCGAACGCGGCTCCTCCATCGCCGCAGAATTCCGCGGCGGCCTCGCCGCATTCTTCGCCATGAGCTACATCGTGGTGCTGAACCCCCTCGTCATCGGTACCGGTGCTGACGCCTCCGAACGCACTCTCGGTATCGCACCCGTCGCGGCTGTGACCGCGCTGGTTGCTGGCGTGATGACCATCCTCATGGGCGTTATCGCCAAGCAGCCCTTCGCCATGGCGGCTGGCCTGGGCGTGAACGCGCTGCTCGCCTCCACCATTGCCACCACCCCGAACCTGACCTGGGCAGACATCATGGGCCTGGTCGTTCTTGCCGGTCTAATCATGACCGTTCTGGTGCTCACCGGCTTCCGTACCGCGGTGTTTGAGGCGGTCCCTGAGTCGCTCAAGACCGCGATTGTGGTCGGTATCGGCTTCTTCATTTCCTTTATCGGTCTGGTCGACTCCGGCATTATCCGCCGCATGCCTGACGCAGCCGGCACCACCGTTCCGGTGAGCCTCGGCGCGGGCGGTCACCTGCTCGGCTGGCCCACCCTCGTCTTCCTCTTCGGCTTGTTCTTCACCATCGCCCTGTTCATCCGTAACGTGAAGGGTGCGATCCTGTGGGGCGTGCTCGCCTCCACCGCGCTGTCCCTGATTCTGGAGGCGGTTGTCCCCTCCGGTTCTGTGAAGGAGGCGGCGACCGGCTGGTCCCTGAACGTGCCTTCCCTGGCGGACATGAAGTTCACCACCCCGAACTTCTCCCTCATCGGTTCCGCTGACCTGTTCGGCGCATTCACCCACATCGGCCCGCTGGCTGCGTCGCTGCTGGTGTTCACCATTCTGCTGTCTGTGTTCTTCGACGCGATGGGCGTTTCGGTCGGTCTTGCCGCCGAGGCTGGCACCATGAAGGACGGCAAGGTTGAGGACATCGACAAGGTCCTGCTCGTGGATGCGTTCGGTTCCGTTGTTGGTGGTGGCGCGTCCGGTTCGGCGAACCAGATTTTCGTGGAGTCCGCTACCGGTATTGGTGCGGGCGCACGCACCGGTTTCGCGAACATTGTGACCGGTGTGCTGTTCCTGCTGGCGATTTTCATCTCGCCCCTGGTCACCATCGTTCCCTTCGAGGCGGTTGCCCCCGCACTGGTTGTGGTCGGCTTCCTGATGATCCGCCAGGCTGTGAATATTGACTGGACTGACTGGGGTCTGGGCATCCCGGCGTTCCTGACCATTATTTTCATGCCGCTGTCGTACTCGATTGCGAACGGTATTGGCGCCGGTTTCGTGTCCTACACCTTCATTCGCCTGGTGCAGGGCCGCGGCAAGGACGTGCACTGGCTGATGTACCTGGTGTCCGCGGTGTTCGTGATTTACTTCGGTATGGGCATCATTAACGGCTGGACTAGCTAAGTCCAACAGTCCCGATAGTTAGCCTCGTTGAGAGGCGTCAACAAAGAATGGCAGAATCGTTCCGGTTTCGGAATGATTCTGCCATTTCTTCTATGCCCACACTCTGCACGTATGAGAGGCAGGGAAAGTTACGAGATTTAGCGGACGTCTCCATCCACATAGAGCCAGGTGCCGCCCACCTTCTCAAAGCGCGACAGCTCATGCATGCTGCCCTTCACCCGCTCCTCCGCAGGGACACCCGGCACCGAACGGTAATACGCAACGAACTCCACCGTACCGGACGCATCAAACGGGCCACCCGAAGCACCCAGAATATCCAGGCGATACCAGCGGATATCATCCTCCAACTCCAAGGTAGCCGGGCGAGTACTCGGATGCCAGCTCGCCAGCAGGTACGCCGCATCCCCGGTCGCAAACGCGGTAAAACGCGAGCGCATCAGCTGCTCCGGCGCGGGAGCAGTCAGCGTGCCGGAGGCGGCAAACTCGCCCAGGAACCTGCCGCAGCAGGTGCCGTACACCTCGCCGCTCGAGCAGGGGCAGCGGTCATCATGGTTAAGTTCAATCATGCCAACCAGTATAAAGAAAGCGCCGCGTCAAGAAGGTGCCCTGTATCAAGAAAGCGACGGCGGCACAGCGCAAAGAAACGCCCGCCCTGCCGGGGATACAAATCCTCCAGCAGAACGGGCGTTCTTGTTTTCAATCGTTAAGTTTGAGCGAACCTACACGGCACGCTTCAGCGGCAACGCTTATTCAGCGATCGCGCGAGCCGGGGTGTCAGCAGCCGAAGGCTTACCCACGTATGCGCCGCGGTACTTAGCAGCCGGGTGGGAGTCAGCAACCTTGGTGTGGCCCTTACCGAAGATGTTCTCACGCAGGGTGTTGCCCTCGTACTCGGTGCGGTAGCGGCCGCGCTTCTGCAGCTCGGGAACAACGTACTCGATGAAGTCCTCGAAGGAGCCCGGGGAGACGTGGTACGCCAGGTTGATGCCGTCCAGGCCACCCTCGTCAATCCAGCGCTCAAGCTCGTCAGCAACCTGAACCGGGTCACCAACAATGACCTCGCCCATGCCGCCGAGGGTGGTGTGCTCAGCGATGGCCTTGCGGGTCCACTTCTTGTCCTTCGCCTGCAGGGTGAAGGGGGTCAGGAAGGACTGAATCGACTCGGTCTGCACGTAGTTCAGGACCTCATCCTCGTCGAACTGGGACAGGTCAACACCGGACCATCCGCCGACAATAGCCTGTGCAGAGTCGAGGTTCACGTACTTCTTGTACTCCTCGTACTTTGCCTTTGCCTTCTCCTCGGTCTCATCCACGATGACGGAGAGCATTGCGAGGATCTTGACGTCGTCGCGGCTACGGCCCTGCTCCTCGGCAGCGGCGCGAATACGGTCGGTCACAACGCGGGTCAGGTCCGGGCGCAGGGCGCTGATGAACACAGCCTCAGCGTGCTTACCGGAGAACTTCTGACCGCGGCTGGATGCGCCAGCCTGGAAGATCACGGGGGTGCGCTGCGGGCTCGGCTCGGTCAGGGAGATGCCGGGCACGGAGAAGTACTTGCCCTTGTGGCCAATCGGGTGGACCTTGGAGGGGTCAGCGTAGATGCCGCGCTCGCGGTCCTTGATGACTGCGCCGTCTTCCCAGGAGCCTTCCCACAGCTTGTAGCAGACGTCCAGGAACTCGTCGGCGATTTCGTAGCGCTCGTCGTGCGGGATCTGGGTGGGCAGGCCCTGGTTCTCAGCAGCCGAAGGCAGGTAAGAGGTCACAACGTTGAAGCCGACGCGGCCCTCAGTGAGGTGGTCGAGGGAGGCGTAGCGGCGAGCCAGGGTGTAGGGCTGCTCGAAAGTAGCGGCAGCAGTCACGCCGAAGCCGAGGTGCTCGGTCACTGCAGCCATTGCAGAAATCTGGGTTGCGGGGTCATTCACGGGAACCTGAGCGGCACCCTCAATGGCGGGAGCGGCAGAGTTCTTGTACACGTCGTAGATGCCGACCACGTCAGCGATGAACACGGCGTCAAACAGGCCGCGCTCAAGGGTCTTAGCCAGGTCAGTCCAGTACTTGATGGTGTTGTACTCGGTTGCGCGGGAGCGCGGGTGACGCCAGAGGTCGAAGCTCTGGTGACCAATGCAGGTCATTTCGAATGCGTTAACTACGATGCGCTTCTTCTGCTCAGCCATCGATTTTCCTTTCGCGAATGATCGGGGACGATCGGGTTAGTGCCCTGCACCCCGCGCGCCGCCTCCTTCTTGCCTTCTGCGTTCGGTGGTGGCCTTCGTGCAGGTGGCGCGTTCGCGCCGTACTTGCCTCGTAACGTTGAGGCCAGATCATCATCTGGGGCACCCCGCTACGGGAGAGGGTTGCCGCCCGGCTAGCCAGAGCTTAGCGCCGGGACTCATGATCTCGTGGTTTGAGTGTACGGGGCGCACGGGAGGGAGGTCACGTTTGTGACGAAAAAATCTTTTTGTGACGTGGAACCGAAATATTTCGTGATAAATGCGAAATATACGGTCATAGAAATTCATACGCGCCCGCCGGGTTGATTGAGGCACGCCACAGCCCATAGGGTGGGAGAAGCAAACCATCCAGAGCGACTGAGAGACCTGGCTCCACGACGTCGCAGCAACCGGCACGGATTCTTCCGCCCCCGGTGCTAACGCCAGGAACGATGGAAGTGACATGACACTCAACAGTGCAGTAACTGACGTACCCACCAGTGAAAAGAACGGCCGCCGTGCCGTATCCACCGCCGCCGTCCCCTTGAGCTTTGAAGGCGTCGGACAATCTTTCCCCGTGCCCGGCGGAACCCACGAAGTTCTTCGCGGAGTCTCCTTCACCGCAGCCCCCGGCGAGATTATCTCCGTCATCGGCTCCTCCGGATGCGGCAAATCCACCCTCCTGCGTGCAGCGGCAGGCCTGAACCGCATCACCGCAGGTACCGTGCGTATCGGCGAGAAGGCAGTGACCGGCCTCGACCCCCGCGTAGCTATCGGCTTTCAGGAACCGCGCCTGCTCCCCTGGCGCACCGTCGCCGACAACGTGGCGCTCGGACTGCCGCAGGGCACCAAAAAATCTGAAGGCGCAGCATCCGTAGCGAGCCTGCTCGACCTGGTCGGCCTGGGCGAATACGCAACCCACCGTCCCAAGGAAATTTCAGGCGGTATGGCTCAGCGCGTGTCCCTGGCACGAGCGCTCGCACGCAACCCCGGCGTGCTGCTGCTCGACGAGCCCTTCGGTGCTCTGGATGCGCTGACCCGCATCAACATGCAGGATTTGCTGTTGGACGTGCACCGTCAAGACCCGACCACGATTCTGCTGGTCACCCACGATGTGGAAGAGGCGCTGTACCTCTCTGACCGGGTGATTGTCCTCGGTAAGGACACCCCGGAGGCGCCCGCCACCATCCAGCGCATTGTGACCGTTGACCGTTCTCACCCGCGTGACCGCGCCGATGCTGAGATCACGGCGCTGCGTAGCGAACTGTTGGCTGAGCTCGGCGTGGAAGATAACGCCTAAAGCCGCCACGCAACACATTTCTTACACATCACATCATCATCTTCAGAAGCGAAAAGATTTCATCATGACTTACTCCCCGTCTCGTCGTACCGCCCTCAAGTCCCTTGCCGCAGCCGCCGCTTTTGCTACTCTGCTCAGCGCCTGCGCCGGTGAAGGTTCCGGTTCCGCTAACGCCTCCGGTGCTGCCGGTGGTGGCAATCAGAACACCGTGACCATTGACTACGCGACCTACAACCCGCTGTCCCTGATTATCCGCAAGAAGGGTTGGCTTGAGACCGCCCTCGCCGCCGAGGGTAAGAAGGTTGAGTGGGTCAAGTCGGCCGGTTCGAACAAGGCGAATGAGGCGCTGCGTAGCGGCAATATTGATGTTGGCTCGACCGCCGGTTCGGCGGCGCTGCTGGCACGCGCTAATGGCTCCCCCATCAAGGTCATTAGCCTCTACTCGCAGCCGGAATGGTCGGCACTGGTGACCCGCAAGGATTCGGGCATCACCAAGGTTGCGGACCTGAAGGGTAAGACTGTTGCCGTGACCAAGGGTACCGACCCGTACTTCCTGCTGCTGCAGGCACTCAAGCAGGAGGGTATTTCCGCTTCGGATCTGACCATTCAGAACCTGCAGCACGCCGACGGCCGCACCGCCCTGGATAACGGTCAGGTCAACGCGTGGAGCGGCCTGGACCCGATTATGGCTGCCGCCGAGGTGGAAAGCGGCGACGTGCTCTTCTACCGCAACCTGAACTTCAACACCTACGGCTTCCTGAACGCGACCGAGAAGTTCATTCAGTCCAACCCGACCGCCGCACAGACCATCGTGGACGTGTACGAGTACGCTCGCGCCTGGGCTAAGAAGAACCCCGAAGAGGCAGTGAAGATTGTCGAGGAGGAGTCCGGCATTAAGCACGAGACTGCTCAGGTCGTCATGGAGCGCACCCACCTGGATATCGACCCGGTTCCGGGCGCTAAGCAGGTTGAGGTTCTCAAGGGTGTCGGCCCGATTCTGGTCGAGTCCGGCGACGTTCCCTCCCAGTCCGACGTGGACAAGGCACTAAACAGCATTGTGGACGACCAGTTCGCAAAGAAGGCTGACAGCGCAGCCGTTGAGAAGATCGCAAAGGTGGTTGAGAAGTAATGACCGCCGCAACGATCACCGCCGCCTCCAGCGCTCGCGCTGAGCGTGCCGAGAAGCGTGTCTCTTCCGTGAAGCTGCCGTCGAACCCGTTCGCCGGTAAGCAGTACCTGGGCCTGATTCTTCCCCTGGCGCTGATTGCCCTCTGGTACATTCTGAGCACGAACGGCGTGTTCACCCAGGTTCAGCTGCCCTCCCCCGACCGTGTGGTCAGCGCCGGTGTTGAGCTGGCGCAGCGCGGCGAGTTGGGCCGCCACGTGGCGATTTCTACTCAGCGTGTGCTGATTGGTTTCGGTATTGGTGCCGTGCTCGGCCTGGTGCTGGGTGCGCTGATTGGCCTGTCTGCGCCGGTGCGTCTGATTGCCGCACCGACCATTGGTGCGCTGCGTGCCGTGCCGTCCCTGGCGTGGGTTCCGCTGCTTCTGCTGTGGATCGGTATCGGCGAGAATTCCAAGGTGACCCTGGTTGCTATTGGTGCGTTCTTCCCGGTATACACCACGGTTTCTGCGGCTCTGGCGCACGTTGACCCCAAGCTTGTGGAGGCGGCACGCGCCTTCGGCCTGAAGGGTCTGCGCCTGTTCACCACGGTTCAGCTTCCCGCGGTTCTGCCGTCGGTTGTTTCGGGTCTGCGTCTGGCGCTGGCTCAGGCGTGGCTGTTCCTGGTCGCCGCTGAGCTGCTGGGTGCATCCATGGGTCTGGGTTACCTGCTGACCGACTCGCAGAACAACGGCCGCACCGACCGCCTGCTGCTGGCTATTGTGGCGCTGGCGGTGCTCGGTAAGATTACCGACGCCCTGGTGGGTGTTTTCGAGCGCCGGGTGAAGGCGAAGTACCCCAGCAACTAACGCCACCAGCAATTAGCACCACAGCTAAACGCAACGCTCAGCACGCGCTGAGTTTTAGGAGAGATGTCCGCCGCGTGGCTGCTCCCCGAAGGTGAGCTAATCATCGCTACGCGCCGGAGAAAGAAGTCGGCGGGGAAACCTGTCGCCTACTGAATGATGATGATGTGCCCCGCCCCGCGCCCCACAGCAGTGAGCGCGGGGCGGGGTCTTTAAATATGTCGTTATATTACGAACCGATACACAGCACACCGAATATGACGGTCCCCTTTGCGTCCACCCCCTCCGGCGCGCTTTACTAAGAAGGCAAACCATCCAGAGCGACCGAGAGACCTGGCTCCGTGACGTCGCAGCAACCCCCTCGCCAACGCACACACAGACCCCACGGTCACACAGACAGCGGCACGGCAAGCAAGGGTGCTAATGCCAGCAACCGATGGGAGAATAATGGGACTGCCCACCCCCTACTCGTTCACCGACCCGCTAAACCCCACCCCGAACCCCGCCCTCGAATCTGACGAGGCGCGCGTTGCGTTCTGGGAGAAGCAGGCGCAGCGACTCACCTGGGCTGAGCCCTGGCACACCGCGCACCGTTTCGAGAAACCGAAGTCCCTCGGCTTCGACGAGGACGGCATCGAACAGTTCAGCATCCCCAAAATTAAGTGGTTCGAGGGCGGTAAGCTCAACGTCGCCTACAACTGCGTGGACCGCCACGTGGAGGCAGGCCGCGGCGACAAGGTAGCCCTCTACTTCGAGGGTGAGCCCGGCGACCGTGAGGCCATCACCTACTCCGAACTGCAGCGTCGTATTGCGAAGGCAGCAAACGGCCTGCTGTCTCTGGGCGTGCGCAAGGGTGACCGTGTGGTCATCTATCTGCCTGTCATCCCCGAAACCATTATTTTCACCCTCGCCTGCGCGCGTATTGGCGCGATCCACTCCCTCGTTTTCGGTGGTTTCTCCGCCGAGGCGCTGAAGTTCCGTGTGGAAGACACCGGCGCGAAGGTTCTCATCACCACCGACGGCCAGAACCGCCGCGGCAAGGTCGTTCCCGTGAAGGTCAACGCCGACGAGGCATGCTCCGGTGAGAACAATATCGAGCACGTTATCGTGGTGGACCGCACCAGCGCCTCCGACCCGGTAGCGCACGCCGCTGTGCCGTGGACTGAGGGCCGCGACGTCTGGTACCACGATCTGGTGGACGACCAGCCGGATACTCACGCCTACGAACTGCACGACGCAGAAGATCCGCTGTTCATTATTTACACCTCCGGCACGACCGGTAAGCCCAAGGGCCTGGTGCACACGATGGGCGGCTACCTGGTGCAGACCGCGTACACTCACGCGCTGCTCTACGATCTGCTGCCGGATTACGTGGACGAGAACGGCGTGTTGCGCCCCGACGAGCTGTCCGCGGTCAACGACCCGCAGAAGGTTGAGTCCACCGTTCACTGGTGCACCGCCGACCTGGCGTGGGTGACCGCACACACCTACGAAATTTACGGCCCGCTGGTTAACGGCGTGTCCGAAGTGATCTACGAGGGTACCCCGAACACTCCGCATTACGGCCGCCACTTTGAGGTTATTGAACGCTACGGTGTGACCAACTACTACACCGCCCCGACCCTGATTCGTTCGCTCATGGGTGCGTTCCCGAATGGCCCGGAGCCCGGCAAGTACGACTTCTCGACCGTGCGTCTGCTCGGTTCGGTGGGTGAATCCATTAACCCGGAGGCGTGGCGTTGGCTGCGTCAGCACGTGGGCGGCGGCACCGCGGCGTTCATCGACACCTGGTGGCAGTCCGAGACCGGTTCGACCGTATGCTCCCCGCGCCCGCACGACCCGGCATTCGCGCCCGAGGGCACCTACCCGGAGGGCACCCCGCACTGCACTCCCCTGCCCGGTTGCGCTACCCGCGCCGTTCCCGGCGTGTCCACCCGCGTGGTGGATGAGCACGGCGACCCGGTCGAACCCGGCAAGCAGGGCTTCATCGTGGTCGATAAGATTGGCCCCTCGATGGCTCGTACCGTGTGGCAGAACCCGCAGCGTTTCCTGGATTCCTATTGGCGTCACTACGGCGAGCGCGGCTGGTTCCTCGCTGGCGACGGCGCGAAGGAAGACGAAGAGGGTAACGTGTACATCCTCGGCCGTATTGATGACGTGATTAACATTTCGGGTCACCGCCTGTCCACGATTGAGATTGAGTCGGCTCTGGTGACTCACCCGGCTGTGGTTGAGGCTGGTGTCTGCCCCGTGGAGGATGAGCTGACCGGTCACCAGGCGGTCGCCTACGTGACGCTCACCGATGAGGGTAAGGACCTGACTGAGGATGAGCTGAAGGCGGCGCTGACCGCGCACGTGCGTGAGCACATTGGCCCGATTGCTAAGCCGAAGGACGTTGTGGCGGTTGCCGATATCCCGAAGACCCGTTCGGGTAAGATTACTCGCCGTCTGCTCGGTGAGCTGTACCAGGGCCGTTCGCTGGGCGATGTTTCTTCGCTGCAGAATGAGGAGGCGCTGGGCCACATTGCGCAGGTGCTGGTGGATACCGGCCGCGTGAGCGAGGCTGTCTAGGCTCTGCTGCTGAGCTGAGCACTGTGCCGAGCTGCACGCTGCGCTAAGCTAAAAGCTGTATAGAGTAAAGGTGCGGATACCGAATGATGATTCGGTATCCGCACCTTTTGCTATGCCATTTTACTGAGCTGACAGGGCTCTTTGTTGGCGTTGCGCCGCTTAAATCAGGCCCAGCGAACGAGCGTGTTCAGCAGTAATACCGCTCGGTTCAATGTGCTCGGGGCCCTTGTCCTTCTCGGGGTGCTCGGTCGCCTGGAAGCGGATCATCTTCACATCGCTTGCCGCGCCCAGGTTCGTGATCATGCCGTCACCGTTGAGGTCCACGGACACCGGCTCGGTGTCAATCTTGCCGTTGCCGTTGAAGTCAATCGGCTGGTTGGCGGGCTTACCCTTGTACAGGAAGCCAGCCGCGCGGGGGCCGAAGCCGCGCGCCTCGTACAGCTTCGCCTCGTTGAGCATGCGGTACTCGGCGGTGGAGTAGCCGAAGTAGCGGCTACCGTCAGCCATGGGCACACCGGTGAGGGTGTACTGGTAGTTCATGACGCTGTAGTAGTTGGGCTTGTAGTTGATTTCGTCCCAGCCGCCGTGGCTCAGCGCGAGGTTGTGGCCGAGCTCGTGCACGAACACTGCCACGCGGATGTTGCTGCTTGCCTCGCCCCAGAAGGTCGGGCCGACGGTGACCATAAAGTTACGACCGCCAAAGTTAGCGATACCGGAGGAGTAGCTGTTGTCGTAGTAGTCGCCCCAGATCATGTAGTGGAAGGTGCCTTCGCGGGCGGGGTTGAACTTACCTTCGGTTGCCTTGATTCGGTGGAGCGCCTTGAATTCGCTGTCGAGTGCCTGGTAGCTGATTTCGTTGCCGCCGCCCAGGTTGTACTTGGCGCTGCGGGCGCTACCGGCGTCCAGGTGGATGTTCACGCCGGTAGTGCCGTCGGGGTTGCGCAGGGGCAGGTCGGCATAAATCTTGGTGATGCGGTCCAGTTCGTCTTCGCTGGGCAGCAGACCTGCCATGTAGTCCATCTCAACGAAGATGTCCTTGTGGTTGGGGTCTGCGCCCATTGCGGGGAAGTCGACGTCGATTTTGCCGTCGCCGTCAGCGTCGTAGCCCTTCATTTCCCAGGTGTTGGGGATGCCGTCGCCGTCAATATCGGGGCTGTAGGCGTTTGCTGCGGGGGCTGCGATAGTGCCCAGGCAGAGCACTGCGAGGGAGGCAAGCGTGACGCGTGCGCTCTTCATAAATGCCATGTTGTGTTCCTTCAGTGTGTGGTGACCGGTGGTGTTTCTGTGGAGTTTTCCGGGAGGGCGTTCTCCACGGTTTCCATGATGCTCCCGTTTCACGTATTAGGTGAGCTGGGTGCCGCAATGTTCATACATTGAAGTAAAAGTTGAGATAATTTTGAAGATGAGCTGAATTACATTAGAGTATCAGTAATTCAAATCACATGCATCACCACATTTTTCACAACAAGAGAGATCCCATGACTTCTTCCTCGAACACCACTAACGGTCTGAACCGCCGCGCACTCATCAAGGGTGCCGCATGGAGCACCCCCGTCATCGCAACCGCCGCAGCGGTACCCGCCTACGCGGCATCCACCGACGCGCAGGAAACCCCGACCCTGAAGTTCGGTGTCTTCACCCAGGCGTTCAACTCGAACCCCTCCAACGACTTTGATACCCGCTACGGTCTGGACTCCTACACCGTGCAGGTTCCCAACATCACCGCAACCTCCACCACCCCGCAGAGCCGCGGCGGCGGCACCTTCACCCCCGGAGGTAGCGTCGGTGCCGGCCTGTACGGTGGCGCGGGTCTGTGGATTTCCGCACCCATCAACTCCAAGGGCGAGTTCCAGGGCAGCTCCTGGCTGTACCCTCAGGCGCATCTGCAGGTGACCTTCGAGTTCACTTTCCCCACCGCCGAGGATGTCACCGACCCGCTGCTGTGGGACGTCGATAACGACGTTGAAATCCCGGCACTCGCCAAGAGCGAGGGCGGCGCAAAGACCAACAACCCCGCCGTGGCGGCGTTCAACGGCATCGCATACACTGCGAAGTTCTACGAGCCGGTCATCGAGGACAACGTCTGGACCGGCGTGCTGGATATCCGCACCTCCGACTACCTGGAAGCCACCGCGAAGGACGGCGTGAGCTACGCGCAGGTGCTGGCTTCGCTGGTTCCGGTGTACTTTACCAAGGTGACCTCCAGCTACACCCTGACCACCACCGCTCAGATCACCAGCGGTAGCGTCGCAATGCAGCTGACCGAGGGTGGCGAGTACACCTTCCAGGACCTGGCTGGTTTGCGCGCTTCGGCAACCATCAGCCGCTAACGCCACAGCAAGCAGAGAGGGGCCCGGCATCCATACTGGATGCCGGGCCCCTCTGCTTTAGGACTCAGCCTACCGGCTGCCGCCGAGGTAAATTGTCGCAAAAAGTAGTTCCCAAAAAAAGAGAACTGTATTACAATGTATATATAGTCTTTAGGAACGAGGTACCAACTATGGAAAACCTAGTAATTTCAGTCTTTAACACCGAAAGCGAAGCTTATCAGTCCTTTGCGGATTTGAAGGCTTTCCGCCAAACTCAGACGACCAAGGTTGCTCAAATCGCCCTGGTCAAAAATGAAAACGGTCATATCGTTGAAAAAGAACGCTATGATTTTGAAGATTCAACGACGGATGCAACCCTAAAAGGTGGCTTGCTCGGTGCAGTTATCGGGCTTTTGGGTGGTCCTATCGGCGTCTTGTTTGGTTATGGTATGGGTAGCCTCTATGGTTTGGCTGCTGGTGCTACCGTTGATACGGCAGAAGCTGGCCTGATTGACGTTGTTTCTCAGAAATTGACTAACGGTGAAACAGCCGTTGTTGCCTTGGTGCAAGAAGACAACGAAGCAGTCATCGATGCTTACTTCACCAAGTACGACACCCAAATCATGCGTTGGGATGTAGCAACCGTCGTAGCCGAAATCGAAGCAGCTCTGCAAGTCCAAGAAGACCTCTACAACCAGGCGCGTGCACAGATGAAGGCTGAACGTAAAGCCGAACGCAAGGCTAAGCGTGAAGAATTCAAGGCGAATGTCAAAGCAAAGTTTGACAAATTGGAAGCGTAAGCACCCAAGCATCTCATAAAAAATAGGCTATCTACTTCTGGTAGATAGCCTATTTTTTTAAAAACTAGATTTTAGAAAGAGGAAGTGAGGATTTTGGCTCAAGATCTTGAACAAATCAAGGAAGACAATGGCAAAAATACCAAACTCAAGGTGGGGATTTTAGCCATCTCTCTTTCTCCAGGTGGATGTTGATGCCGGTGGTGCCGTTGGGGTTGCGGAGGGGAAGCTGGGCGAAGGATTCGGTGATGCGGTCGAGCTCTTCTTCGCTGGCGAGCAGGCCTGCCATGTAATCCATCTCCACGAAGATGTCCTTCTACAGCGGGTTATTGCGCTCTCACGAGGTTTCAACACCTCAGGGCAACAATAACCCGCTTCATCATACACAGAGTGCATATAGATTTTCTCCGGTATAGCACCGCATCTCAGGTTATGCACCGCTTATGCCGTAAAAGCGCTCTGATAAGCCTTCTATTTAGTGTTTTCTGACTCAGGCTCTGCCTCAGCGTTCTGTGCGGCGGCTTTTGCCTCGGAGGTCTTCTTGGAGGCATAGAACAGGCACACGACCGCGCCCACCGCCGCGGCAACCAGGGGCAGCATCATGGAATCAGCCATTGCCGCCGCGTAGGGTTCACGCAGGACCTGCGGAAGCACGCCTCCAGCAGCGCTGCCGTGAGAGCTACCGCCCGCTGCGGCAGCCGGACCCAACGCGGACAGGTGCGAGGTAATCGCAGAAGCCATAATCGTCGTAATCGCAGCCGAACCCAGCACCGACGCCATCTGGCGGGTCTCGTTGTACACGCCCGAACCCGCACCGGCACGCTGCGGCGGCAGGTTACGGGTCGCAGACACCGACAGCGGACCCCAAATGCAGGCGTTCGCCGCACCCAGAATAATCATCGGACCAACCATCAGCCACAGGTTGCCGTCCGCAACCATCGTCGGGCGGAGCAGAGCAAAACCAATAACCAGCAACGTAAAGCCAATCACGGCAATCCACTTCGGGTCGTTACGGTTCAGACGCGCACCCACCACCGGCGCCAACGCGCCCGAGAACAACGCCATCGGGGCGGTCATCAGCGCAGCCTGGGTCGGGTCCAGGCCCTCCACCTGCTGCAGGTACAGGGTCAGCGGGAATGCCATGCTGATAGCGACCACACCCATTGCCGCGATGGCCACATTCGACACCGAGAAGTTACGGTCGCTGAACAGGCTCAACGGCACCAGCGGCTCCTTGCGGTTCACCGCCTGCCAACCAATAAACAGGCCCAGCACCAGAATGCCGGCAATAATCAGGCCCCACACGCTCACCGCAATACCGGTACCCAGGAACGAATCGGTCATGATGCCCCAGTCGTAGGTGGCACCTTCCTGAATACCGAAAACCAGCAGGAACAGACCGACCGCCGAAAGCACCACACCCAACCAGTCGAAGCTGTGCTTCTTCTGCTCGAACACCGGCACATTACGCCACGCCAAGAACAGGCCGACCAGGCCAACCGGAATGTTGATGAAGAAAATCCAGCCCCAGCCGAGAGTATCCACCAGCACGCCGCCCAGAATCGGGCCGACCAGCGAGGCGACACCCGCAGTCGCACCCCAAATGCTCATGGCAACACCGCGCGCATTCGGCGGGAACATCAGCGTAATCAGAGACATGGTCTGCGGGGTCATCAGCGACGCGCCCAAACCCTGCACCACGCGGGCAGTAATCAGCGACTCAACATTCGGCGCCAGACCACACCACAGGGAGGCGAGCGTAAAAATACCCATACCGATCATGTACAGGTTCTTCTGACCGAAGCGATCACCCATACGACCGGTAATGAGCAGCGGCACCGCATACGCAAGCAGGTAGGCGCTCGTCACCCACATGCCCGCCGACAGGGACGCCTCCAGATCCTGCAGCATGTGCGGTAGGGCGATGGTGACAATATTGCCGTCCACCAGGATCATGAAGAAGCCAACAACCAGGGACCAGAGAGCAGGCCAGGGCTTGTACGGTGCCTTCGCCGGGTTACCGACGAGGGGCGCTTTCTTAGGGCGTGAACTCAATGATCCTCCAGCGGATGAGTGTTGCGGGTACAGTCTGTGTGTTCAGCGTTGCCGCTGATAAATATCACCCCATCTTACTCCCCTTGTGGGCGCGGCTCCGGTTGCTCTACCCTTATTCAGCTCTTCACGGCACGTGCGCGCGGCAACCAGGCGGATGCACCCCCGCACCCTCTAGACTGAAGCTATAGAAGCTATCAGAGCGCCACCACCGGCGCTCACCCCCATCAAACCACCCTCAACGAGACGACCACGGGAGGACCCATGGGTTTCTTTGATTTCTTCACCGACCGCACCCCGGCAGAGCCCGCCGAAATCCGCCTCGTCGCTTTCGTCAGCGGCAAAGTGCAGGGCGTGGGCTTCCGCTGGTGGTGCGCCGGAACCGCCAAGCCCATGGGGCTGACCGGCTACGCCGAAAACCTCGACGACGGGCGCGTGAAAGTCGTTGCGGAAGGTACCGCCGTCTCCTGCGCTCGCCTGGTAGATATTCTGCGCGGCGGCGACACCGCGGGCCGCGTGGATGAGGTGCTCGTCGAGTGGGAGGAGCCGTCCGGCTCGTTCCGCGGCTTCGGCATCAGGTAGCGCGGACTAAAGTAGCGCGGTTTAGCTAGCCCAGAGCTAGTCAGACCAGAGCGCCGCGAACTGGGCGCGGGTCATATCGGCGCGGCGCACCCGATGCTGCACCGGGTGGCCGTTCTCGTCGGGGCGGCCGGAGCTCGGGTCAATATCGTCGTAGATGCCGGTGAAACCCGCCTTAACCGCCACCCGTTCCGAGGGCTCGTTACCCGCCAGGGCGGTCCAGCGCACACTCTCAAGACCCAAGCCAAGCGGGTCGAAAGCGTAGCCGAGGACGGCACGCAGCGCCTCGGTCATGTAGCCCTTGCCGCGCACTTTCGGGGCGGCATAATAGCCCAGTTCGGCGCGGGTTCCGGGGCTTTCGGGGGTGCCCTCGGGCAGGCGCAGTTCAATGGTCCCGGCAAACACGCCGGAGGCGTCAATCGCCCAGCGTTGAATCTGCCCGGCGGCAATCTGGCGGGCGGTGGTGAGCAGGTAGTCTTCGGCGTCGGCGCGCGTGTAGTTCAACGGGAGGCGGGTGTAGCGGAGGGTTTCTTCGTCGCGGCAGGATTCCACGATGTCGGGGATGTCCGCCTCGCACAGGTGGCGGAGGGTGAGGCGCTCGGTAATGAGTTCGGGCTGGTTGGGCTCTACATATTCGCTGTGTTCTGAGAAGTTACTGTGTTCGGGGGTCATGATTCGAGCTTAAACCCTCAGGTTTGTACGCCGGAAAAGCTTTTGTGAGCATCCCAGGATACTCGGTGATGCAAATCATAGTTAAACCTTCGGGTTTTAATCCAACATCACTTGATTATTATGAATTATTCATAATAAAATAGTTATCGAGCCCGCCCACTGGGCAGTAAGAATAAGCGCCGCGCAACGAATCCGCGCGGCACAAAGCAGAAAGAAGAACACTATGGCAGTTCTGACCATCGGCGACCAGTTCCCCGCATACGAGCTCACCGGCGTTGTCCCCGGTAAGCTGGCTGACATCGAAGCAACCAAGCCCGAAGACTACTTCACCACCGTCTCCTCCGAGGGTCTGGACGAAGACACCTGGCGCGTCGTCTTCTTCTGGCCGAAGGACTTCACCTTCGTTTGCCCCACCGAGATTGCAGCATTCGGCAAGCTCGCTGACGAGTTCGAGGCACGCGACACCCAGGTGATTGGTGTTTCCGTTGACAACGAGTACACCCACTACGCATGGCGCCGCTCCCACGAAGAGCTCCTGGACCTGCCCATCGTCATGGCATCCGACCTCAAGCGTGAGCTGGTCAGCGCACTGGGCATCCTGAACAAAGACGGCGTTGCAGACCGCGCAACCTTCATCATCGACCCCCACAACACCATCCAGTCGGTCTCCATTACCGCTGACTCCGTCGGCCGTAACACCGACGAGGTACTCCGCCAGCTGGACGCGCTGCAGTCCGACGAGCTGTGCGCATGCAACTGGAAGAAGGGTGCAGCAACCATCGACGCATTCAAGGAGATGAAGTAATCCATGAGCATCGATAACCTGCGTTCGGCTCTGCCTTCCTACGCGAAGGACATGAACCTCAACCTGTCCTCCCTGCCCCGCATTAGCTCTCTCACCGAGCAGCAGCTTTGGGGCGCAATCCTCGCAACCGCAGCAGCAACCAAGGTTGACTCTGTTGTTGTTGAGATTGCTGCAGAGGCTAAGGAGCACCTGAGCGACACCGCTTACGAGGCTGCTCTGGGTGCTGCGACCATCATGGGCATGAACAACATCTTCTACCGCACCCGTGGCTTCCTGCACGGTGCATACGATGACCAGCGTGCAAACCTGCGCATGCAGATTATCGGTAAGAACGGTGGCATTGAGAAGCTGGACTTCGAGATGTTCGCTCTGGCAGTGTCCGCAGTCAACGGCTGCTCCCACTGCGTTGAGGCTCACGAGCACACCCTGCGTGAAGAGGGCGCAACCAAGGAGCAGGTCAACGACCTGATCCGTATTGCTGCAACCCTCGGTGGCGTGGCACAGGGCATTCAGCTGGCTGAGGCACTGGGCTAAACCCACTAAGCGTTAGAGCTTACACAGAAGCGGCGCATCCACCCCTTTACGGGTCGGATGCGCCGCTTCCTTTATGTCCTCAAGCCCAGCAACGTGTTGGGTAGCAGTTTCTAAATTCCCCCGATTTGGCGCTATACAATGCCTGTATGCGGTACTGTATTTTGGACTCCACCAGCCCCTATCCCAGCGTGGAAGAACTTACTGAGCTTTACGATTCTGTCGGCTGGAGCGCCTATACCAAAACGCCCGAACGCCTCCTCCCGATGTTGGAAGGGTCGCGGTATCTCTACACCGCACGAGAGGCGACCGCAGAAGAAACAGGACGACTCGTCGGGCTAGTACGCGCCGTCGGGGACGGTCACTCTATCGCCTACATTCAGGACCTCCTAGTGCATCCGCACGCCCAGCGTCAGGGCGTTGGTTCTGCGCTTCTAAAGCGTGTCATTGATGACTTTGACCGAGAAGACATTCGACAGCGACTCATTACCACCGACGTTGCGAGTGAACACGCCATTGCGCTCTACAAACGCTACGGTTACGCCCCCGTAGAGGCGGCAGGATGCATCACCCTTGCATACTATCGATAAGGCAATATCGCATGCGGCTTGATACGGATTGACTCGTTCAAGCTGGCTGAGACGCTGGGCTAAACCCACTAAGCGTCAGAGCTTACACAGAAGCGGCGCATCCACCCCATCACGGGTCGGATGCGCCGCTTTGTTTTAACTACTTTTGGCTGTCCGCAGCGCCAATGCGCAGGGCTGCATCCCAGCTACTCGCCAGGCGCGTCGCCGCGGCCACCAGAGCCACCAGATCCTCGGCGTACACCGGGGTCGAGCGCACGCCCGCACACCAGTCAATCGTGCCCAAACCCAGCCAGGGCTTACCGGGGAAGAACTCGCGCCGCAGCGCCACGCGGCGCTTACCCAGGGCGCGGCGACCGGGCACGTACCCGCCGCGGCTGATGAACAGCGTCTCGCGGCCCTCGAACTCCACCAGCGCCTCCAGGGCCCTCAGCGCAGGAACCCAGCTCGGCTCCCCCACGCTCGCCAGGTCGGCCAGTTCGGGATACTCGCTCTCGTGCTCCGCCACGCTCACGCCCAGGATGTACTGGTAGCGCACCTGCCCGAGCTCCTGCGGCAGGCCGCGGTCAGCGGTCTGAATCGTGCCGCACAGGTGCCGAACGACCGGCTCACCTTCGGCGTTCACGCCGGTCAGGGGCTCGCCGTCCCGGTAGATTGCGGGGCCGTCCAGATAGAGCCCCACCGCGCCGGTACCCGTGATGTTGGGACGCACCGACCAGCCGGGAAGCGCCTCCTCCAGGCGGGGCACCACGCCCCGCAGGATTTCGAAAACTTCGTCACGCGATACCGTCACGGCGGCTCCTTTCACCTTACGCAGATAACGATTTGCGATGTGGCCCGGTCTATCAAACGACCGGGCCACATGCCTTCAGTATTCGTCTAGACCCAGCTTAGCGAGCGCTCCGCTTACGGGAGGGTAGCCACACCATGAGCGCCGACAGCGCCGCACCGGCAAACATCATGATCGCCATAGACTCCACCGCATTCAGGGGGCTCAATGCCAACAGTAGCGAAGAAATGATGCCACTACCGTCCTGGAAGGACCCCAGCACAAAAACAATCATGACAGAGCATTGGGGGTGGAGATTCACTCATTCTACGCCCATCTTTTAGCGCGCCCACAAGCTTCTCCGTTACGTCTCAGAGCTCGTCATGAGCACCTTTCAACTAGGAGCAGAGGCGGCGGCGGGTCTACAATAAATCGGTGCCAATTCAGGTACGCGCACAGGCAAACAGAGCCGGATGCGGTGATAACGTCGTCACCCGACCCCCCGTTGCGCGCACTTCCCCTACCGGCACACGCATCACGTACGCAGGAGAACGCCCATGCACGAGCTCTTTGACCCAGATCAGGTATTCCGCATCGTCGACATTGCCGCCGTTGTCGCTAACGGCCTGCTCGGCGGTGCTGTGGCGCGCGCCTTCCGATTCGACATTGTGGGCTTCCTGCTGCTCGCGGTCGCCTGCGGCATGGGCGGCGGTATGATCCGTGACATCCTACTGAACTCCGGACTGCCCGTGGCACTCACTGACGGCGGCTACTGGGTGGGTGCTATCGGCTCCTCGATTCTGGCGTACAGCATCGACTTGAGTGCCCGCTGGGCGACCCGAACCATGCTCATCATTGACTTCATCGGTATGGGTGCGTGGGCGGCAACCGGCACCATTAAGTCCCTGAACTTGGGCCTGCACTGGCTGCCCGCTATTGCACTGGGTGTGACCACCGCGGTTGGTGGCGGCGTTATCCGTGACATTATGGTCAACCGCATTCCGGCGATTTTTGGCGGTAACTCGCTGTACGCGACGGTCGCGTTTGTGGGTGCGACCGAGACGGCGATTGTGTCTGGTTTCTTCCACCGCCCGAACCTGGCGATGGGTCTGTCTATTCTCCTGTGCCTGGTGTTTGGTGTGCTCTCCCATATGAAGAATTGGCAGCTGCCGACTACCCCGGCTGAGCTGCGTGTGCCTCGCCCGCGTCTCTTCACTTTTGGTAAGCAGGAGGACCGTGCCGTTGCTAATGAGGGCTGGGCCCCTGGTGCTCCGCTCACTGAACAGCTTGAGGTGATTAATGCTGAGCAACTGGAGGAGTACCGCCGCTCTAAGGGTCTTTCAGAGTAAAAACCAATATATGCTGAATATAGAATATGGGATGGTTTCCGCTCGTCAGATGATTATCTGACCGGCAGAAACCAGCCCATATTTACTATGTGCAGTACGGCTAAATCGTGTACTCGGTGCTGTCGTACACCGTCAAGAACTTACGGATACGCTCATCATCCGAAGCAAAGAAACCGGTCGGCTCACCGTTATAGCGCAGGGTACCGTTCTCCAGGAACACGATACGATCCGCAACCTTCTTCGCAAACGCCATATTGTGCGTCACGATGACCAGGGAGCGCCCCTCCTTCGCCAGCTGCATCAGCACGCGGATCACCTCCGCCTCCAGCTCGGGATCCAGCGCACTCGTCGGCTCATCAAAGAGCAGGTAGGAGGGTTCCAACGCCAAGGCGCGGGCAATCGCCACACGCTGCTGCTGGCCACCAGAGAGAGCGTCCGGGTAGGAATCAACCTTGTCGGCAAGACCCACCTTAGCCAGCAGCTCACGGGCACGCTCCTGCGCCTGCTGAGCATTCAGGGTGCCGTTGAGGGTCGGGGCGAGCGCCACGTTCTTCAACGCCGTGTAGTTCGGGAACAGGTTAAACTGCTGGAACACCATCGCCGAACGGGAACGAATATCACGCACCTGCGCGTCGGTGAGCTTCTGACTGTAGTCCACCTGCGCGTCGTCAATGGTGAGCGTGCCGGACTGCGGGGTTTCCAGCAGGTTCAGGCAACGCAACAGAGTCGACTTGCCGCTACCAGACGGGCCCAGAATCACCGTGGTCTCACCGTCGGGGATGTCCAGGCTGATGTTCTTGAGCACCTGCGTGTCGCCAAAGCTCTTCGACAGGGAATCAACGCTAAGCATTGTTGCTCCTTACGTAACGGTTACTGTACTTCTCCAGGGCCGACTGCGCGGCGGTCAGCAGAGTGAAAATCACCAGGTAAATGATGGCGACCTCGGAGTACATTGCCAGCGGCTCGAAAGTACGCGACGCGATCTGCTTACCGGTCTGGAACAGGTCAACCATCGAAATAACCGACACCAGCGAAGTGCCCTTAATCAGGTCGATAAAGTTGTTGCCCAGGTTCGGCAGAGCAATACGCACCGCCTGCGGAATGACCACGTGGCGCAGGGTCTGCATGCGGGTGAAGTTCAGGGTTGCCGCCGCCTCAAACTGGCCGCGCGGAATAGCCGCCACCGCGGAACGGAACGTCTCCGCCACGTACGCGCCGGTGTGCAGGCTCATCGTGATGATCGCGGCACTCCACACGTCCAGGGCAATACCGACCTTCGGCAGGCCGTAAAAGACGATGAACAGCTGCACCAGCAGCGGGGTGCCGCGGAAAACCCAGATATACAGCCAGGCCAGCCAGTTCACCGGGGCGAAGCGGCTCGTGCGCGCGCCGGCGGAGATGATGCCCACCAGCAGCGCCAGCGCGAAGGAGATGAGCGATAGCGGAATGGTCACTGCCAGGGTCGAGCCCAGCAGCTGCGGCAGTGATTCTGCCCAGAGGTTGAGGTAGCGTTCCATGCGCGGAACTCAGCTCCTTATGAGAGTGTTAGTTCTTCGGGGAGAGGTCTTCGCCCACGTACTTCTCGTAAATCGCCTTGATGTCACCGTTGCCCAGGTGCTTCTTCAGCGACTCGTCGATAGCGTTACGCAGAGCATCCTGGCCCTTAGGCAGCAGGATGGAGGAGTTGCTGCCGGTGCCCAGGTCACCGGAGAGCAGGCGCAGGTTAGCGTCCGGGTGCTCCTTCAAGTACTCGGCGAAGGACACGGAGTCGTTCGCGGTCATCTCTGCACGGCCCGAGAGGACCTGCTCGATAGCCTCGTCGAAACCGGAAACAACCACGATCGAGGCGCCCTTCGCCTCCACCATCTTGCGGAAGTTCGAGGTCTCAGACTGCGCCGAGGAGTGACCGGAAATCTCGCTCACGTTCTGCAGGGAAGAATCCTTCTTCACGGCGACCTTCGGCTCGGAGTACAGGTAGGGTACGGAGAAGTCGTACTTCTGCTTACGCTCGTCGGTTGCAGAAACGTTGTTGATGACGATGTCGTAGCGGTCAGCGTCCACGCCGGCGATCAGCGAATCCCAGGGGGTTTCGGTGAACTCTGCAGTCACGCCCAGGTCCTTAGCGACCAGGTCGATGATTTCCTTCTCGAAACCGACCAGGGCGCCGTTCGAGTCGTGGAAGGAGAAGGGGCGGTAGGTGCCCTCCAGGCCCACACGAATCTTGCCGGCAGACTTGATAGCCTCCAGCTTGTTGGTGCTGGATGCGGTGCTGCTGCCGTTGGAGCCGCACGCTGCGAGCAGTGCAGCCAGGCCGGTGAATGCGGAGCCTGCGAGGACGGTACGGCGGTTAATCATTGCGGACATAGTGTTCTTCTTTCGTGTGGTGGTTGATGCTCTTGTAGTTGCGGGTTGTCACCCTGCGGTAACCCGGGGGCATCGTGCGGTGTGCCCCTCTCTGCGGGTGCAACGCTGGCTATCCTACAGTTATTCCAGACCCGAGAGAATTCAACGTAATATTCCGTCACAATCTGTGAGAGAGGAAAACCCGGCGGTCGGTACGCGTGTGTGCTGTGTACCGGCCGCCGGGCTCCACACTAGGATACCGGCTTAGCACCCCAGAACATAGGGGTCAGGTTTACCTTAAAGCTGAACTGCTCTCGACAAGGGGCGATGCTACGCCCTCAATCTCGCCCACAACGCGCCGAATGCTCCACCGGGCACAGATTAGGGGCGCCCCGGGAATCACCCCGGGTACGCCCCCTCTCTTAGTCCAATGAGAACGCCAGCGTCATAATGCGAGGTGCCTGCGGGACTGTCGCTGTTTTCAGAAGATTTTCTGCGAACCTACGCCAATGTAGTAGCTCTCATTCTGCTTCACTAAAGCTTTTATCGCTTTCCAGGCCTCCCTCTGACGACAGGTGTTTCCCTGCAAAAGAGCAACATTGGCGAAGCTGACCAACATACCTTTCGGGTCCGCTTCGCGGAGGTCCTTAGCAAAAATTTTAGGCTTTGCAGAGGTATCAGTCGTTGGCATCATCCAGAGGCGAGAACCATGAGCTACACGGTTTCTCAGAGTGGTCAGAGACTTAAGACGGCCCTCAAAGTGCTTATGGTTCACCCCCATATACCCTGCGGTCTTTTTGTAGAGCAGCAACTTTTCAGAACCTCCAGACTCAGTGGAGGTTTCTGAAGCATAACTTTGGACCACTGCGTGGGAGAGAAGTCCCAAAGAAAACGAATCAACAATAGACCACAGGGGAAGCTCTTTTTGCATCATCTCTCGAAGCGCCTCAACATCTTCCCAGTCTTCCAAGCTTTCAGAGGGATTTTTAGAGGAACTTTTAGCGCAAGATTTCCACCACTCCTCAATACGCTCACGAACATACGGTTCACGGTATCGCAGGATATGCCGCATCATATCTTTGATAAGCGCATCTACTGGCCTGTCCTGATTTATGCAGATATATACATCCGGGTTGAGGTACTCATGGGGACTACGATAAGTACAGAATGCTTCCACCCATGCAGCTCGAATCGCCTGTTCGCTCTGCCTCATGTATCCGTACAGGAGGGAAGAGACCTCCACATCCATACGCACAATATCTAAAATATCTGAGATGTCTGGCTTCTCAGGCAGAAATCCCTCGCTCTTGTATTTGTTGTAATTACGAAAGTATCCCAGAAGGTAGTGGAAATTAGAGCATGCAAGCATGTCTCGGTCATCATCGCTCAGGGTCGTTCCCTGAGGAAAATACCTCTTAGCAACAAGGTATTCCTTCTGGTCCTCTATTGAAGGCAGAAATACGCACGATTCCTTGGGCAAAACCACTGCTCTCCTTACTCGGTTCGCCGTAGAACCGAACATAAAAAAGGACCCCCTCGAGATGCGCTTGAATCAGAGGCGGAGGGGGGACTGTTAGTACAACCATAACATTGAAGCTACACGCTCTCAAGGAATCTGGGCGTTTTCCCTGGTTATCTTCTGGTTGCTTATATCGCTACATCGTCCTTAATGAAGGAGGGGCGCACCCGGGAATCGCCCCGGGTACGCCCCTCCATTCAAACGCTGACAAGCGCCTGATTTTTGTAATTACAAGCTACGGTAGCCGCGGCTTATACAGCACAACTTACTTCGACAGCACCTGACGCTTCGAAGAAATCACGCCCGTGTTGAAACCGGCCAAGTGCAGGCCACCGTGGAAACGCGCATGCTCAATCTTCACGCACTTATCCATCACCACGTTCAGGCCGGCAGCCTCACCAATCGCGGCAGCCTCCTCACTCCAGGAGCCCAGCTGCATCCACACGGTCTTCGCGCCCAGATCCACAGCCTCCTGAACCACACCCGGCAGGTCCTCATTACGGCGGAAAATCTCCACCAGATCCGGGACCTCCGGCAGGTCCTGCAGCGACGGGTACACCGGCTGACCCAGCACAAGTTTGCCCTTCGCAGCCAGAATCGGGTTCACAAAATACAGCTTGTACGGCGACGCCGACTGCAGGTACGTTGCCACAAAGTACGAGGCACGCGAAATCTTATCGCTCATACCCACAATCGCAATCGTGCGGGTATTACGCAGAATGTTCAGACGCTCAGGGGCGGAAGGACCCACCCAGGTACGCTTCTCAGTCATTACTTTTCCTCCTGAGTGGTAGTAGGCAGGGAGCAGGATGCGCCAGCAGCAGCCTCAGCGGCGGCAGCGTCCTCGGCGGCCTTAGCGGCGGCAACCGCCTCCTCAGCCTCCACAACCTTGTCAGCGCTGGACTCGCCCACACGCTCACCGGCGTGGTTCAGGCCGGTCGCGTAGGTCAGCGCCTGATCCAGGTCCCAAATGATATCTTCAACGTCTTCCAGACCCACGGAAATGCGGATCAGGTCCTCACCGACACCGCCAGCAGCCAGCTGCTCAGCGGTCAGCTGCTGGTGTGTGGTCGAACCCGGGTGCAGCACCAAGGTGCGGGCGTCACCAATGTTCGCCAGGTGGCTTGCCAGCTGCAAGGCACCGATGAACTCGCCGCCGACCAGGCGGCCGGATGCCTTCTCGGTGCCCTTGACACCGAAGGAGAACACGGAACCGACACCCAGCGGCAGCAGCTTCTTCGCACGCTCGTGGTGCGGGTGGTCTTCCAGGCCGGCGTAGTTCACGTAGGCGATACGCTGATCCTCAACCAGCCAGGAGACAACCTGCTTAGCGTTCGCCAGGTGCGCGTCCATACGCTGCGGCAGGGTCTCAACGCCCTGCAGCAGGTTGAACGCAGCCTGCGGGCTCAGCGACGGACCGAAGTCACGCAGCTGCTCAGAACGCAGCTTAGTCAGGAAACCGAACTCACCAAAGTTACCCCACCAGGACACGCCGTTGTAGGAGGGAACCGGCTCGGTCATGGACGGGAAGTTGCCGTTACCCCAGTTGAAACGACCGGACTCGACGACGATACCGCCGAGGGTGGTGCCGTGACCGCCCAGGAACTTGGTGACCGAGTGAATGACGATGTCCGCGCCGTGCTCGATGGGGCGGATCAGGTAGGGGGTGGACAGGGTTGCGTCCACGACCAGGGGGATACCCGCCTCGTGTGCGACCTCTGCGAGGCCTTCCAGGTCGGCAACCTCACCGGAGGGGTTCGCCACGATCTCGGTGTAGATTGCCTTGGTGTTCTCGGTCAGTGCCGCCTTGTAGTCGGCGGGGTCGGTGCCGGGCACGAAGGTGGTCTCAATGCCGAAGCGGCGCAGGGACACGTCCAGCTGGGTGACGGTGCCGCCGTACAGCTGGGAAGATGCCACAATGTGGTCGCCCTGCTGGCACAGAGCCGCGAAGGTAATGAACTCGGCAGCCATGCCGGAGGCGGTCGCTACCGCACCGATGCCGCCTTCGAGGGAGGCGATGCGCTCCTCCAGCGCGGCGACGGTCGGGTTGGACAGGCGCGAGTAGATATTGCCGTACTTCTGCAGGGAGAAGAGGTTCGCGGCGTCGTCAGCGTCTTTGAAGACGAAGGAGGAAGTCTGGTAGATAGGGACCGCGCGGGCACCGTGTTCAGCGTCGGGGGTGCCGCCCGCGTGTAGTGCGCGGGTGCGGAAGCCGAAAGTGTGTTCAGCCATTGGTTTGCTCCTGGTGTATCTGCCCGCCTGTGTGCGGGGAGTCGATAGTGGCTCGACTTTATACTGTGCCACCGGCGGCGGGGTGCACCAAGTGCGGGTACCTATATGTCGTTTATTGCGGATTATGACGGGCTATTTTTGGCGAGCGGGGACTGCCGTACGGGTCTTAGCGGGGCATCATATCAGCCGTCATAACAGAAGTTGTTATGACGGCTGATATGATGCGCGGTCAATGAGACCGACAGGAATGCCCAGTTTTAGCCTGCAATTTCGGGGTTTTTAAGATTCTAAGAATGATGAAGACAGCGAATCATATCAACATCATCGCAGGATCATAACAACATCATCGCAGAAATTGTTATGATGCTGTTATGACGTTGCTATGACGTTCACCAAGAAGTAGCCATCGGGAGCATGCATGGAAACAAACACCACCGAACTCATCGAAAACCTACGCCGTAGCCAGGCTGAAAACGGGCGAGTAGAAGTCAAAGCTGCAGCTGGCGGGTTCCCCAAGTCCGTTCTTGAAACCGTTAGTGCCTTCGCCAATGGAGACGGTGGCACCATTCTTCTTGGCCTCACCGACCCGGCAGAAGGTCTACAGCCAGTTGAAGGTTTCAACGCACAGGCAGTCCACGACGCATCCGTTGAGGCAATCCGTTCCAAGATCACGCCTCGACCCCCGGTAGATATTCAGATTGAGGCGACAGACGAGCAGCACCGTATCGTGCGCATCGATGTGCTCCCCGGCGACCCGACGCAGAAGCCCTACTACATCGAAGCACACGGCATGTATAACGGCTCCTACCAGCGCGTCGGCGAGGCCGATATTCGCCTCACCAAGTACGAGATTGACCGCTTCCTAGAGAACCGCAGTCAGCCCCGCTACGACGAGGAGCTGGTCAGCGAGGCAAGCTTCAAGGACCTCTCTCCCACCCTTGTGAGTGCCTATGTCGCTCGCCTGCGCGAGGAGCAACCTCGCGTTTTTGCGGCGCTTTCTGACCGTGAGGTTCTTCTGCAGGCACGCATTCTACGCATCGATTCTGAGGGCCGAGAAGTGCCCACTCTTGGGGCGCTTCTCGCCATGGGATCCTACCCGCAGGCGTTCTTCCCGCAGCTGATGATGAGCGTTGTTGTTCTTCCCGGTGAAGAGCTTGGTGAGGTCACTGAGGACGGTCGACGTTTTCTGGACAATCACAGCTGTACCGGGCCTATCCCCTCCATGTTGGATGAAGCTATGGGCGTTTTGGTTCGCAATATGCGCAAAACGTCCACGATGGAGGGCCTCAACAGTAGCGGTATCGGGCGGGTTGAGCGCTACGAGTATCCGCTGGAGGCTATCCGCGAGCTCTTGGTTAACGCCCTCATGCACCGCGACTACTCGCCGGGTGCGCGCGGCTCGCAGGTGCAGGTTGAGCTCTACACCAACCGCCTGGTGGTGCGTAGCCCGGGCGGTATCTACGGTGCTGTGACTATCCGAGATTTCGGTCAGCCCGGTGTTTCTTCAACCCGCAACAGCTACTTGGCAAGCATTCTGACTGATCTGCCCGACCCGGGTACGGGGCGTTTGATTGCAGAGAATAGGGCTTCCGGTATTCCCACGGTTCTGCGCGCGCTGAAGGAGGCGGGTCTGCCCGCTCCCCAGTTTGCTGACCGTCTACTCTATGTGCAGGTCACTCTGATGCAGCCCCCGCAGGGTGCGTCTTCTACGGAACAGAAGACCGCGCCTGAGGATAAGACTCAGCAAGCAACCCATTCCACGAGCAAACATTCAGCCGACGCCGTCGAACCGGCGGGCGCCGATGCGTCGCTTGACGGCCTCAGCGAACGCCAGGCTGGTATTGTGCGTGGCCTGCGTGCACAGGGCGAGGCTGTTTCCACGACATATATCCAAGAGCATTGGGGTCGGGGTGCTTCACGTACCTCCATCACGAATGATCTGCGCCGTCTTGTGGAGGCGAAGCTGATTGTTCCTACGGCTCCGCCGCGTAGTAAGAACCGTAAGTATCGCGCTGCTTAGACGTACCCGATAAAAGGTACACAAAAAGGGGAGGGAAATAGAGCGGTTATTCTCTATTTCCCTCCCCCTTCGACTATTCAGCCAAAACCACGTTTAGCCGCAGGCCCACTCAAAGACGACCTGCGAGAAGTCGCGGGCGGCAAGCGCCTCCGGGGTAATCAGCCAGTTCGCCGCACCGGCATCACCCCACATCACGTACACGCCCTCCTCGGCGTCCTCACCCCACTCCGATTCGATGGTCAGCAGGTTCACCGTGTGGCCGCGCAGCTCCTCGAACTCATCGCGCGGGTCCTCCTGCACGAACGAGGGGTAGCCGCCAATATGTGAGTAATCCCTCTCCTCCGATTCGAAGGGCTCCAGCAGGTTGTAGGAGGCGTCACCGCGTGCGTTCGGTTCCTCGGGCAGCTTCTGGTCCGGGTACATTTCATCCCAGGCGTCAGCGAACTGGTCGTAGATTTCGAAGCCGCCATCCAGGAATCCCTGCTCCCAGGGCTCGAAGGCAAGTGCGTACTCAACAACCTCCTCAGCGGTACCCTTGCCGTCACGACCAAAGGGCCAACCATAGTCATCCCAGTTCACGGTCGGGAACGGGGCATCCGGGTTCGGTTCATCCAGCGTCTCGTAGTAGACGACGCGGTGATTCTTCTGCGAGAGCGGGTTCTCGTAGTCGTAACCCCACATGCACTCTTCATCGTTGGGGTTGATCCAGAACTGCAACATACCGGTCGCCGGGTAAATGTCTTTTTCGGGCAGGTCGGCGCAGTTAATCTGCGCAATCATGTCCAGCGGCTCACCCTTCTCATTGGTCGGCGCGGACTCGCCAGCGGGCAGGTACGGTCGGCCACCAAACTTGGATGCGGTCTGCGGCAGCGGGGCGTCGGGGAGGGTTACCTTCAGGCGGATTGCCTGCTTGCGGGCGCCACGCTCGTTGAGTGCGTCGATGACGCGGCGTGCCTGCGCCAGGGTCTCTTCGGAGGGCTTGTTCTTCGGCATTGTGTGCTCGTTTCGTCGGTGAATTAATCGGTGTGTAAGGTTCGGTGTGTCAGGCGCGGGCAACGGTACCGCTGCGCCTTCTACCCCCATTAGACCCTATTTCGGGCGGGCGGGCACCAATTCTGGTCACGAGTGCATCCGGCGGCAGCAAGCAGGTGCGAAAGCAGGTGCCGAGCGTGCAGAAAGCCCCGCCTCCTCACCCTCACGCGCAGGACGTGAAAGATACAGATGCGGGGCTTCCAGCGAAAACGAATCTCTACACGAGACGAGAAAGGCTTAGAGCGCCTTCTCGATGGTCTCCAGAACACCGAGCGCAGCAGCCGGGCCAGCGTTCAGGAAGAACATGTCGGGATCCACGCTGTGTGCGTGCTTCTCGGTGACAGCCTTGAGGGTGCTCCACAGGGCTTCCTTGGTCAGCTTGGACTCGTCGCCACCCTGCACGCCGTAGAACAGGTAGTCTGCGTCAGCCTGGTCGAGCTGCTCGGCGCTCAGGTCCACGGAGGTCTTCTCAACCTGCGCAGCCGCGGGGCGTGCCAGGGATGCATCCACGCAGATGGAGCCCACGAACGAGGACTTCGCGAAGATGCGGGTGCGGTCAGCGGAAGTGTACAGGAAGGAGAAGGTCTTCTCGCTGCCAGCCTTCTGACCGACCGACTTCGCCTTGGTGTTGTACTCCTCCATGAGCTTCTCAGCCTTCTCGGTGGTGCCCAGCGCGGCGGCAATCAGCAGGAAGTCCTGCTTCCAGTTGATGCCGGTGCCCTCGGTGACCACGGTCGGCGCGATCTTGGCGAGGGACTCGTACAGCTCGTCCTTCTTGTTGGTGTTGTTGATGAGGATCAGGTCGGGCTTGAGGTTTGCGATGGCCTCAACGTCCGGGTCGGTGCGCTTGCCGACCTTGGCAATCTTGTCGAGCTCTGCGGACTTATTGGAGAACTTGGTCTTCAGGTAGGTGGGGACCAGGTCGGCGTCGCCTGCGGTTGCCGCGCCGACCGGCACGACGCCCAGGGAGAGCACACCGTCGAGCTGACCGGTGGAGAGAATCACGACCTTGGAGGGTGCGGATTTGATGGTGGTTTCACCGCGGAAGTGCTTGACGGTGCGGGGGAATTCGCCGTCAACGGTGGTGGTGCCCATGCCGGAGGGCAGGGCGGAGGGTGCCACCTTCTTACCGGTCGCAGAAGCAGACGCGGAGGAGGAAGAGCCGGAAGTGTTGGAGGAGCCGCATGCCGCCAGGGCGAGGGCGCCGAAAGAACCGAGTGCGAGTGCGCCGAAGGAGCGGCGGGTGATCTTGTTCGTCATATTTGCCATATTATTAGGATAACCTCATATATGCATATGCGATACTTAATACTTATCTATTGATACGTTAAGCATCCTCCGTCCGCACGGAAGCACACCGCTCCCCCACCACCTCCAAAGCCTATGACACCACAGACCTCCCCCTCTTCCGGACCCGCCGTTAGCGCTGCTTCCCTGGCGAAAATTCGTGCCCTCTCCGCTTCTTCGGACGCCGTATCTGGCGCCTCCTCTGGCGGTCAGGGTGGCAAGTCTATCTCGCGTCTGGCGGTTGCGCTCATTATCGGCGGCGTTCTGCTAGTGCTGCTTTGCGCCCTGTCGTTTACGGTGGGTTCGCGCCTGTTCACCCTGGACCGCTCGATTGACGGTTTCCTCCACCCGGAGGCGAACACCATCGAGTCGAAGCTGATTTGGGCGAAGCGTGCCCCGCGTACCGCCGCGGCGTTGCTGGTGGGTGCCGCGTTGGCGGTGTCGGGTGTGCTCATGCAGGCGTTGAGCCGTAACCCGCTGGCTGAGCCGGGTCTGCTGGGTGTGAACTCGGGTGCTGCCGCCTCCGTGGTGGTCGGTGTGGGCGTTTTTGGGGTGTCGTCCCCGTTCGTTCAGCTCTGGCTGGCGCTGGCCGGTTCGGGTCTGGCGGCGGCGCTGGTGTTCGTCATGGGCCTGGTGGATTCTAAACCGAACCTGGATTCGACGGCGCGTCTGGTGCTGACGGGTGTGGCGGTGAACGCCTGCCTGGGCACGATTACCGGCATTATCACAATGTTTAATTCGAAGGCTTTTGATTCGCACCGTTTCTGGGTGGTGGGTTCGCTGGAGAACCGCACCTTTGAGCAGGTGCTGTCTGCGCTGCCCTTTGTTGCGTTGGGTTTGGTGCTGTCGTTCATGCTGATCGGTCCTCTGCGTGCCCTGGCACTCGGTGAGGATGCGGCAGCCGGCTTGGGCGTGCCGGTGACGATGGTGCGTGGCGCGACGATTATTGCGATTATGGCGCTGTGCGGTGCAGCGACTGCGGTTGCGGGCCCGATTGGTTTTGTGGGTCTGGTCGTGCCGCATGTGGTGCGTCTGCTGGTGGGTTCCGACATTGCGCGCGTGCTGCCGCTGTCGCTGGTGTACGGCCCGGTGTTGGTACTTGCCTCCGATATTCTGGGTCGCGTTCTGGTGATGCCGAGTGAGCTTGAGGTGGGTATTGTGACCGCCTTTATTGGTGCCCCGGTGCTGATGGTTCTGGTGCTGCGTTTGAGCACCGGTGCGCGCGGTGCGAAGAAGGGCCGCATGGGTTCGAAGGCGCAGGCGCACGATGAGTCGGGTCCGGCTCACGTGTCGGAGCACGGTCCGCATCGTGCTCAGCGCCCTGTTGTGGGTGGTTCGTCTGGTTCGACTGGTTCGTCTAGCTCATCTGGCGTATCTGGTTTGTAGGCCCCGGTTTCTGAGAGGTTTTATTGTGAGCGTTGTGTCTCGTTCTGTAGCCGGGTCTGCTGTTGCCGGGTCTGTGCGTATCCCTGGGCGTTACCGCACCCCTATTCCGCGTACCCTGCTGGTGGTGGCGGTGCTTGTGGTGGCGGCGGTCGCCTCCCTGGTGTTTGGTAGTTATCAGATGAGCCCTGATCAGGTGTTTCGCCTGATTTTTCAGGGTGAGGGCACGGAGATTGAGCGTCAGCTGGTGTTGAATCAGCGTCTGCCGCGTATGCTTGCCGCAGTGGTGGTGGGTGCGGCTTTGGGCTTGTCGGGCGCTATTTTTCAGTCAGTTTCGCGTAATGCTCTGGGTTCGCCGGATATTATCGGTTTCACGGTCGGTTCGGCGACCGGTGCCCTGTCTGTGGTGCTGATTGGGTCGTTGAGTTCTACCGGCGTGGGTATGGGCCTGGGCGCTATTATTGGCGGTTTTGCGACGGCGGCTGTGGTGATGCTTCTGGCGGGTGTGCGCGGTGGTGCAACGATGGGTCAGAAAATGGTGCTGATTGGTATTGCGGTGAGTGCGATGCTCAGTTCCGTGAATGATTACCTGATTACGCGCGGTGATTTGGAGAAGGCGGAGGCGGCAAAGACCTGGCAACACGGTTCGCTAAATGCCCTCTCGTGGAACCAGATGTCGGTGCAGGCGGTGCTGCTGCTGGTGGCGATTCCGCTGGTGCTGATGCTGACGCATCGCCTGCGCGTCTTGGAGCTCGGCGACGATTTGGCGGCAGGTTTGGGTTTGCCGGTGAAGAGGACCGTAAACATGCTGGTGGCGGCTGCCGTGCTCCTGGTGGCTGTGGCGATTTCTGTTGCCGGCCCGATTGGTTTCTTGGCGCTGGTTGCCCCGCAGATTGCGCGCCGCCTGTGGAACACTCCGGGTATGGCGATGTGGCATTCGGCGTTGCTGGGTTCGGTAATTTTGGTGCTGGCTGATTTTGTGTCGGCTCGTGCGTTGGCGCCGTTCCAGATTCCGGTGGGCCTGGTGACGGGCGCGTTGGGTGGCGTGTATATGCTGTGGTTGCTGTACCGTCAGCGCTAGTTGCGCCGTCTATTCCGTATGAGTGACCGGGTGTTCCCGACTGTGGGGGCACCCGGTTTTCTGTGTTTCACGGAGTTCACTGGGGTTCGCTAGGTTTCACGGGCGGTTTCACCGGGTTTCACGGGTGGTTTCAGAATTTTTCGGAATTTTCCCAGTTTTACCCCGGGGTAGATTAAAAACTGCTTATCGTGTCAGGGGTCGCTCATAGAGTGTAGGTGTTGGAAGGGACGATCCTTCCGACCGGGCACGCCGTCTCCTGCGGTGTTGCCGCTAGGTTGATTCAGCATCTACGGAAGGAACGGTCATGGACAACACCACTCACGAGAGCCAGTACGCAAACGCAGAGATTTCCTGCACCGCCGATGAGCAGCTGTGCCGTGATGCAGAGTTCAACCTGCTGATGCAGGCGGGCACCATCGTCCGCATGGAGCGCTTCAACGTGGAGGAGCTCCGCGGCGTTCTGGAGCAGCTGGTGGCTGACGGTGCGTGCTTCCGCACCGCGCCAGCGTCCTCGACCATGGGCCGCGTGATGCGTCACCTGACTCAGGGTGCTTCCGGTTACGAGGCGAACCTGGCTGAGCTGCGTGCGGCGGCGCAGAACGCTCTGCTGTTCGTGTTCCCCCTGGAGAAGGACCTGGAGATGTGCCTGCGCTTTGAGCGTGTGCAGGGTACCGGCCTGGCGTTGACTCGCCTGGGCGTGAGCCCGGTCAATGGTGACCTGTGGACTCAGCACTGGGCGATGCGCGCGCTGGAGTGCACCGGCGGCGTGTTTGCGGTGGAGTCCGCTCCGGGTGCCTGCAATTTTGAGCTGCGCCGCGAGATGTTCTACGCGATGCTGTCGCTGGTTCACTTGTCGACTTTGGGTCTGTCGGCTGAGCCGGAGGACTTCTACATGTTTGCTGATTCGGAGGCTGTATGTAAGAAGTTCAAGCGTGAGCGTCGCGATTGCCACCGCGCAATGCGCGCACAGTACGACCGCGCCGCGTAAGGCATGTGTGTATGCCCTACGCGGCATACGCGTTTAAAGGCCTAGCCAGTGGCGTTTTGTAGACTGTTAGAGCCACTTATTCTTCTTGAAGAACCAGTAGAGGAGCAGACAGGAGACCAGCATCAGCAGCAGGGCCGCCGGGTAGCCGAACTCCCACTTGAGCTCGGGCATGACCTCAAAGTTCATGCCGTACACCGAGCCAACAATGGTGGGCACCATGAGTAGCGCCGCATAGGCGGAAATTTTCTTGGTGTCGTCGTTCTGTTGCTGACCGAGCAGGGTGTCGTGCACGCGCAGGGCGTTTTCGAGGGAGCTACGAAGATCCTCAAGGCGTTCCTTCGTGTGCACCACGTGGTCGAGCACATTACGGAACTGGCGGGCAAGTTCCACGGCCTCGTCTTCAACCTCGCCCTGGCTCGCGCCCGGGTAGGGGGACGGGTCGAGCGCGCCGGTGCGTAGGCCTTCAATGATGCGACCCATCATCGGTTCGAGGGGTCGGCAGGCTCGCTGAAAGTCAATCACCTGGTTGAGTAGCTCGTATATGCGCTGCGCCAGGGAGTTGGCGTCTTGGCGGTCGTGCGCGGAGAACAGGATGTCTTCAATCTCGTCGTTGTCGTTCTCGAGTCCCTCGAGCACGGGGGCGTACCTGTCGACGGTGCTGTCGAGGATGCGGTGCAGCAGTCGGGCGGGGGATGCATCGGGGGTGGCGTAGAGCAGGTTGAACTTGTCGTTGATGCGCTGTTCGTCGCGAACGAGTGCGAGGGTGTAGCGGGGGCCGGTGAAGAGGTGCAGTTCGCTGAGGCGCACTTCTTCTTCTTTGTCGAGGTAGATGGCGGGGCGGATGACGGTGAAGAGGGAGTCGCCGTATCGTTCTAGTTTGGCGCGCTGGTGGCCTCGTCCGGCGTCTTCGATGGCGAGTTCGTGCAGGTTGAAGGTTTTTTGCAGGGCGTGTAGTTCGTGGATGTCGGGGTTGGCGTATCCGAGGGCTACGGCGGTGTTCTCGTCCGCGTAGGCGCGGAGGGTTTCTTCCTCGGTGGCACCCAGCTGAGGGCGGTCCGAGCTCGGGTAGATAGCTCCGGTGATATAGGACATCGTTTTTCTCCTCTGAACGCTTTGGTGCCACGTGTGTGGGCGCTCTTTCCAGCATACGGCACACGCCCCGCCTGGTCATGTGCACCGCGTGTGCACCTGGCATGGAAAAGCCCCCGGAAGGCACCTGTATGAACTGCGCCCCGAAACTTGGACGCATTAAATAGTAACCCCTATACGGCCTCCTGCAGGGC
>NZ_KV810708.1:0-4958 GCF_001812895.1 Rothia sp. HMSC069C04
AATGGTGATGGAAACTGAAACTAATACCAAATATTTATTGATATTTGATAATCATCAAATGGTTTCAAATTTAGTCAGCTTGAGTCACGCACCCCCGTGTGTGATTCGCTGTTTGAGATCAGATTATCAAGCTTTTCTATTTTTTCAACGGAGAGTTTGATTCTGGCTCAGGACGAACGCTGGCGGCGTGCTTAACACATGCAAGTCGAACGATGAAGCCTAGCTTGCTAGGTGGATTAGTGGCGAACGGGTGAGTAATACGTGAGTAACCTACCTTTAACTCTGGGATAAGCCCGGGAAACTGGGTCTAATACCGGATACGACCAATCTCCGCATGGGGTGTTGGTGGAAAGCGTTATGTAGTGGTTATAGATGGGCTCACGGCCTATCAGCTTGTTGGTGAGGTAACGGCTCACCAAGGCGACGACGGGTAGCCGGCCTGAGAGGGTGACCGGCCACACTGGGACTGAGACACGGCCCAGACTCCTACGGGAGGCAGCAGTGGGGAATATTGCACAATGGGCGCAAGCCTGATGCAGCGACGCCGCGTGAGGGATGACGGCCTTCGGGTTGTAAACCTCTGTTAGCAGGGAAGAAGAGAGATTGACGGTACCTGCAGAGAAAGCGCCGGCTAACTACGTGCCAGCAGCCGCGGTAATACGTAGGGCGCGAGCGTTGTCCGGAATTATTGGGCGTAAAGAGCTTGTAGGCGGTTTGTCGCGTCTGCTGTGAAAGGCCGGGGCTTAACCCCGTGTATTGCAGTGGGTACGGGCAGACTAGAGTGCAGTAGGGGAGACTGGAATTCCTGGTGTAGCGGTGGAATGCGCAGATATCAGGAGGAACACCGATGGCGAAGGCAGGTCTCTGGGCTGTAACTGACGCTGAGAAGCGAAAGCATGGGGAGCGAACAGGATTAGATACCCTGGTAGTCCATGCCGTAAACGTTGGGCACTAGGTGTGGGGGACATTCCACGTTTTCCGCGCCGTAGCTAACGCATTAAGTGCCCCGCCTGGGGAGTACGGCCGCAAGGCTAAAACTCAAAGAAATTGACGGGGGCCCGCACAAGCGGCGGAGCATGCGGATTAATTCGATGCAACGCGAAGAACCTTACCAAGGCTTGACATATACTGGACCGCATCAGAGATGGTGTTTCCCTTCGGGGCTGGTATACAGGTGGTGCATGGTTGTCGTCAGCTCGTGTCGTGAGATGTTGGGTTAAGTCCCGCAACGAGCGCAACCCTCGTTCTATGTTGCCAGCACGTTATGGTGGGGACTCATAGGAGACTGCCGGGGTCAACTCGGAGGAAGGTGGGGATGACGTCAAATCATCATGCCCCTTATGTCTTGGGCTTCACGCATGCTACAATGGCCGGTACAGAGGGTTGCGATACTGTGAGGTGGAGCTAATCCCTAAAAGCCGGTCTCAGTTCGGATTGGGGTCTGCAACTCGACCCCATGAAGTCGGAGTCGCTAGTAATCGCAGATCAGCAACGCTGCGGTGAATACGTTCCCGGGCCTTGTACACACCGCCCGTCAAGTCACGAAAGTTGGTAACACCCAAAGCCGGTGGCCTAACCTTTTGGAGGGAGCCGTCTAAGGTGGGATTGGCGATTGGGACTAAGTCGTAACAAGGTAGCCGTACCGGAAGGTGCGGCTGGATCACCTCCTTTCTAAGGAGCACATTTAGTTGGCCATGCTACCCGCGAGTGTCGGGTGGGTGGTTTTGCTCATGGGTGGAATGTTGGTTTTGGGTTGGATGAGGCGCATTGTTGGGTTTTGGGGTAACACGTGTGTGTTGTTCCTTTGTTTGCCTGGCATGGTGATGATGCAAGTGTTTTTGTTTGTGTTGTTGTTGTGTTGTGGGTTGTTGTTTGAGAACTATATAGTGGACGCGAGCATCTTCTGGAATTTGCGTTGAATCAACGTTGTGTTGGTTTGATTGTTGATTTTAGATTCTTATTTTTCTTGATTGTGTGTAAGTTATTAAGGGCACACGGTGGATGCCTTGGCATTAAGAGCCGATGAAGGACGTGTGAATCTGCGATAAGCCTCGGGGAGCCGATAACTGGGCTGTGATCCGAGGATTTCCGAATGGGGAAACCTGGCTCATCTTCATGGTGAGTTACCGCCAGCTGAATGTATAGGCTGGTTGGGGGGAACGCGGGGAAGTGAAACATCTCAGTACCCGCAGGAAGAGAAAATAAAGTAATGATTCTGTGAGTAGTGGCGAGCGAAAGCGGAAGAGACTAAACCTGTGGTGTGTGATAGCGGTTAGGCGTTGCATCATGGGGGTTGTGGGAGTCACAGTGGCAGTTCTAACTGGCTGCCGGCATGATGTTCAGGATGGTAGGTGAACGACTTGGAATGGTCGGCCGTAGAGGGTGAGAGTCCCGTAATCGAAATTGTTCTGTCCGTGGTGTGGCCACCCGAGTAGCACGGGGCTCGTGGAATCTCGTGTGAATCTGCCAGGACCACCTGGTAAGTCTAAATACTTCTTAATGACCGATAGTGAATCAGTACCGTGAGGGAATGGTGAAAAGTACCCCGGGAGGGGAGTGAAATAGTACCTGAAACCGTGTGCTTACAAGCCGTTGGAGCCTTTTGGGGTGACAGCGTGCCTTTTGAAGAATGAGCCTGCGAGTTAGTGTTATGTCGCGAGGTTAACCCGTGTGGGGTATCCGTAGCGAAAGCGAGTCTGAATAGGGCGTTTGAGTGGCATGACCTAGACCCGAAGCGGAGTGATCTATCCATGGCCAGGTTGAAGCGACGGTAAGACGTCGTGGAGGACCGAACCCACTTCAGTTGAAAATGGAGGGGATGAGCTGTGGATAGGGGTGAAAGGCCAATCAAACTCTGTGATAGCTGGTTCTCCCCGAAATGCATTTAGGTGCAGCGTTACGTGTTTCTTGCCGGAGGTAGAGCTACTGGATGGCCGATGGGCCTTCACGGGTTACTGACGTCAGCTAAACTCCGAATGCCGGTAAGTGAGAGCGTAGCAGTGAGACAGTGGGGGATAAGCTTCATTGTCGAGAGGGAAACAGCCCAGACCACCAACTAAGGCCCCTAAGCGTGTGCTAAGTGGGAAAGGATGTGGAGTTGCTTAGACAACCAGGAGGTTGGCTTAGAAGCAGCCATCCTTGAAAGAGTGCGTAACAGCTCACTGGTCAAGTGATTCTGCGCCGATAATGTAGCGGGGCTCAAGTACACCGCCGAAGTTGTGGCAATGATCTTTTTGGATTGTTGGGTAGGGGAGCGTCGTGTGGCCGTTGAAGCTGCGGTGTAAACCAGTGGTGGAGGCTATGCGAGTGAGAATGCAGGCATGAGTAGCGAAAGATGAGTGAGAAACTCATCCGCCGGATGATCAAGGGTTCCAGGGTCAAGTTAATCTGCCCTGGGTTAGTCGGGGCCTAAGGCGAGGCCGACAGGCGTAGTCGATGGATAACGGGTTGATATTCCCGTACCGGTGAAAAACCGCCCATACTGATATTGTGATGCTAACCATGCGAAGCATGATGTGCAGGCTTTTGTTTGTGTGTTGTGTGGGTTGTGGGACCCGATCTTTGGAGGTAAACGTGTTAACAGGTGTGACGCAGGAAGGTAGCCAAGCCACGCGATGGTTGTCGTGGTCTAAGCGTGTAGGGTTGTCGGTTGTTAAATGCGCCGGCTGTGTGCCTGAGACGTGATGGGACCCCGTTTTTGGGGGATTTGGTGATCCTATGCTGCCGAGAAAAGCATCGGCGTGAGGTTTTAGCCGCCCGTACCCTAAACCGACACAGGTGATCAGGTAGAGAATACTAAGGCGATCGAGAGAATCATGGTTAAGGAACTCGGCAAAATGCCCCCGTAACTTCGGGAGAAGGGGGACCTTGAGCGTGATGGGCACTTGCTGCCTGGAGCGTGTATGGGTCGCAGAGACCAGGGGGAAGCGACTGTTTATCAAAAACACAGGTCCGTGCGAAGTCGTAAGACGATGTATACGGACTGACTCCTGCCCGGTGCTGGAAGGTTAAGAGGATTGGTTAGCCTTTTTTGGGCGAAGCTGAGAATTTAAGCCCCAGTAAACGGCGGTGGTAACTATAACCATCCTAAGGTAGCGAAATTCCTTGTCGGGTAAGTTCCGACCTGCACGAATGGAGTAACGACTTCCCTACTGTCTCAACCATGAACTCGGCGAAATTGCAGTACGAGTAAAGATGCTCGTTTCGCGCAGCAGGACGGAAAGACCCCGTGACCTTTACTATAGTTTGGTATTGGTGTTTGGTTTGGCTTGTGTAGGATAGGTGGGAGACTGTGAAGCATGGACGCTAGTTTGTGTGGAGTCGTTGTTGAAATACCACTCTGGTCAATCTGGATGTCTAACTTCGGGCCATGATCTGGTTCAGGGACAGTGCCTGATGGGTAGTTTAACTGGGGCGGTTGCCTCCTAAAGTGTAACGGAGGCGCCCAAAGGTTCCCTCAGCCTGGTTGGCAATCAGGTGTTGAGTGTAAGTGCACAAGGGAGCTTGACTGTGAGACTGGCAGGTCGAGCAGGGACGAAAGTCGGGACTAGTGATCCGGCGGTACGTTGTGGAACGGCCGTCGCTCAACGGATAAAAGGTACCTCGGGGATAACAGGCTGATCTTGCCCAAGAGTCCATATCGACGGCATGGTTTGGCACCTCGATGTCGGCTCGTCGCATCCTGGGGCTGGAGTCGGTCCCAAGGGTTGGGCTGTTCGCCCATTAAAGCGGTACGCGAGCTGGGTTCAGAACGTCGTGAGACAGTTCGGTCCCTATCCGCTGCGCGCGTTGGAAATTTGAGAAAGGCTGTCCTTAGTACGAGAGGACCGGGACGGACGAACCTCTGGTATGTCAGTTGTACCGCCAGGTGCATGGCTGATTGGCTACGTTCGGGAGGGATAACCGCTGAAAGCATCTAAGCGGGAAGCCTGTTTCGAGATGAGATTTCCTGGCACTTT
>NZ_KV810709.1:0-18768 GCF_001812895.1 Rothia sp. HMSC069C04
TGATGTTTCACGTGAAACATCACCGAGAGTTTTTTATATATACAACTGATTTCAGTTGCTAAATATTGTTTTACGCGAAAATTTAGCCCAAGAAATCAGAGTCCAAAACGCGGATAATGCGGTTCAGATCCTCAACATTCGCAAATTCGATGGTCATCTTACCCTTGCGAGCACCCAGCGAAATCTTCACCGAAGTATCGAGCTTGTCAGCAAAAGCCTCCGCAATATAATCCAGGCGCTCACGGTGCTTCTGAGGCTGAGGAGCCTTGCGCTCCTTCACCTCCGCAGCGCCGGATGCATGGTTCACCAGCTCCTCAGTTGCGCGAACCGACAGTCCCTCATTCACAATCTTCTGTGCAAGAGTCTCAATCTGAGCCTGGTCCGTCAGAGCCAGCAGGGCGCGCGCGTGACCCGCGGAGAGAATACCCGCCGCAACGCGACGCTGCACCAGAGCCGGCAGCTTCAGCAGACGAATCGTATTCGAAATCTGGGGGCGAGAACGACCAATACGCTTAGCCAACTGCTCCTGAGTAGTGTCGAACTCCTCCATGAGCTGCTGGTATGCCGCCGCCTCTTCAATGGGGTTCAGCTGGCTGCGGTGCAGGTTCTCCAGCAGGGCGTCACGGAGCAGGTCGCCGTCTTCAGTCTCACGAACAATCGCCGGGATGGTGGTCAGTCCAGCCGCCTGGGTTGCACGCCAGCGGCGCTCACCCATGACCAGCTCATACTTTTCGGTGCCGTTTTCGCGCGAGGGACGCACGACGATCGGTTGCAGAACGCCAATCTCACGTACCGAGTGGATGAGCTCTTCCATGTCCTGCTCATCAAAGTCGGTGCGGGGCTGCTTGCGGTTCGGGTGGATATCGCGAACGTTCAGCTCAGCAAACTGTGCACCGGGAACCGGAACCAGGCCGCTCTGTTCCTCAGAAGCGGACTGCGGGGTGGAGACATCTTCACCAAAGAAGAAGTCCACCGGGCGGCGAGTCAGGGTGGTGTTGCGCAGTGCCGCACCCATATCCACGCGAGGCTTCTTCTTCGATGTTTCACGTGAAACATCCTGCGAGGAGGCGGGAGATTCGACCTTCTCCTCTACCTTCTGAGCTTCAACAGGCTTTTCCTGAGCGGGTGCAGCTTCAGCAGGCTTAGCTTCTACAGACTCAGCTTTAGTGCTCTTACGCTGCTTCTCCGGCTTGGCCTCGTGAGCCATTTCAAAGAGACCGTCAGTCATCGACTCTTCAATCGGAGTAGACACCTTCTTGGGTGCAGTCTTTGCTGCCGCAGTCTTTTCGGACGCCTTCGCCTCAGCATTACCAGAATTCTTCGTACTCTGAGGGATCAGCGCCCCCAGGCCACGACCCAAGCCGCGTCGCTTTTCAGCCATCGTTACTCCTTAGGACTCCCGGACGAGCCCGCTCATTTTTTCTTCTTCATCTAGTGTAAACGAAATAAGCACTCGAAAGCAGGAGTAAAAAATGCACGGCACATAATCAACATTATTCCCAATAATTAATTTACTATGGCTGTTTTCTCGGGTTTCATCCAGAAAATACCGCACACAATGAGCCCTTTTGAATCATCAACAGACAATCCAAAAGGGCTCATTTCAAAAGATTTAGATTATGCGGATCGGCGCGAGAGCTCCTGTGCCGCCTCGCGGTAAGCGCGAGCGCCAGTCGACGAAGAATCGTAGGTGATGACGGTCTGCTGATAGCTGGGAGCCTCAGAGATGCGAACCGAGCGAGGAATCTTCACGCTCAGAGTCTCCTCCGGGAAGTGCTCGCGCACCTCCTCTGCCACCTGGAATGCCAGGTTGGTACGAGCATCGTACATGGTCAGCAGGATCGTGCTGATGCGCAGCTTGGAGTTCAGGTGCTTCTGAATCATCTGAATATTCTTCAGCAGCTGGCTCAGGCCTTCCAGAGCGTAGTACTCGCACTGGATCGGAATCAGAATCTCTTCTGCCGCAACGAAGGCATTGACGGTCAGTAGGCCGAGGCTCGGCGGGCAGTCGATGAAGACATAGTCCAGCCGCTCCATTCCCTGCTTCTCTCGCCACTCAGTGTAGTCCATCAGGGCATTCTTGAGGCGAGTCTCGCGTGCCACCAGGGAGACCAGTTCAATCTCCGCGCCCGCAAGGTCGATATTGGCGGGGGCACAGAACAGACCGGGCATATCGGGGCATTCCTGAACAATTTCAGAAAGCGGCTTATCCTCAATCAGGACGTTGTAGACACTGGGAACATCCACGCCGTGCTCAATGCCCAGTGCAGTCGAGGCGTTACCCTGCGGGTCATTATCGATCACCAGGACGTTCAGTCCAGCCTCCGCGAGCGCGGCTGCGAGGTTCACGGCGGTGCTGGTTTTACCCACGCCACCCTTCTGGTTCGACACGGTGAAGACACGCGTATGCACAGGCTTGGGGAGCAAATCTGCAACAGATTTCTGAGCTTGAGGAGTCATCGGGTGCCTTCCATATTCCGGGTGGTGTGTCTACGGTGATGCTTCTTTTGATGCCTCGCGTGTGGCAATACTCTGCGGCATGTGTACGCGAGGAGGATTTACCCTCCACTCCCCCACCGTTCGCTCATCTCAGCATGTTTCACGTGAAACATACTCCGTGAGGTGATGAAGCCTGCAGTGTTTCACGTGAAACATTGGTGGTGCCTGAGTGGTTCGTGAAGGACTCGGGACCCCCTAGTGAACCAGCAGGCTTTGATGTAGAAGAGTCTAAGGTTTCACCCTCTCTTAAGGGTACCCGGCATCAGGTCAATACTCCACGCGAGAGGTCATTCTATGTACTCTGCGGATGCGAACACTCAACGCACCCCGGCAAACCTGCACACAAAAAATGGGCGGTACCGCGTAAGCCAGCCTATTCACTAGCTCATTGCGGTACCGCCCATTCAGGACGAAACCTTTAGAGGCGAACTCGAACCACCGTCGTCGGCTCTTCCAGCAGATCGCCGCCGGCGGTGAGAATCTCGGTCTCACGCGCACCGTAACGGTTCAGCTTCTTCTTCGCTTTAGTAATCTCCTCCGCGGCGCTACGACCCTTCAGAGCCAGCAGCTCACCGGTGCCGCGCAGAATCGGCAGAGTAATGTCCAGCAGGCCCACCAGAGCGGACACAGCACGCGCAGTCACCACATCGGCCTCCACAGCGCCCACAGCCTGCTCAGCACGCGAGCGCAGCACGGTCACGTTCTCCAGGCCCAGATCCTCGACAACCTCATTCAGCCAGATGACACGGCGTTCCAGAGGCTCAATCAGAGTCAGCTTCAAATCCGGGCGGGCAATCGCCAGGCACAGGCCGGGCAGACCGGCACCCGAACCGACATCGGCAACCGACGCATTCGGCGCGATGTATTCCTGCACCACGGCGCAGTTCAGCACGTGGCGAGCCCACAGGCGCGGCACCTCACGCGGGCCAATCAGACCGCGCTCAATACCGGTCGTCGCCAGGTGCTGCACGTAGCGCTCCGCTAAAGGCAGACGCTCACCGAACACAGCCTCCGCTGCGGCGCGCTCACTCTCGTTGAGAGTAACCATCAAAGTCTCCATACTAGGCTCCTACCTCGGGAAGAGAAATCACCACGTGACGGCGGGGGCCCTCGCCCTCAGACTCGCTGTACAAGCCAGCAGCAGCCACCACATCGTGCACGACCTTACGCTCGTACGGGCTCAGCGGCTTCATGTGCTCATCGCGACCGGTAGTGCGCACCTTCTCAATCGCATCAGCGGCAATCTTCTCCAGCTGCTCACGACGCTCAGCACGGTAGCCGGCAACATCCAGAATCAGGCGGGAACGGGTACCATTACCAGCCAGGACGGAGAGGCGCACCAGCTCCTGCAGAGCCTCCAGAACCTCACCGTGGCGGCCAACCAGGTGGCGCAGTTCCTCATTGTCGTCATCGTCATTAACGACCGACAGGTAGATGCGGTTATTGCGCACCTCAATATCAATGTCGCCGTCCATATCGACAATATCGAGGAGTTCTTCGAGGTAGTCAGCGGCGATATCGCCTTCCTCGTCGATGTCCTCAAAATCGTCTTCTTCGCCCTCAAAGGGCTCCTCTACCAGCTGCTCCTCAACGAGCTGCTCGTCCTCATATTCCATAGCTTCAGTCACAATAATCCTCGGGGTGTTCGGAGGGGTGTCCTAGGGGTAAAAAGTATCTCATACACGGCGCCGGGCCCGCGCCACACGTGGCGAGAACCCGGCCCGAATCACGGAAGAAAACTACTTCTTTCCGTTCTGCTTATTGCGCTGCTGCTTCTGGCGCTTCTTACTCACCGGCTGCTGGCGCTGACCGGCTGCGGCACGCTCACGCGCCTCCTGCAGGTCCTTCTCGTGCTGCTCGCGGGTCTTACCCACCGGGGGCAGGCCCTTCGCCGCACGGCGGGCGTTCAGCTCACGCTCGGCCTGGGAACCGGGGGTCGGGTTGTTGCGGATAACCCACCACTGCTGACCCAGCGACCAGAGGTTCGAGACGGTCCAGTAGTACAGCACACCAAGGGGGAAGTTGATACCGGAAACAGCGAAGATGATCGGGAAGATGTACATAATCATCTGCTGCTGACGGAACATCGGGGAGTTCAGAGCAGCCTCCGACATGTTCTTCACGCTCAGCTGCTTCTGGATGTAGAACTGGGTGGCGCTCATCAGAACAATCATGATGACCGCCTGAACAACGGTCGCGGTGGCGTCGCCAGCCCCCGGGTGCATCATGGTCGCGAAGAGCTGAGCACCGAAAATCTGGGAGTCGTTGAACTGATGCACTAGCTCAGCCGGCAGCATGAGCACGCCCTGGTTATTCTGCGCTGCGGTGGGCACGCTCATCAGCACCTGGTACAGACCGAAGAAGATCGGCATCTGAGCCAGAATCGGCAGGCAGGAGGCGAAGGGGTTCGTACCGTGCTTACGGTACATTTCCATCTGTTCCTGGGCCATGGCCTGGCGGGAGAGCTGGTCCTTCTTACCCTTGTACTTCTCCTGCAGCTTCGCCATATCGCCCTGCATTGCGGTCATACCGCGCATCGCCTTAATCTGCTTGACGAACAGCGGGATGGTCAGGGTACGCATCACCAGGGTCAGGAAGATAATGCACAGAACCCAAGTCAGGCCGGACGCCGGGTCCATACCCAGCGAAGTGAAAAGAGTGTGGAACAGCCACAGGACCACGGAGACGATCCATTTAAACGGCCAAAGAATCAAATCAAAAATATTCACGCGGGAATACTCCTTAAGGACTCGGCTAAGTCATTGTGTGGGAGGCGCCGCCTACTCAGGGCGGGCGTCACCACCGGTGTGAGGGGTGTAAAGATGGGGGTGGTTGAGCAGAATAATTTTCGGTTCTGCTCCGGGAGCGAAAGTACGCTTCCCCTCCGGGACTGGGTCGATACCTCCGGTCGCCCAGGGAACACACCGCAGAATACGGCGCACCGTCAGGGAAAGCCCGCCCATCGCACCGTGGGTGGTTAGCGCCTCCAGAGCGTAGGCTGAGCAGGTCGGGTAGTAGCGGCACACATCCCCGTAGAGGGGGGAGACGACCTTGCGGTAGGCCTTCATGCACACGATCAGCAGGTTCTGCGGTAAAACGTAGAGAGCCTGCAGGAAAGTTTCAGGCCTTACGAATTCGTTAGGTGCTAGTGCCAGCAGCTCGTCGGGGCCCAGAGTCTCGGCAGATGCGCTATAGGTGCCGCTGTGATGCGCGTGGAAGCGTTCTTCACAGCGGTCACGCTGGGAACGACTCACGGCTTCTCCTTGCTCTGAGGCAGGTCGAACTTAGCGAACGCGGTCTCGAGTGCCGATTCGTAGTCGCGGCGCAACTGATCCCAGCTGGCGCTCGCGGAGGCGGGAAGCGCTCGCACAGCAATGGCGTAGCCTTCCGGATGCGCGGCGCAGGTGAGCGCGGCAAGTTCACGCAACCGGCGCTTGACCAGATTGCGTGTGACTGCGTTGCCCACCGCCTTCGACACAATGAAACCTACCTGGGTTGTTTTTCCAGGATTTTTCGCCGTAGATACAACGATGTTCCGACGTCCTGTACGGATGCCGGAACGGAAGGCGTGGGAGAATTCAGCGCTGGTGCGCATACGGTGCCGTTGAGGCAGCACGTGTTCCCCTTTACGTAGTGTGGGAGATTCGGCTCATGTGGCGAACTATATGCCGTGATTAGGCCGAGAGCTTTGCGCGGCCCTTACCGCGGCGGCTCGACAGAATCGCGCGGCCTGCACGGGTACGCATACGCAGACGGAAGCCGTGCTTCTTAGCGCGACGGCGGTTGTTCGGCTGGAAAGTACGCTTGCTCATACTTTGTCTCCTTGATTTTTGCGGTTCGTGCCCTCGCGGGTATCGGAACCGTACGCTTCTTGGTGCACGGAGGTACCGCGACTATTCGCAGTAGGCGGTGCACACACAACAGCACAACTTTAGAAGAGTGGAGGGCGTAAATCAAGTTCTTGACGCTTTTTTCCGCGTGATTCCGGGCTCGTTTGTGGTGTGGAGGCGGTGATTGCGGCGGGTATACAGGCTGTGGAGACACTACGTGCTCTTGGAGTGTAAGCCTGGGGATATTTACAGCAGTACGGTATCCACTACGGTGCATATCCCACCCAAACCCCCTACTATCGGTGAGTTATCCACATCCTTGAGCTTTTGGAGTTTTCCGCTAAATATCAGGGAAGAAGGCCTGTTATACACTTAAATCCACCGCTTATCCACCCCTGTAATTACAAGTTTTCCACCGTGTGGAAAACTCTTGTGGATAACTTTCTCCCCCTGTGTATTAAGCGGGTAGAATCTTAATGACCTCGCGGTGGTTTCCGGCATGATTTCTTTACTGCACCACCGCTTCACATCGAGTGAAAGTAAAGAATTCCATGACCGACTCCCTTCAGGCGCGCTGGGCGCATCTGCTCTCCATTCTTGCCGCCGATCCGGCGGTAACGGCACGTCAGCGCGGTTTCGTGAATCTTGCGCAGCCTCAGGGATTGATGGGTTCTTCTCGCCTCATCATTGAGGTGCCGAATAAGCTCACCCGTGCGGTCTTTGAGGAGCAGATTAGCGCTTCGTTCCGTGCGGCTCTGCACGAGGCATTTGGCCCGTCGACCACCGCGCTTTTCGATGTGAATGAGTCGATGATTCCGGTTGAACCTGCAAATCAGGACGTTTTCCATGGTAAGCGTGAGGTGCCTGCTGAGCAGTCGCACGCACCTGCTGTCGTTCCGGCGGCTTCTGCACATCCTGAGGCGCCCGCCGGTTCGCGCGCTTTTGAGTACTACACCGAGCCGCATCCGGGCCCTGACCATTACGAAGTGCCCGCCGATGAGCAGGTCACCCGCCCCTCCCTGCAGGCTTTGGAGGCGGAGCGTACCGGATTCCCCTCCGCACAGCAGCCGGCGGCTTCTGTCGCGGGTGCGCCTCGCGAGTACCCGGCACCCACTTTCGTTCCGGACGCCCCGGCGGTACCGGAGGCCCAGCAGGTGCATCCGCATGAAGACCCGGAAAACGCGCCGACTTGGGATAGCTCTGCCCGACTGAACCCGAACTACACCTTCGACACCTTCGTGATTGGTCAGTCCAACCGCTTTGCACACGCGAGCGCTTTCGCGGTGGCGGAGCAGCCCGGCATTGTCTACAACCCGCTGTTCATCTACGGCGGTTCGGGTCTGGGTAAGACCCACCTGCTGCACGCGATTGGCCACTACACCAAGTATCTGTACCCGAATTTGCGGGTGCGCTACGTGAATTCTGAGGAGTTCACGAATGACTTCATTAACTCGATCCGTGATGATGAGGGTTCGTCGTTCAAGCAGATTTACCGCAATGTTGACGTTCTTCTGATTGACGATATCCAGTTTTTGGCGGGTAAAGAGGCGACGATGGAGGAGTTCTTCCATACGTTTAACGCCCTGTACAACCACCAGAAGCAGATCGTGATTACCTCTGATTTGCCGCCGAAGCAGCTGACCGGTTTCGCTGAGCGTATGCGTTCGCGTTTCGGTTCGGGCCTGAACGTGGATGTGCAGCCTCCGGAGCTGGAGACTCGTATCGCGATTCTGCGGAAGAAGGCTCAGAACGAGATTTTGCCGGTGCGCGATGACGTCATGGAGTACATTGCTTCCCATGTCACGGCCAATATTCGCGAGTTGGAGGGCGCTCTGATTCGTGCGAGCGCTGCCGCCTCGATGAAGAAGCCGCCGGAGCCTATTACCCTGGCTGAGGCGGAGACCTATCTGAAGGATTTGCTCTCTGATACCGGTGGTGCGGAGATTACGTCGGCGCTGGTTTTGGCGACGGTGGCGAAGTATTTTGATGTGTCCATTGAGGATATGCAGTCGAAGTCTCGCACCCGTACGCTCACGAATGCGCGTCAGGTGGCGATGTATCTTCTGCGTGAGCTGACCGAGATGTCCCTGCCGCGTATTGGTAACGACTTGGGCGGCCGCGACCATACGACGGTGATGCACGCGGTGCGTAAGGTGAGCGCGCAGATGGCGGAGCGTCAGACGATTTTCAATCAGGTTACTGAGCTGACGAATTTGATCCGCCAGGAGCAGCGCGCCGCTGGCTAGATGCGCTTTTATTCCTGTCCCGTAGCTTATTTTATGCCTCGACTAGGTGTTTTATAGGCTTTGGGGCGGGGGCTTCACGCTGGATCCAAGATTTTAGCGACTCTGAAAGCTAGATTTTTGGGGTGTGGATAAGCTGTGCTTTAACTCATGCGTTCGTGTGGACGTTAAGTGCATGAATATTCAAAAGGTGTGGAATCGAGGAAATGTATAAATATCCATACACAATGCATCCTCAGCGTTGAGTGGTTTCTTCCACTTAATGTCCACAGGCTACTTCCGCGTCATTGCAGGCGAGGAAGGGGTTTTCCACCGTTTCCACAAGCGTTAACAATACTACTGTACTTAAAGAAAAAATCCTCCCCATAACAAGTAGTTCTGCTCGACCAACCGGGCTGTTTCAGGTTTTTCTGTGCACCCCTACTGAAAACGTAGATTTTCGCGGATTTGGATCGATAGCTGCACTCTATCTCTGGGGTTGGATTTGAAGGTTGGGTTTGAAGAAGAAACCAACACCGAACCATCACCTAATTCGAACCTGTTTTCGACTAGGTTTGATACGCCTTCCGACTATCTTTGTAATTACAAAAATACAGCGGCTCTGCATGCCTCATCTCACCCGATTTTTCGCTGCAGGATCGACTTTCGAGTCTCTGTGTAATTACAAAATCCGGTAGGATGGATAGACGCGCGCGCGGAAGATTCACTGCGCATCAGAGCACGCGATATTTCCGGCTCTTTCGCCCATAAGCTTTACGTGCGCCCCAAAATGACTCTCCAATTCCGTGAAAGGCGCCTTCTCGATGAAATTCACCGTTGAACGCGATGTCCTTGCCGAAGCAGTCGGCTGGACGGCACGCTCACTTCCGCTGCGTCCCACCTCCCCCGTACTCAACGGTCTGCTGATTACCGCCTCCGCAGGTGAGGTCAGCATCGCAAGCTTCGATCACGAGACCAGCGCCCGTCAGGTCATTGCAGCCGATGTTGAAGCAGAAGGCGTTTGCCTGGTTCCCGGCAAGATCCTGGCAGAAATTTGCCGCTCCCTGCCGAATGCGCCCGTCGAGTTCACAGCAGATGAGTCCGTGATTCGTCTTCACTGCCGTTCCGCTAACTTCCAGCTGGCTGGCATGCCGGTCGTGGACTACCCCGAGCTTCCCGAGCTTCCCGAAATTTCCGGTACCGTGGACGGCGCCGAATTCGCTGAAGCCGTCAAGCAGGTTCAGATTGCGGTGTCCAAGGATGAGACCCTGCCGCTGCTGACCGGTATCCGCGTTGAAATCAATGGCGACACCATGACCCTGCTCGCCACCGACCGCTACCGCCTGGCAATGCGCGAGATTAAATGGAACCCGCGTAACCCCGATGTTCAGGCGGCTGTGCTGCTGAAGGCTAAGACCGTCTCCGAGGTCGGTAGCACCCTCTCCGGTTCCGGCGAACTGTCTATCGCCCTGCCCGCCGCCGGCGAGCTAATCGGCTTCGCAGCGGGTACCCGCCGCACCACCAGCGTCCTGATGGACGGCGACTACCCCAACATCCGTGCCCTGTTCCCCGAGCAGACCCCGATTCACGCGGTGGTTCGCACCTCCGACCTGGCCGAGGCTGCTCGCCGTATCTCCCTAGTGGCGGAGCGTAACACTCCCCTGCGTCTGAAGTTCACTCAGGGTTCGGTTGCTATTGATGCCGGCCGCGGTGATGAGGCTCAGGCTTCCGAGACTCTGCAGGCGCACCTGTCCGGTGATGACATCACCGTTGCGTACAACCCCGCCTACCTCTCGGATGGTTTGAAGGTTTTCGGTACTGAGTTCGTTCGTTTCTCCTTTACCGATGCGCCGAAGCCCGCCGTGATTTCCGGTCAGGACGAGCCTCTGGCTGAGGATGACCGCAACTACCGTTACCTGCTGATGCCGGTTCGCCTGCCGTCGAACTAGTTTCAGTGTTTGCCGCCCCGCGCGCCTCCCAAGGTTCTGCCCAAGGAAGCCCGCGGGGCTGTGCTTTCTGCCCTCCCGTACCCATCCCCAACCGAACTGCACGAAAGGAGCTTCCGGTGTATATCGACCATATTTCGTTGTTGGATTACCGCACGTACGCTCTGCTGAGCCTGCCTCTTTCGGCGGGAGTTACGGTGTTTCTGGGGTCGAATGGTGTGGGTAAAACCAATATTGTTGAGGCGATTGACTATGCGGCGTCGCTCTCTTCGCACCGAGTGAGCCATGACGGGCCGCTGGTTCGGGCGGGTGCTTCACGCGCCTATATTCGCACCCGTACGGTGCGCGGTTCGCAGCAGACGGTGACCGAGTTTGAGATTGCTCCGGGGCAGAGTAACCGGGTGCGCATTAATCGTGCCGCGCCAGTGCGCGCCAAGGAGGCGCTGGGCATTGCCCGCACGGTGCTGTTTTCCCCGGAGGATCTGCAACTGGTGAAGGGGGATCCCGCCGGTCGTCGTCGTTTTGTGGATGATTTGGCCAGCTCTTTGCGTCCGGTGGTCTCCGGGTACCGTAGCGAGTATGAGCGGATTTTGCGGCAACGTAATTCGTTGTTGAAATCCATGCAGCGTAAGGCGCGGGACGAGAACGCTTTGAGTACCCTGTCGGTCTGGGATGAGCAACTGTCGACCCTGGGCGCTCAGCTGCTTTCTGCGCGTTTCCGTCTGTTGCAGCGCTTTTTGCCGCAGCTTCGCCGCGCCTACGCGGGGCTGACGGACGGCTCTAAAGAGGTCGGTTTCAACTATGAGTCGACTGTTTTTTCGAGCATGGGTGAACGCTCTATCGAGCATGCGGCGCTGATGCGCATTGAGGACCTCAAGGAGGCTTTGATGCGCGGTTTTGCGGAGCGTCGGCGCGATGAGATTGAGCGCGGCGTGACCCTGGTGGGTCCGCATCGTGAGGATATTACCCTGCTGCTCGGTGGTATGCCGGTGAAGCATTTTGCCTCGCACGGCGAGAGCTGGTCTTTTGCGCTGGCGCTGAAACTGGCGTCCTGGTTTGTGCATGTTGAGGATGATTCCTCGGCGGGTTCTTCGCCGATTCTGATTCTTGATGATGTGTTTGCGGAGCTTGATTCTGCGCGCCGCCACCGCCTGGGTGCGATGGTTGCCGACGCGGAGCAGGTACTGATTACCTGTGCGGTGCTCAGCGATATTCCGGAGGAGCTGGGCGACTACCGCCTGGTGTCGGTGACGGCGGGGCACGCCGAGTATGTGCAGCCTGCCGCTGGTCCTGCCACCGACTCTGTCACTGACTCTGTGGGGCAGTCGAACTCGACCGTTTCTGCGCTCGCGGAGGGTGGCGGCAATGAGTAACCCTGTCTACCCTCAAAACCATGTTTCACGTGAAACATTCGAAGAATTCGCGGAACCGCAGTTTGCGGAGCCTCAAAACCCGCACGAGGTTGACGGCGTGGGTGAGTTCTACCGTGACGAGGTGGACGCCCCCTCCGCCCTGCTAACCCGTATGCGAGTGGCGGCTCAAGAACGCGGCGAGGCGCCCCTGAATGCCTTCTCAGCGAATAAAATCATGCGCGATTTTGGTGCGGTCATGTCTGGAACCGCCTCGAAGAAGAAATCGCGGCGAGCGCAGGGGTGGGACCCCCGCGTCATGGGCGGCTATAGCGGCCCCGGAGAGAGCTCTCGCGACCCCAAGCCCCTCGGCGGCATCGTCAGTGCCCTGATTCGTTCTCGCGGCTGGAAAGAGCCCGTGGCGGTCTCTAGCGTGCTGGCTCGCTGGACTGAGCTCGTGGGCCCTGAAATTGCGGCGCACACCCGCCCCATCAGCTTCGAAAACTCCATTGTTGAAGTCCAGTGCGACTCTACCGCCTGGACGACTCAGTTGCGCCTGATGCACGGGCACCTCATCGAACTTTTCCGCCGCGAACTGGGTGATGGTGTCGTGGCTCAGGTTCGCGTGCTGGGTCCGAACAACGGACGCTGGAATCAGCGAGGCTATCGGCGTGCCACCGGCATGCGCGGTGTGCGCGACACCTATGGGTAGCCTTCTGAGTGCCTCTGGTGCTCGTTCACCTTCTGATTGAACGGTGTTAGGTCAAAATAAGCCTTTTTCTGCACGGTATGAAAGCTATAGAAGCGCCGGCAACCCCCACGAGGCTGTGAACTGTACCCCCTACCTCAAGAGGGGGTTGAAGCACTCTAAACCGCCTTTGCGGGCTTTTGAGCGGGTGATAGCTCTCAAAAAGCTCAATAAATGACGCCCGTAGATGGTTTTATGCTCTCTTGCTCGGTAAAATAAAAGAGAAAATGCGTAAAGTGTGCCCACCTACGGGCACCACCGGCAACGCGGGTTGTGCAGGCACTTTCTTGTGCCCTCTGTGAGGCGTTCTAGGCTCCGCTCTTGGCTGCCCGTAGCTTTCCTTTGCCGGTTGCATCATCTACTCAAGGAGTTCTGCCTCGTGGCATCTGAACAGAATGCATCTGAACAGCAGCATGAATACGGTGCATCCGATATTACCGTGCTGGAAGGTCTGGAAGCGGTTCGTAAGCGCCCCGGCATGTACATTGGCTCGACCACTGAGCGCGGTCTGCACCACCTGGTCTACGAGGTCGTAGATAACTCGGTCGACGAAGCGCTCGCCGGCTACGCCTCCAAAATTGACGTGACCATCCAGGCTGATGGTGCTGTTCGCGTAGAGGATGACGGTCGCGGTATTCCCGTGGATGAGCACCCCACCGAGCACAAGTCCACTGTTGAGGTCGTCATGACCGTGCTGCACGCTGGCGGTAAGTTTGGCGGCGGCGGCTACTCCGTTTCCGGTGGTCTGCACGGCGTGGGTATCTCCGTGGTGAACGCGCTGTCTACCCGTGTGATTACTGAGGTGCACCGCCAGGGCTACGCATGGCATATTTCCTTCTCCAACGGTGGTGTGCCGGATGGTCCCCTGCGCAAGGGTGAACCGTCCGATAAGACCGGTACTATCCAGACTTTCTACCCGGACCCAGAGATTTTCGAGACCGTCGAGTTTGACTTTGAGACTCTGCGTGCGCGTTTCCAGCAGATGGCGTTCCTGAACAAGGGCCTGACCATCACCCTGACCGATGAGCGTGAGAAGTTCGTCGGTGACGAGGTTGCTGAAGAGAGCGAGAAGAAGGAAAACATCCTCAACCGCGTGCGCGCGAACGCTGATGGTTTCATGACCGTCACCTACCGTTACGACAACGGTCTGTTCGACTACGTACACTTCCTCAACGCAGGCGCGAAGACCATCGTGAACGAAGAGATTGTCTCCTTCGAAGCCGAAGACACTGAGCGCAATATGAGCCTGGAAGTGGCGATGCAGTGGACCGGCGCCTACAAGGAGTCCGTCTACTCGTACGCGAACACGATTAACACCCACGAGGGCGGTACTCACGAAGAGGGCTTCCGCGCCGCACTGACCTCGCTGGTGAACCGTTACGCGCGTGAGAACAAGCTGCTGCGCGATAAGGACGATAACCTCACCGGTGAAGACGTGCGTGAGGGCCTGACCGCGGTGATTTCGATTAAGATTTCCGAGCCGCAGTTCGAGGGTCAGACCAAGACCAAGCTGGGTAACTCGGAGGCTAAGTCCTTCACCCAGCGTGAGGTGAACGATCACCTCGGCGACTGGTTCGGTCGTAACCCCGCGGTGGCGAAGGACATCGTGCGCCGCGCAATCACCGCCGCTCAGGCACGTATTGCAGCCCGTAAGGCACGCGAGACGACCCGCCGTAAGGGCCTGCTGGAGACTAGCTCCATGCCCGGTAAGCTTAAGGACTGCTCCTCGAAGGACCCGTCGATCTCTGAGATTTACCTGGTGGAGGGTGACTCTGCGGGTGGTTCGGCTGTTCAGGGTCGCGACCCGAACACTCAGGCTATTCTGCCGCTGCGCGGTAAGATCCTGAACGTTGAGCGCGCTCGCCTGGACCGTGCCCTGTCCAACGCTGAAATTCAGGCGATGATTACCGCTTTCGGTACCGGCATTGGTGACGACTTCGATATTGAGAAGGCACGCTACCACAAGATCGTTCTGATGGCGGATGCGGACGTCGATGGCCAGCATATTACGACTCTGCTACTGACTCTGCTCTTCCGCTTTATGCGTCCGCTGATTGAGGCGGGTTATGTGTACCTGGCTCAGCCGCCGTTGTACCGCATCAAGTGGTCGAACGCTCCGCACGATTATGTGTACTCGGACGCTGAGCGTGATGAGGCTCTGGCTCGTGGTGCTACGAAGAACCTGCGCCTGCCCAAGGATAACGGTATTCAGCGTTACAAGGGGCTGGGCGAGATGGACTACACCGAGCTGTGGGACACCACCATGGATCCGGCTCGCCGCACCCTGCTACAGGTGAAGATGGAAGACGCAGCGGCGGCTGACCAGATCTTCTCTGTTCTGATGGGCGAGGATGTTGAAGCTCGCCGTGAGTTTATCCAGCAGAACGCAAAGGACATTCGATTCCTCGATATCTAGCCCGAAACGGCATATGCCCCGTATGGAATATGCCAAATGAGCTATATAGCCGAGCGAGTCATTGAGGAATGAGAAAGTAATGAGCGAAGAACAGCAGAATAAATCCACTGAGGTTGATGTAGTTAGCAACGGTGGCGCTGAAAATGTAGACCACCACGGTCACATTGAACAGGTGGACCTGCAGACCGAAATGCAGCGTTCCTACCTGGACTACGCAATGGCGGTTATTATTGGCCGCGCCCTGCCGGATGTGCGTGACGGCCTCAAGCCCGTGCACCGTCGCGTCATCTACGCAATGTACGACGGCGGCTACCGCCCGGACCGATCCTTCAATAAGTGTGCCCGCGTGGTTGGCGACGTAATGGGTCAGTTCCACCCCCACGGCGATAGCGCTATCTACGACACTCTGGTGCGTCTGATTCAGAGCTGGATTATGCGTTACCCGCTGGCTCTGGGTCAGGGTAACTTCGGCTCCCCCGGTAACGACGGTGCCGCAGCGCCTCGATACACCGAGACCAAGATGGCTCCCATCGCCCTTGAGATGGTGCGTGACATCAACGAAGACACCGTTGATTTCCAGCCCAACTACGACGGCAAGTCCCTGGAGCCTACCGTTCTGCCCGCGCGCATCCCGAACCTGCTGGTCAACGGTTCTTCGGGTATTGCTGTGGGTATGGCGACCAATATTCCGCCGCATAACCTGCGTGAGGTTGCCGAGGGTGTGGAGTGGTTCCTGAAGAACCCGCACGCCACCAATGATGAGCTGCTGAACGCTCTGATGGCGCGCATTAAGGGCCCCGATTTCCCGACCGGTGCACAGATTCTGGGCACCAAGGGTATTGAAGATGCGTACCGCACTGGCCGCGGCTCCATCACCATGCGCGCGGTGGTCAACGTGGAGGAAATCCACGGTCGCACCTGCCTGGTGGTTACCGAGCTGCCGTACCAGGCGAACCCGGATAACCTGGCGATTAAGATCGCTGAGCTCATCAAGGACGGTAAGGTCACCGGCATCGCGGATCTGCGCGATGAGACTTCGGGTCGTACCGGTCAGCGCCTGGTGATTGTGCTCAAGCGTGATGCTTCCCCGAAGGTTGTGCTGAACAACATGTACAAGCACACCCAGCTGCAGGAGAACTTCTCCGCGAATATGCTCGCCATTGTTGATGGCGTGCCGCGTACCCTGTCCCTGGACGCGTTTGTGCGTCACTGGGTGGATCACCAGATGGACGTTATCGTTCGTCGTACCCGTTACCGTCTGCGTCAGGCGGAGGAAGAAGCGCACATCCTGCGTGGCCTGCTGAAGGCTCTGGATGCTCTGGATGAGGTCATTGCCCTGATTCGCCGCTCCCCCACCGCTGATGAGGCGCGTAGCGGCCTGATGGAGTTCTTGCAGATTGATGAGGCTCAGGCTCAGGCAATTCTGAACATGCAGCTGCGTCGTTTGGCTGCTTTGGAGCGTCAGAAGATTCAGGATCGTCACGATGAGCTGATGCGCATGATCGCTGAGTACAACGCGATTATTGCTTCGGAGACTCGCCAGCGTGAGATTATCTCTGAGGAGCTGGGCGAGATTGTGAACCGCTACGGCGATGAGCGTCGCACTCAGATCATGTACGGCTACAACGGCGACATGTCCATGGAAGACCTCATCCCTGAGGAAGAGGTCGTGGTTACGATTACTCGCGGCGGCTACATTAAGCGCACCCGCAGTGATCAGTACCGTAGCCAGCACCGTGGCGGTAAGGGCATTAAGGGTGCCTCGCTGCGCGGTGATGACGTGGTGGAGCACTTCTTTGTGACCACTACGCACAGCTGGATTCTGTTCTTCACGAACCTGGGTCGCGTGTACCGTGCGAAGGGTTACGAGCTGCAGGAAGCCGGTCGTGACGCGAAGGGTCAGCACATTGCGAACCTGCTGGAGTTCCAGGGCGGTGAGCATATTGCTCAGGTGATGGAGCTGAAGAGCTACGAAGATGCTGAGTACCTGGTGCTTGCTACTCGCGGCGGCATGGTGAAGAAGAGCCGCCTGAGCGATTACGATACGAACCGTACTGCCGGCCTGATTGCGATTAACCTGCGTGAGGGCGATGAGGTTGTTTCGGCGTTCACCGTTTCGGATAAGGACGATATTCTGCTGGTGTCGCGTAACGGTATGTCGTTGCGCTTCCACGCTGATGATGCGTCGCTGCGCCCGATGGGTCGTTCGACTTCCGGTGTGACCGGTATGAAGTTCCGTGAGGGCGATGAGCTGATTTCTGCGAATGTGGTCACTGAGGGCTCCTTCGTCTTCGTGGTCACTGAGGGTGGTTACGCGAAGCGTACGAGCGTGGATGAGTACCGTGTGCAGGGCCGTAACGGCTTCGGCATTAAGGTTGCTAAGCTAGTTGAGGATCGTGGTGCCCTGGTGGGTGGCCTCATTGTGGATGAAGAGGACGAGGTGCTGGTGGTTATGGCCAGCGGCAAGGTCGTTCGTTCGAATGTGAATGAGGTTCCTGCGAAGGGACGCGATACTATGGGTGTTATCTTTGCAAAGCCCGGTAAGGGCGATTCTATTATTGGTGTTGCACGCAACCAGGATCGTCAGCTGGATGATAGCGACGATGAAACCACTGAGAACACCGAGGCTTCGGAGTCTTCTGAGGCGCCCGGTACGGACAACGAGGGTGAAGCGGCAGCTGCCGATCTCACCGCTACTGGAGGTAACTAATGAGCAGCACTCCCGCGAGCTCCTCTCCTGCGTCGGCACAGCGTTCGGCGTCGGCTGGTGCATCTAAGTCTTCGGGTGCGGCTAAGGCTGGCGCGCGTCGCCCGGCTCAGGCGCGTTCGGGCCAGGCCCGTCCTGGCGGTACCGCTAAGCGTCCTGCCGGTAAGCGCCCTGTGAACGCTAAGCGTCCGACCGGTTCGCGCCGTCAGCTGGTGCGTCCGGCACCGCGTTCGAAGATTCGTCGCGCGCGTCTGGTGGTTCAGAAGGTTGATACGTGGTCGGTTGCTAAGCTGATCTTCCTGCTGTCTATTGCCCTGGGTATCGTGACCGTCGTGGCGTCGGTGATTCTCTGGCTGTTCCTGCAGGCTTCTGGCGCGTTTACCGGTGTGAACCAGCTGATTAGCTCGCTGGGTACCGGTTCGACCACTGTGGATATTTCGCAGATGATTTCGCTGGGTCAGGTTGCTTTGGTGACTACTATTTTTGCTGTGGTCAACACTGTGGTCTTTACTCTGCTGGGTATGATTGGCGCGATTCTGTACAACCTGGCTGCGAAGCTGGTTGGTGGCGTGACCTTGACTCTGAGTGATGAGTCCTAGTTTGTAGCTTTTTGAGCTTTGTGTGCGGGCGGCGCCCCTCTGGATGGAGGTGGTGCCGCCCGTTCTGCATGCCGCCTGTTTTGCGTGCATGGGAACCCACGGTATTAAAATGTGATGCAGAACATGCTTTTTCAATTTGGTGTTACCTGCAAACACCTGTATAGTTATATCTCGTTCTACGGAAGAAATTCCGCAGAAGGAGGGCGTATAGCTCAGACGGTTAGAGCGCTTCGCTGATAACGAAGAGGTCCCAAGTTCGATTCTTGGTACGCCCACTCCACACTATGAAAGGCAATAATGAAGAAATTATTGATTCTTGCTGTTCTTTCGTGTGTCACTGTGATGGTTCTGAAAAAGTACCAGAGCAATGAAGTCGTAAAGGCTTGGAAAAATAACTAAACAGTGGTTTCCGCTGAGACGGGGGCGTGGCGCAATTGGTAGCGCATCTGCTT
>NZ_KV810710.1:0-23733 GCF_001812895.1 Rothia sp. HMSC069C04
AGCGTCTGGGTGATATTGAGGCGTCCTATCAGGGACCTTTGATTGAGAAGAATCAGGCGTTGCTGAATGATTTGAAGGCCGATCGTGACGCGAAGATAGCCAAGGCGCGTGAAATTATCGCCACCCACCAGTAGATATCAGCGACAAGCAAATAGGAGCTCTTGGGATAATTGGGGTAACTCCGTTTGAACGTTACAACGAGGTATGGAGGAGGAAAAGCCTATGCGTAAGGCTCTCTCTGCGGTAGCAGTATTCTGCCTGCTGGGGGCGTGCGTGTCCTGCTCCAACAGTGCCGAGCGGGACACCTCACGAAAAGCTGTTCTTGATTATTCAAAGAACTACGTACACCTTCCACTGGACGAGTACGCCTTGGATGAACTAACACTCCGTACGGTGAGCACGGCGTGGCACACGCTCATGTCCGAATGCTACGCGCACCACGGGCAGTCCTACGCTGTGCCCTCAATAGACACCCCGCAACCGGGAGGCCTATACGGCAGCTGGAACGTTGAGTACGCCAAAAAGTACGGGTACTCCCAGAAGGAATCCCGAGGCTCAGACGATTCAGCACCAGACGACATCAACACCCGGTGCCAAGAAGAGGTGAAAGCCGTATTCTCTGACGTCGAACTGGACGAAAAAGAATACCGGTTTGTAGGAGAGCTAAACTCACAGGCATACACCTACGCCTCCCAAACCGATGAGTGGAAAAATATTCGCTCAGAATGGTGGACCTGCCTGCGTGAACGCGGACTAACCCCCAGGGAAGGAGAGAGCGACTGGACGTCCGAAGAAAGCGCACATCTCATGACCTCCTCCCAAGGCAACGAAGAAGCCAAGCCGGAGGAAATTCGCCTCGCAACGATTGAAGCGGAATGTAACCAGAAGGTGGGTATGGCTCAGCGCCTGGGCGATATTGAGGCGTCCTATCAAGGTCCTTTGATTGAGAAGAATCAGGCGCTGCTGAATGAATTGAAGGCTGAACGTGATGCGAAGATAGCGAAGGCGCGCGAAATTATCGCCACCCGCCAGTAGCCACACCCGCTGAAGGGCAGAACGGGCGAACCAGCCGCGGATAGCCTCCAAGAAAATCCGTGCATACGAAAATTTCACAAGAAGGAGCCGGGGAATGTCACCACTCCCCGGCCCTCACTTTATTCACTCTCAACCTCGCAGCCCATGCTGGCGCACCTACAGGCCCGCCAGCTCAAGGCCACTCAGCGTCAGGCTGCTTAGTCCTTTAGCCCACCGGAACGTTAACGTTCACCAGCGAGTACAGATCCTTCGGATCATCCGGGCTAGCAACCAGGTCAATGAACTGCTGCAGGTCGGTGTCCTGCGTGGCCGCACGGGCATAACGCAGACCCGAGAAGTCAGCAATCGCGAAGCCCACCGAATCAAACAGGGTAATCTGCTCATCCGACACGCGGCCCGGCTCCTCACCGGTCAGAACCTTCCAGAACTCCACCACCGGGAAGTCCGGGTCCTTCTGCTGAATCTCGCCCTCAATGCGGGTCTGCGGCGGGAACTCAACAAACACGGTGGAGCGGTCCAGAATTTCGCTTTCCAGCTCAGTCTTGCCGGGGCAGTCGCCACCAATAGCGTTCAGGTGCACGCCGGGCTTCACTTGGCGGTCCAGCAGAACCTTCGCCTGCTGCTTATCGGCGGTGCAGGTGGTAATAATGTCGGCGCCCTCAACAGCCTCGTCCACGTCCTTAGCCAGGTGGATGCGGAAGCCCAGCGGCTCCAGGTTACGGCGGAACTTCTCCATCGCGTGCGGGTCAACGTCGTAGACGGACAGGTCCTCAATGCCGAGCACAGCGCGCATACCCAGCGCCTGGAACTCAGACTGCGAGCCGGTACCAATCATCGCCATCTTCTTCGAATCCTTGCGTGCCAGGTGCTTAGCAACCATGGCGGACACGCCGGCGGTACGCAGCGCGGTCAGCAGGGTCATCTCAGCCAGGAACACGGGGTAGCCGTTGTCCACGTCAGCGAGCAGACCGAACGCGGTCACAGTCTGGAAGCCGCGTGCCGGGTTCGACGGGTGGCCGTTCACGTACTTGAAGGAGTAGGTGATGTTGTCGGAGGTGGGCATCAGCTCAATCACACCGAAGGGGGTGTGGGAGGCGACGCGCGGAATCTTGTCGAAGCTCTGCCACTTCTTGAAGTCTTCTTCGAGGAAGTCGACCATGCCGGCAATGATGTTGCCTACGCCGTCCTTCTGAATCCACTTCGCCATCGAGGCGACGTCAACAAATTCCACCGCGTGTGCGCTAGGACGTTCAGTCATGATTTTCTCCTTTGAATATCTGCACAAAACTTCTTTGTGCATCTGGTGGTCACTGCGGATATCTATTATCTCAAAATATATTGCAGGACACACCGTATTAGAAATGCTGTAGATATGTACTTTGCTTTATGTATTACACGGATGTAATACGGAACGAACACGAAAAGACGTGCAGGGAGGGGGGTTCTAGAGTCTAGAGCTCCTAGAGCCTAGACCTCCTAGAGTCTAGGGCTAGGGTCTAGAACCCCCTCATTCGCCTTCGCCGGGATATTACCGGGATTACAGGCAACCGGTCGGGTTAGCTACCCTTCGGGTTGTCCTCGTCCTCAAGGTCACCCAGGTCAATGTGGGTACGAGGCTCCGAAACGAGCTTCTTCACCACGGGGCGGGCAGCAATCACGGGCACGGAACCGGTGTAGCCTTCACGGACGCGAGCAATCTCGTTGACGCGGTCACGAACCGTGTACCAGCCGATAATCAGCAGCGGGATAACCAGCAACAGCGATGCCAGGGTGTAGGTGCCGACCGGGTAATCCAGTGCCATCAGCACCAGCACAACAGCCAGGAAGACCATCACAGCCCAGTCGCTGAAACGACCGCCGGGTGCACGGTAGTTGGGGCGCTTGTACTTGCCCTCGCCGACCAGCTTCAGGTACTTCTGGTGCGACATTGCGATAGCCGCCCAGCTAGCCATGGTGCCCACCGAGGCGATGTTCAGCACGACCTCGAACGCCTGCTCGGGAACGAAGAAGTTCAGCACAACACCGAAGAGGCCAATCACACCGGTCAGCAGAATACCTGCCACCGGAACGCCGGAGCGGGACACCTTAGTGGTGAACTTCGGTGCCGAACCTGCAACACCCATCGAGTGGAGGATACGACCGGTGGAGTACAGGCCAGCGTTCAGCGAGGAAGCAGCCGCGGTAATAACGACCAGCTGCATAATCGGTGCGGTGCCTTGAATACCGATAGCGTCGAAGAAGGTCACGAACGGCGACTCTGCGTCCTTGTATGCGGTGTAGGGCATGAGCAGGCAGAGCAGAACCACGGAACCAACGTAGAAGATCGCGATACGCCAGATCACGGTGTTGATAGCGCGGGGGATAACCTTCTCAACGTTCTTGGTTTCACCACTGGTGGTGCCGACCAGCTCAATACCGGCGTAGGCGAACACAACGCCCTGAACCACGATAAGAGCGGGAAGAATACCGTTGGGGAAGAAGCCGTCATTGGCTGCAATAAGGCTCAGGCCGGGGGTGACGCCGTTGATGGGTTCACCGAAGACCAGGTACCAGATACCTACCGCCATGAAGGACAGCAGGGCAAGAATCTTAATGAGCGCGAACCAGAATTCCAGCTCACCGAAGAGCTTCACGGAGATGAGGTTCAGAGCCACAGTGACGATAACGACGATGAATGCGCTGAGCCACTGGGGAATATCTGCGAAGAACTGGTTGTATCGACCGAACCAGCTGATGTAGATAGCGATAGCGGTGGCGTCTGCAACGGCGGTCATTGCCCAGTTCAGCCAGTACAGCCATCCGGATACGAATGCGGCCTTTTCGCCGTAGAATTCGCGGGTGTAAGAGACGAAGGAGCCCGAGGAAGGGCGGTGAAGGATCAGCTCGCCGAGGGCTCGAAGAATCAGGTAGCCGAAGAAGCCGATGACGGCGTAGATAACGGCGAGCATGGGGCCTGCGTCCTGCAGGCGGCTACCGGTGCCCAGGAACAGGCCGGTACCAATAGCGGAACCGATGGCAATCATCTGGAGCTGACGTGCGCCAAGCCCCTTGTGGAAGCCTTCCTGTTCGTGTGCGAACGGGTCATCTGTGGGGGGCTTAGTGTACTGATCCGCTGCAGAAGTCTGCGGGTTCTTGTTCGGTGAGGTGCTCACGCTATACCTCCTTGGATAGTTACGTCTGAAGCACGTGTTACACGAAATGTGGTTGGGAACACGTCTGCGGGTTGTAATGACTATAGCACGGTAATTTAGGTAATATAACTCGCATCACGTAACAATTTATATACATATAATGCATATCTTATAAATATATTTGGTTCATGTTGTATTGTGTGGTTTTCATTGTTTTGTGAAATAGATTAATTGAACCCTGAGTCCAAAAAATCAATTATCCCACCACCGCACAGCACAAGAGCACCCACAACGGGGTGCTCTCACAACCTATTCAAAACGGGGACTTAGCCCTCCATCAGGCGGTCAATCTTCGCCCGCAACGCACGCTCACGACGATTCAACCACCACCAGCTCGGCCAACGCATCAACGACTTACGGCCCACCTGCACGACCGAGGGGAGCTTCGCCTCCGCAAGCGCCACATCAATCTCGTGGTCACTCGCACCCTCATCACGCATTTTCTCCATCAACTCAAGGGATTTCGCCATATCGCCATGCCCCAAAACATGCCGACTCTTACGCTCCAGAATCTCATCCAACTGGGCGCGCACCGGGGCAATAGCCGCCGCATTCGGATGCTCACGCTCAGCACGACGCTGCGCCTGGCGGGCACGCTTCTCACGTTTCGCGTCGAGCTGTTTTGGATTATTTTTAGCGCTCGCCTTGCTCATGGGAGGTTCCTTTCATCGCGTCCGGGTGATGTGTACGCTGCCCTGCACGCACAGAAGACATCAAGTCATTAACACCTCTACTTTACCGCGGTAATTCGCGGAAATTTCGCTGCAGTAAACCCAAAAAAACCCACAAAAAATTAACGATAAATAAGTCGTATCTTGGTAAAATAGTGCGAGTAGGAGGCGTCTCGCGCGCCAACAAAATATGGTGAACCGGCCCAGCATCGGTAACCGGTCGCATCTATCCAAGGAGTCAGCATATGGCTATTGCAACCCCCGAAGTTTACGCAGAAATGCTGCAGACCGCGAAGGAAAAGGGCTTCGCGTACCCCGCAGTGAACGTGACCTCCTCCCAGACCCTGAATGCTGCAATCCGCGGCTTCGCAGAGGCTGGCTCGGACGGCATCATCCAGGCATCCACCGGTGGTGCAGCATACTGGTCCGGCGCTTCCAAGAAGGACATGGTCGTTGGCTCCCTGGCCTTCGCAGCATACGCACGCGAAGTTGCTAAGCAGTACGACGTGAACATTGCACTGCACACCGACCACTGCCCCAAGGACAAGCTGGAAGGCTTCGTCCTGCCCCTGCTGGCAGAGTCCGAGAAGGCTGTTGCTCGCGGTGAAGACCCCATCTTCAACTCCCACATGTGGGACGGCTCCGCAATCGACCTGGACGAGAACCTGAAGATTGCTGCTGAGCTGATCGAGCGTACCTCCAAGGCAAAGCTCGTTCTCGAGGTTGAGATTGGTGCCGTTGGTGGCGAGGAAGACGGCGTTGAAGGCGCTATCGACGACTCCCTGTACACCACCGTTGCAGACGCAATCAAGACCGTTGAGGCAATCGGCCTGGGCGAGAAGGGCACCTACATGGCTGCTCTGACCTTCGGTAACGTTCACGGCGTGTACAAGCCCGGTAACGTTCACCTGCGCCCCGAGCTGCTCAAGGAAATCCAGACCGAGGTCGGCGCTAAGTACGGCAAGGGCGACAAGCCCTTCTACCTGGTCTTCCACGGTGGCTCCGGCTCCACCGAGCAGGAGATTGCAGACGCAGTGTCCTACGGTGTTATCAAGATGAACATCGACACCGACACCCAGTATGCATTCACCCGCCCCGTTGCTGGCCACATGTTCAGCAACTACGACGGTGTGCTGAAGGTTGACGGCGAGGTCGGCAACAAGAAGACCTACGACCCCCGCGTTTGGGGTGCAGCTGCAGAGGCAGGCATGGCCGCACGCGTGGTCGAGGCTTGCCAGCAGCTCGGTTCCGTCGGTACCTCCATCAAGTAAGGTACTGTTCGCCCGCCGCGGCTCCTGTAGCCGCTGCCGGGTGTGAACCTAAGCTTCGTTAAGCGAAAGCGGTGCCCGCTTCCTCATCATGAGGAGGCGGGCACCGCTCTTTGTTTATGCAGTTCTTTGGGTGCGCAGTTTAGAACCGGGTGAGTCGGGCGCTCGTTGCCGGCAGGGGTGGGTTTACTTGCCGCCGCAGCCGCAACCACCGCATCCGCAGCCGCCGGACTTCACAGCCACCGAACCGGAGGTGGGGATACCGTCGCCGGTGTCGCCACCCATGAGGTTCACGCGGTTACCGATCTCGGGGCCGCCGACCGGCTGGGGTGCCTTACCCGCCAGGGTTGCCGCGAAACCGGCGGGTTCGCCGCTCAGGTTCGGGATCATCGACGCCGCCGGGGAACCGGACGGGCCGCACGCAGCCGCTGCCGCATTAGCCTTCGGCTGGGCAACCAGGTGGGCGCGCGCAAAACGCTTAATCTGCTCGGCAGTCGGGTACGCGAAGGACACCTTCACCTCACCGTTGACGAGCATGAGCGGCAGAACCTCGCGGCCGTTCATCTCAATCTGCTCGGCGACCGGTGCGCACTCTTCAAATGCGGACGGGTAGGAGTCGGTGGAGTACACCTCAATGTACACGCCCGAATCCAGCGCCTCCTGTGCGGCGCCCAGGAACTCGGAGCGCTCCATATCCTGCGGATCCTCCGGGTTCTCACCGGGGCCCGGAATAAATACTTCAAGAACGGTCTCAGCCGCTTCAGTCATCAGTTTTTAGCCTTTTCTTTCTTATCAGCGCCAGCTCGGGGGAGGGGCGCCAGTCCTTCACTAAGTGTACTCGTGCCCTCAAGAGTGCAGAAGTGTGAGTTGAAGTTCCAGATTTGCGGAATATTTGCAGAATTCGAGTCGAATGACCCTCAGCTCGTGAGCTGCGGGTTCAGGTGTTGTATTCTGAGTGCATATGCACCGGAGTGTGCGAACCCTGCAATTCAGGCAGACGTCGCCCGGTGTGAAACCAAGAAGGCAACGACGCCCGCATCCGACGCGGACGCATCAGCGTTACAAATACACGCTATTCATAGCGCCACACGACCAGAAGGAGCATACATGTTCGGTTTCGGCAAGAAGAAGAAGGAAGCTGCCGCACAGGAAGCATCGTCCGCAGACGTCTACGTCGCACCTGCTACCGGCGAGTACCTGCCGCTGAGCGAAGTCTCCGACCCCGTTTTCTCTCAGGGCGTTATGGGCGACGGCTACGCAGTGAACCCCACCGCAGGCACCATCGTCGCACCCGTTGCAGGCACCATTGCACTGATTCAGGACACCCTGCACGCATTCATGCTCCGCACCGAAAACGGCGGTGAGGTACTGGTCCACATCGGTATCGACACCGTTGAGCTCGGCGGCGACGGCTTCACCAAGCTCGCTAACGTAGGTGACAAGGTTGAGGCAGGCGCACCCATTATCGAGGTCGACTGGGCAGCTATCGAGGGTCGCATCCCCTCCAAGGAAACCATGGTGATGATTACCAACACCGCAAAGTTCAACATCTCCAAGGACTCTGAGTCCCGCCGCCCCGTTGCAGCCGGTGACCGCGTCGCTCAGGCATCCAAGAAGTAAGCTGAACCAGCGAAAATAGCTCAGCTTCAACAGCGGTGAAAACCCGCGAAAATACTTAACGCAAAAGGTCGCGTCCTGCAGGCTCAATCGGGCTACAGGCGCGGCTTTTTTCGTTACACGAGAAATTTTTTAACGCCGCATGAAATGCCGCTATTAAAAGCGGCGGAAAAGGAGGAACACATTCACCCGCATTGCACAGCGGGTAAGAATGAGGCGCACATAATACCCTATTTGCTTGTGAACGCAGTGAATCACCGATAAAAAATCGTTATCCTACATAGAAGTTGCAGTTTGAGTTGAGAGAATCCGGACCCTCAGCTATAAACCAAAACTTCAATGACCAACCACACACATTACGCTCAACTCATAAACGAAAAAAGGACCACTACGGTGACTGCATTCCCGAAGATCTCCAAGAATCTGAGCCGCCGCGGCTTCATTGGCGCCTCCACTCTGGCGCCCGCCGCCCTCATGCTCCAGGCAGGCGAAGCCCACGCCGCAGCCAACACCCGCGCACAGCTCGCGGCAGTACACAGCGGCTCCCCCGCACATCAGCTGCTCTACAAGACCGATGAATTCTTCATCGCCCACCGCGGTGCCGGCAACATCAGCCCCGAGCACACCGCCTACGCCTACGCAGAGTCCGTACGCCGCGGCGCCCTCGCCGTCGAAATTTCCGTACGCACCACCAGCGACGGCCAGTTCGTCTGCATGCACGACACCAACATCAAGCGCACCACCGGCGCATCCATGGACGTGCGCGGCCACACCCTCGCCGAACTGCGCCAGCACAAGGTCAACATGCGCAAGAACCTGGGCGAAAAGACCGACCTGTACAACATCCCCACCCTCGAAGAAGCCATCGCAGCCGTTGACGCCGTACCCGCAGGCGGCGAATATGCCTCCGTCGGCGGCAAGAAGGTCGTACTGTTCCTCGAAGCGAAGGACGGCCCCGCACAGGCAGGCCTCGTCAAGTTCATCACCGAACGCGGCCTGCAGCGCCGCACCGTCATCAAGATGTACCGTGACGGCAGCGGCGGCTTCAAGCCCACCTCCCGCTACCTGAAGCTTGCCAACTCCGCAGGCTGTGCCACCTGGTGCTACTTCGACGGCGGCGACCCCATCGATAAGATTTCCGCAATGGCACGCCACGAAAACGTGGACGCCATCGGCGTACCCTACTACGAGAAGCCGACCGGCGCTTCCCAGGGCTCCATGAGCGAAGAGAACGTACGCGCCCTCACCGGCCTCGGCAAGGCAGTCATCGTCTGGGAAATCCACCGCCGCTCCGCCTACGAAAAGTACAAGGCACTGGGCGTGAAGGGCTTCATGTGCCCCGACCCCTACTGGGTAATCGGTGACCCCTTCGACTCCAGCGTCAAGATCAAGACCGGCAAGCGTCCCCACGGCATGCTGCCCGCCGACCCCTCCGTCGCAGCGGACATGCCCGACCTGACCGGCGTAGCCATCGTGCACAACCAGCGCTACGACGAATCCGTACTGCTCGGCCCGCTGGCGAACTACACCACCCGCGAAAAGTACACCCTCGACTTCTCCATGAAGTGGACCGGTGCACTGCCGCAGCAGGACGGCCACTACGGCTACGTCGCTTTCGGTCGCGAACACGACGGCCCCTTCGGCATCGGCAAGAAGTTCGCCGCAAACCAGGAAGACGGCACCTACGTGCTCGCCATCCGCCCCAACTACCGCGGCAACTCCGTAGCGCAGATTCTCTGCTTCGAACCCAAGCAGACCAGCCCGCGCGTGCTGCACACCATGAAGCTGCGCCAGAAGGTCACCACCGGCCAGGCACTGAACTGCAAGATTGTGGTGAACAAGAACAGCTTCTACTACACGGTCAACGGCCAATACTCCAGCCCCATCAACCACAGCGCCTACCGCGGCCCGTACGTACACTTCGGCCGCTTCCACGGCACCAACGATGGCGGTCCTCTGGAGCTGACTCGAATCGAGGCACGTCAGTCCTGGATTTGAGAGGACCGGTGGGCCTAGTCCACCTAGGGGCCCGCCTCACCGCCGCTCAGCGGTGAGAACACGGGTACCGGGCAGAGCGGATGCAACACCGAGCATCCCTTCCGGGCAACGCTTTCCATAATCCCCAGCTCCATAATTCTCAGATAGGCGCTCGCACACCGAGTGAGAATCAACCTGAAGAATCCACCCGAAGGGGGTCGTATCCACAGCGGATGCGGCCCCCTTCGGCGTGCCCGCGGCCTTTTCAGGGTCGGGCGAGGGGGAAAGGTGGGGGAGGGCGGACTGGGACGTGTAGGTGGGGGACGTGTAGGCGCGCGGGGCAGGGGAGAGAACCGCAGGGTTGGTTCGAGGCGCGCAAGGACGTATAGGCGCGCGGGGCAGGTTCGAGGGGTAGGGGAGTGCGCGGTACTAGAATTAAAAGCGTCAGAGTCGACCGCACCGGCCGCCCCAACCCGAAAGGCACGCCATGACCACCTCACCCGAAAGCTCCGCCGAGAGTCCCGCCGCAAAGCCCGCCGCGAAATCCGCCCAGCTACGAGGCCGCACCGAACCGCACATGCAAAGCATCAACATGCCGCAGCGCGAACCCATCGACCCCTACGAGCGGCCCTCCTACCCCTTCTTCTACGTGCCCACCGACCTGCTTATCGGCGGCAGCTGGGTCACCGGCGACAACGGCTCCTTCCCCGTGCACAACCCCTCCTGCGGCCAAATCCTCGCGCACGTCGCCGACGCCAGCGTCGAACAGGGCATCGAAGCACTCGACGCCGCCTGCGACGCCCGCACCTCATGGGCGGCAACCAGCGTGCGCGAACGCGCCGATATCCTCAACCGCGCCTACACGCTCATGACGCAGCGCACCGAAGTCATCGCCCGGCTCATGACCCTCGAAATGGGCAAGCCCCTCGACCAGTCCCGCGGCGAGGTCGCCTACGCGGCAAACTACCTGCGCTGGTACGCCGAAGAAGCCGCCCGCAACTTCGGCCGCACCGCCGTTGCCCCCGAATCCGGGCTACAGATCACCACCGTACGCCGCCCCGTCGGCCCCTGCCTGCTGATTACCCCCTGGAACTTCCCGCTCGCCATGGCGGCACGCAAGGTCGCCCCGGCGCTCGCGGCGGGCTGTACCGCGGTGCTCAAGCCCGCCTCCCTGACTCCGCTCAGCTCCCTATACTTCGCGGACCTGATGCGTGAAGCGGGACTGCCGGACGGCGTGCTGAACGTGGTGACCACCTCCCGCACCGGGGAGGTTGTCTCGGCGCTGATGGCTGATGAGCGCCTGCGGAAGGTATCGTTCACCGGCTCCACCGCCGTGGGCCGCACCCTGCTCGCGCAGGCCTCGCAGAATGTTCTGCGCACCTCCATGGAGCTGGGCGGTAACGCACCGTTCATCGTCTTTGAGGACGCGGATATTCCCGCCGCCGTGGAGGGTGCCTACGCGGCGAAGATGAGGAACATGGGCGAGGCGTGCACCGCCGCCAACCGATTCATCGTGCACGAGGACATTGCCGAAGAGTTCACCCGCGCCTTCGTGGAGCGCATGGAGGCGACCGTTGTGGGTGACGGAACCGTCGACGGAACCGAATGTGGGCCGCTAATTCAACCTTCAGCGGTTGAATCCATGCTTTTTATGGTCGAAGACGCCCTGGGTAAGGGCGCGCTCCTCGCCTGCGGCGGGTACATTCCCGAGCTTGAGGAGAACGTTCCGAGCGATACCGGCGGCATGCCCAAGAACCTGAACAAGGGCAACTTCGTGACCCCCACCGTGCTGACCGGCGTGACTGATTCGATGCGCGTGTGGCGTGAAGAAATCTTCGGCCCCGTCGCCCCGATTGCCACGTTCAGCGGCTACGGTGAGGAGGGTGAACGCACCGCCCTGAAGCTCGCCAACGACACCGAGTACGGCCTGGCAGCGTACGTGTACACGAGCAACCACCCGCGCTTTACGCGCATGGCTGCGGGTCTGGAGTTCGGCCTGATCGGCTACAACTCCGGCGTTATCTCGAATGCGGCGGCACCCTTCGGTGGCGTGAAGCAGTCCGGCATGGGTCGCGAGGGCGGCCCCGAGGGTCTGGAGGAGTACACCGAGCTGCAGTACATCGGGGCGCCGAACCCGTTCGCCGGATAGGCTGAGATACCAGTTACGGCGAATCCTAGATACAGCAAATCCCGGATACAGTGAAGCCCCGGCGGGCACCCGAGAAGGTGCCCGCCAGGGCTTCGCGCTGTCTACATCATGCGCGGGTGCTAGAGCTGATGCAGTGCGAGCAGCTCGCGGCTGAAAGCATCTGCGGGACCCTTGCCGCACGAGTTGGGGCGCGGCTCAAGGGCGACCCGCTCGAAGAAGGTGACCCAGGTGCGTCCGTCGGTGTGGGAGGTGAGTGCCGCCTCCATGGTGGGGTGTTCGGAGAAATCTTTAGGCGAGAACGCCGCAAAAAATTCAGGGGAGAATTCAGTGCTTGTCTCGACGTTCACATCGACGCCCGCCTCGCGGAGCGCAATGAATGCCTCCCGCCCCGATGTTTCACGTGAAACCAAACCTCCAGAGGTTACTTCTTCACCCTTTTTCTCCAATTCGAGGCGCACGGCAACCTCCGCCGCCTGCTCCACCGGAGTATCCGTACTGCGCCCACGCAGACCGTGCAGCGACGGAATATCGCGACCCGCCAGCGACAGGTACGCCGCCAGCGCCGAAGGCTCCGAGAGGCGACCGTAGGTGTAGCCGGTGGGCAGCATAATGCCGACCGGGGCAAAGCGGTGACCGCCCGTATGCGAGCACTCCCAGACCGCGTTCGCGGGTAGGATATCCGCCAGGTGTGCCGCAATGGGTCGGCCGCGCAGAGCACAGCAACGGTCACGCTTAGAGTGGGTGCACACGAGAATAGCGGGGGAGTCCATGAGCTCGGCTCCGGTCGCCTGAATCAACTCCTGTGGGTTGTCCAACGGCAGTTCGAGCAGCTGCTCGGGGGCGCTCACGCTGAACGAGTAGAGCTTCTCCTCACCCGGGGTGCAGAGTGCGTAGAGTACCCGGTGGGTCGGGTTGCCGGATGCATCCGGCGCGCCGTGCAGTACGCGCCCCTCCCTGCCCACCTGGCGAATGAGCAGGAACTTCAGCCCCGCCTGCGAGACTGCCTCGCCCAGTGCGGCAGAGAGTTCCTCGCCGAGGGCGGATCCGTCCAGTACATCGCGGCCCCACTGGCCCACGTGTTCGAGCGCCAGCCAGGCGGTGGCGCGTCCGGCAGTGCCACCGAGAGCCTCGTCGTCATAGAGGGAGCAGGAGTCCGCCGGGATCCTCGTGGCGCGGGTGCGTGAAGAGAGCTCATCGGCGTGTGCGGCACGCAGGTTGTTCAGCTCGGTGGGGTTGGTGGCGCGCGGCTCGGGGGTTGCGGGGGTGCAGGATTCAGTCATGGTTCCTTGATTCTACGCCTGCAGGATGTGAATGACCTATGTTGCCCCTGTATGGTCTAAATGCTGAAAAACAACCGCTCAAGGGTGATTTTTGGGGACTATCGGTCGGTCAACTACTCAGGAAGAAGCGCTAAAGCGACGCGGTAGAGGTGGTCCTTTTCCTTGGGGTTACCGAAGAAGGAGCGGAGCATGTAGCCCTGGAAAATCATCATGAAGGCGTCCGCAGTATCGCGGGCGTAGTCGGTGATGAGCGCCTCCTGCTCGGGGGTGCGCTGCGCCGGGTCGGGGTTGATTTCGTGCAGAACGCGTAGCTGTTCGGCCGCCCAGGGGGTGAGGGTCTTTACGATGATGCCCTGCAATAGGGGCATGATGTTCGCGGTTGCCCTGGCGATTTCGGGCGCGTGGAGCGATTCAAGGCGGATGCGCAGCATGGCGGAGAAGTTCTCGTTAACCATCTGGTTGGTGTAGATGATTTCGAGAATGTCCTGGGGTCCGGCGCCTTCGGGGAGTGTTTCGTAGAGCTTTTTGATGTTTTCGAGGCGTTCGTTGATGGCGGTGGTGAGGATGTCTTCTTTGCCGGAGAAGTGCGAGTAGATGGATCCGGAGGACAGCCCGGAGGCTTTGATGATGTCGCTCATGGAGGTGTTGGTGTAGCCCTTTTCGAGGAAGCAGCTAACGGCGGCTTCGATGATTTGGGCTCGGCGTGCGGCTTTGGTGGCGTCTGTTAGTCGGGGCATGGTTCCAGTTTAGGGAGTGGGCACAAAACTTACAAACACAATGGAAGTTCTTTTTGTGACTTTACAAACAAAATAGCTATTTTGTTTGCACTCGGTAAAAATCGAGAGTAGAGTTCTGACTCGTAAACGAAATAAGCATTTTGTTTGGAGATTGTCATGAACAACGAAACCGCCACCGCAGTCACCGCAGAAGCAGTGACCGCCGCAGCCACCCAAGCTGCCGCATCCCAGAAGATCGCGGCAAAGAGCATTGCAGAAACAAGCACGCAAGAAACCACCGACCGTTCCTCCTGGCTCAAGGTCATCACCACCTCCGTACTATCATCCTTGGTGGTAGCACTCATCGTCCTAGCTTTCACCTGGCCCACCAAGACCATGGAAGCAAAGAATCTGCCCGTCTCTATCGCAGGCCCCGAGGTGACCGTCAGTCAGTTTGAACAGTCCCTCAAAGACCAAGGTATTGAAACCTTCGACTTGAAGCAGGCATCCTCCCGCAAAGAGGCTGAACAGCAAATCAAGCAGCGCGAAACCTACGGCGCAATCATCTTCACCGAAGGCGCCGCCCCCGAAGTGCTGACCGCACCAGCCGCAAACGCCGCAGCAACCCAGATGCTCAACGGTGTTGCCACCCAGCTGAACGCGCAGATTCAGCAGAAGGCACTCGCCGCTAAGACGGAAGCCCTCACCCAGGCGGTGCAGACGGGCGGTGAACAGGGTGCGCAGGCCGCCGCCCAGCTGGAGCAGATGAAGGTGCAGGCCGAGCAGGCATCCGCAATGGCGGTGAAGACCACCGTCGTGGTACCCCTGAGTGAGAATGACTCCTCCGGTTCCGGTATCGCTATCTCCGCATTTCCGCTGGTCATTGGCGGTATTCTCGGCGGTTCCTTCTCCGTACTGCGCGTGAACGGCACCTGGCGCCGCTTCGCCACCGCAACCCTGTACTCCGTCATCGGTGGTGCACTGACCGCCCTGATTCTGAACGTCTGGTTCGGCATCATCCCCGGCGACTTCGCAACCCTGTGGGCTGCGTTCGGCGCTACCTACCTGGCGACCGCCTTCTTCATTGTGGGTGTGGGTGCACTGTCTTCGCCGCTGATTGGTCTCGCAGTAGGCGCGGTCATCACCATGTTCATTGGTAACCCGATTTCGGGCGCAAGTATGCCGAGCGTGTTCCTGCCCGGTGTGTGGGGGCAGATTGGTCAGATGTTGGTGCCGGGTGCCTCCTCGACTCTGCTGCGTTCGATTGCGTACTTCCCGGAGGTTGCAACGAGTGACCAGTGGCTGGTGCTTGGTTCCTGGATTGCGTTCGGTCTGCTGACCGGCGTGATTGGCTGGGCTCTCAAGGAGCGCCGCACCGCAACGGTGGAGGCATAACCACCGCGGGTTGGATAACCGGCGCAACGTAGCCGGCACAATATAGCCGGTACAGCTTAAGAAGGGTGTGTGCCGTGTTCACTGAACACGACACACACCCTTTTCTGTCGGCATACTGGCTGTTACCGACTGCTATTCGCTGTTACTGGTTGTCGAGCACGTACTGCTTGAACTGCTCGTCCCGGCGTTTGAATTCTTTGAGCTCATTCTCCAGGGCTGCCTGGTTCTTGGCGACGAGCGGCTTCTGGTACTGCGCTTGCAGGTCGTAGAGCTTCTGCGAACGGCCTATATCCCGGTCGCACTGCGCCTCGATGGTGGCGATTCGAATTTCTTCCTCGGAGGCGACGGCGCTCTGAGGAATATTCTTTTCTTCCTCGACGGTCACCTCACTATCGGGGGTGAGGCCCTTATCCTTGACGCATCGCTTCCACTCGTCGTCAAGAGATTTTTTGAGTTGCCTATCGCCTGCGGCATTTCGGGCGTCGGTCTCCAAACGCGTAAACGTGCTGCTTCCGAAGGGTATCTCTCCAATTTGCTTCATCTCATCGACGGCGCGCTGATAGCATTCGGTGCGGACATCCTTCCCAGGGTCGGATGAGGCGGCAGGGGAGGAGAGGTCCAGCGTATTTGAGTCTTCGCGCTCGTGGAGGCCGTATTTTTGGGCGTGCTCAACGTTCCAGATCCCGTAGGTTCTGCCGAGGTTCCTGCCGGATCCTTCGGTGGGGACGAACATCTCGTAGTGTTGCCCGTGTTCGGCAAAGCACTTTTTGCGGGCGAGCTCAAGGGCTTTGGTGAAGTATTCGCCCTTGCCGGCGGTGTTGTATGCGTCCAGAGGCAGGATCACCCGGTCATTTTCTGTGTCGAAGATTGCTCGGGCGCTTTCATCCTTCTCCAACGTGGGACCGAAGGAGCAAGAAGACAGCACAGTGCTGATGAGGGCAGCCGCCAGAAGCTTTTTCAAAGCTGACATGGTGTATATCCAATCTGTTACGGGGAGCCCGTGGCGTCGCGGCCACAACCCCCCCCGTAGACCACGCGAATGATGTGGTCTTGAGAACACTTCTTGAGAAGGTGACTTAACAATACCCCTAGTGGATGCGGGTTTGCGCTCAATAGGCTGGTGCGTGCACTAGAAAATTTTCTGCCGCATGGCGGGTTCGGTGCCGGTTGCGGAGCGGTTCGGCGAAGCCATGATGGAACCCCGCCGAAACCCCGGCAAAAATACGGTGGAATCACTGCGAAAACGGCGGAAGCGCAGCACGGGCAGGTGGGCGCACCTGATTTGGTGCCCCGCCCGCCTCGCGCCACAATGAACACATGACCGCAGAAGACACCAACGCACTAACCAGCGCCAGGCTCGACCTCTGGCTCTGGTCCGTGCGCATCTTTAAAACCCGCTCCCTCGCCGCCGACGAATGTAAAGGCGGCCACGTACGCGTCAACGACGCCCCCGCCAAACCCTCCCAAAAACTCAAGAAGGGCGACGTGGTGCGCGTGCGCTACCCCGGCTGGGAACGCGTCTTCAAAGTCGAAAAACTCCTCGTCAAACGCGTAGGCGCCCCCATCGCCGTCACCTGCTACGAAGACCTCTCCGGACCGCGCCCCGCCTACCTCTCCATGCCTCCGGTCGCCAAACGTGAACGAGGCAGCGGCCGCCCCACCAAGAAGGAGCGCCGCGCCCTCGACGAACTGCGCGGCCGAGGCGCCTAACCGCGCCCATCTCGCAGAGTGCACCCCGCCCCGCGCGCAGGCACCCACCGCGGCGGCGGGGAGTAGCCTAGAAGGATGAGCACACAGAAGCACCCGAATACCGAACCCGGCGGCACTGAACCCAGTAACACTGCGTCCGGTGGCACTGCGCCCGGCGCGCCCGCGAAGAATACCGCCGCGAGCCCCAGCGCCAACGCCGCTGAGCCTTCGCTGAACCGGCGCATCCTCGCGCTCGCCGTGCCCGCTTTCGGCGCGCTCATCGCCGAACCCATCTTCGTGCTCACCGACTCCGCCCTCATCGGCCAACTCGGCAAAGCAGAACTCGCGGGCATGAGCATCGCCGCCACGCTCGTCACCACGGTCGTGGGTCTCATGAACTTTCTAGCCTACTCCGTTACGCCCGCCGTGGCGCGCGCCTTCGGCGAGAAGAACCTGCGCCGCGCCTGGCAGATCGGTGTGGACGGCGTGTGGGTCGCCTTCGGCCTCGGCATGCTCCTCATGATCGCTGGATACGCCTTCGCCGACCCGCTGCTACGCGGCCTCGGCGCGACCGACGAAACCATCAGCTACGCCCTCGACTACCTGCACCACTCGCTCTGGGGCATCCCGCCGATGATGATTATCCTCGCGCAGGTCGGCACGCTCCGCGGGCTGCAAGACACCGTCACCCCGCTCAAAGTCGCCACGGTCGGCACGCTCGTGAACATTGTGCTGAACTGGCTGCTCATCTACCCGGTCGGCTGGGGCGTTGCCGGTTCGGCGACCGGCACCTCCCTCACCCAGTGGGGCATGGCTGCCGCCCTCGGCGTGGTCATGATGCGCGGCACCCGCGAACACGCCGTCCGCTGGGCACCCGACGTCGCCGGCATGCGTTCGGTGCTCTCACTCGGCTCCTGGCTCATGCTGCGCACCCTGTCCATGCGCATCGCCTCCCTGCTGACCGTGTTCGTCGTGGCACGATTCGGCACCGAACACACCGCCGCATACCAGCTCGGCATGGGCGTATTTAACCTCTTCCTCTACGCCCTGGACTCCCTCGCCATCGCCGCCCAGGCGCTACTCGGCAAGGAACTCGGCGAACGCGACCTCAACGTAGAATCCGAGCGTGCGAAGGTGCGCCAGCTGAAAAACCGGCTGCTCCGCATGAGCCTCATCTACGGCGTTATCACCGGCCTGATCTGCCCGCTCATCGGCTTCTTCGGCTCCTGGATTTTCACGCAGGACGCGCAGGTGGCGTTCCTCTTCACCATCGCCACCGTCATCATTGCGCTCGGCCAGCCCATCGCCGCGTACGTGTTCACCCTGGATGGCATCCTCATGGGCGCGCAGGACGTGAAATACCTGGCAATTGGCTGCTTCATCATGCTCGTGATGTACGTGCCCGTCATGCTCGGCCTGCACTGGGCGGTCGGCGCCGGCACCATGGATGCGCTCGCCGGGTATTGCGGCTTGTGGGCGGCGTATATTCTGTACTTCCAGGGAATCCGCGCGGTCATTTTTGGTCGCCGCGCCTCCTCGGATGTGTGGATGAAAGCCGGTGCCGAGTAGGGGCATCATAGGAGGTGCTGGGCAGGTGCGCTCTGGGCGCCTTGGGTACCAGCCCACCGGCTTCGTACACCCTGTAATACGACACCGGCAATACGGTCCCGCCGCTCGCGGGCGTATTTCCTGCAGGCGTAACTAATCACATTTTCCGCCGCCCGCACCCTCCGCGGGTGTAGCATGACAGGGTAATGAAACCCTCATGCAAAGGATGAAACCGTGACCGTAACCCGCGAAGAAGCTCTCGAAATTTTCGCCCGCCGCCGCGCAACCCGCGCCTACGACCCCGACCGCCGCATCAGCGACGAAGACTTCGCCGCAATCCTCGAATTTGCGCGCCTGTCGCCCAGCTCCGTCGGCACCGAGCCGTGGAAGTTCCTGGTCATCCAGGACCCCGAACTGCGCGAAAAGCTCAAGCCGATCGCCTGGGGCATGGCGGGCGCCCTCGACGACGCAAGCCACCTGGTCGTACTGCTGGCGAAGAAGGGCCTGCGCTACGACACCCCGTGGATGCGCCGCACCCTCGAAGGCCGCAACCTCACCGAGGAGCAGATGGAGGCCGCACTCGAGCGCTACGGCAGCTTCCAGAAGAACGACATGAAGATCCTGGAAAGCGACCGCGCGCTCTTCGACTGGGCGTCCAAGCAGACCTACATTGCCCTGGGCAACATGATGACCGGCGCCGCAATGCTCGGCATCGACTCCTGCCCCATTGAGGGTATGAACTACGAAGCAGTGAACGAGTTGCTCGCCTCCGCTGGCCTGTTCGACCCGGAAGAGTTCGGTGTGTCCGTGGCTGTGACCTTCGGTTACCGTGCCCACGAAATCGCACCGAAGAGCCGCCGCTCCATCGAGGACCTGGTCACCTGGGCCTAGGTTCTGCCGGGCTGTTAGCTCGGGCTATCGGGTGGGGCGTTTGCGCTAGATGTTTGTGCTGGATGCTCAAGCTAGGTGTTCAAGTTAGACGTTCAAGCCGCCGCCCGTGAAAACTAAATATAAAGAAATGCACCGCCTTTACACGGGCGGTGCATTTCTTTATATCTTTTACCGTGCAAAAAGCACGGTGAGATATGCTTTTGAAATTTTCGTTTGAAATCGCGCGCAGCGATTCATTCTGTATAACGGCAGAGCGCTACTTCCTAAACGCCGTCAGACGCATAGAATTCAGCACCACAAACACCGAACTAAACGCCATAGCCGCACCCGCAATCATCGGGTTCAGCAAGCCCGCCACGGCAACCGGAACAGCCACCGAATTGTAGGCGAACGCCCAGAACAGGTTCGACTTAATGGTGCGCAGCGTAGCGCGGGAGAGACGCAGTGCCGTCACCACCGAAGCAACATCCGAACGGGTCAGCACAATATCGGCGGCCTCCGCGGCAACGTCCGTGCCCGAACCCATCGCAATGCCCAGCTCAGCAAGAGCCAGCGCCGGGGCGTCATTCACGCCGTCGCCGACCATCGCCACGCGGTGACCGGCAGCCTGCAACTTCTCAATCACCTGCGACTTACCCTCCGGGGTCACGCCGGCGTACACGTTCTCAGCCGAAATACCGACCTGCGAGGCGATCGCCTGCGCAACCTGCGGGGCGTCACCGGTGAGCAGGATCGGCTCCATGCCGAGCTCACGCAGCTGCGCCATGGTCTCTGCCGCCTCCGGCTTGGGGGTGTCAGCAACCGAAATCATGCCGATCGGTTGCAGAGCGGAGGTGCTGCTCGGGGCCTCGTCAGGGGCCTCGTCAGGGGCCTCGCCGCGGGCGACAACCACCGTCGTTAGACCCGCCCGGCGAGCCTGATCCAGCAGAGCCAACTGAGCCTCGCTCAGCTGCGCACCCGCCGCCTGCAGGTACTCGGGAGTACCCACCACAACCAGCCGGGAGGCGCCGCTCTCGGCACCTTCACCCGCACCGCTCAGTACGCCGCGCACGCCTCCGGGGACACCCTCGAAGTCGCTCACGCTCGGTGCCGATGCGCCCTCCGCCAGCACGCCCTGCTCACGGGCAAAACCGGCAATCGCGCGGGCAATCGGGTGCTCACTCAGCGCCTCCACGGCGGCGGCATCATGCAGAACAGACAGGGAACGTTCATTCTTGGAACCGGCAGAATCCGGCGAAATACCGGACAAGTCACCTGCCGACTCATAGTCACCAAACGTACCGTAGAACGCCACAGACATCTCACCAGTCGTCACCGTACCGGTCTTATCCAGCACCACGCGATCAACCGTGCTCGTCGCCTCCAACACCTGCGCATTACGAATCAAAATGCCCAGCTGCCAGCCGCGGCCCGTACCCGCCAGCAGTGCCGTCGGGGTCGCCAAACCCAGGGCGCACGGGCAGGCCACCACCAGCACCGACACCGCTGCGTTGAACGCCGCCGCACCGTCACCGGAAATCAGCCACCAGCCGACCAGGGTCAGCGCCGAAATCGTCAAAATCACCGGCACGAACACGGCAGAAACACGGTCCGCCAGGCGAGCAATAGGAGCCTTCGTCTCCTGCGCGCTCGCCACCAGCTCACCCATCTTCGCCAAGGTCGTCTCAGTGCCCACACGGGTGGCGCGCACCGTCAACGAACCAGACGTATTCACCGTCGCACCCGTGACCGCATCACCCGGATGCACCTCCACCGGCACAGACTCACCCGTCAGCAGGGACGCATCCACCGCCGACGACCCCTCAACCACTACACCATCCGTGGCAATCTTCTCGCCCGGGCGCACCAGGAACAGGTCGTCCGGCATGAGATCCTCCACCGGAACCTGCACCTGCTTGGTCACGCCCTGCTTGTCGGTGCGCAGCAGAGTCGCCTCTTTCGCGCCCATGCTCAGCAGGGTGCGCAGCGCCTCCGAAGAACGATGGCGAGTACGGTGCTCAATTGCGCGGCCAATCAGCAGGAACAGCGTCACCATGGACGCCGAATCGAAGTATAGCGGCGCGTGGTGGCCGGTAAACATCGACCAGAAACTGCCGCCCGCATGGTGTACGTGCGCCGTCAGTGCCGGGTTCATGAGCAGCTGCGCCAACGAGTAGAAGTACGCCACGACCACGCCGAGGGACACGAGCGTATCCATCGTGGAGGAGCCGTGACGGGCATTGATGAGCGCGGCGCGGTGGAACGGCGCGGCGCACCAGAACGCGACCGGCGCGGTCAGAATCGCCACGACCCAGCCCCAGTTCGGGAACTGGAACGACGGGAACATCGAAATCAAGAAAATCGGCACACCCAAAATCGCCGCATAAATAATGCGGTCAGTGAAGCCGCCCTTCATGCTCGGGGTGCTGTGCTGGTTGCCGCCGCCGGATGCGCTCGCGTTCGTTCCAGCGCCCGCGCGCGGCCCGTTCTTGAGGTGCGCCGTGTAGCCGGCATTGTTGATGGTCTCAACAATCTGCTCGTCGCTCACACCCTCAGGTACGATGACGCGCGCCGACTCCAGCGGCAGGTTCACCGCCGGGTCAACGCCGGGGATTTTGCGGAGCTTACGCTCCACGCGACCCACGCAGGATGCGCAGGTCATACCCTGAATATCCACGTGGATGATTCGGGTGGATTCCGTTGATTTTACGGTCGTTCCGGCAGGATTAAAAAGAGAACGCTCACTCTGTGATGAGGTCTCGCGGGTGCTTGTTGAAGGCTGTGTAGAAGACACAATACTTCCTCAAAACTCAAAAACGGGAGGGTAGAAAAAGGTACACCAAGCCGGGGGAGGGGCCCCGAAGGACCCCGCCCCGGACGGTGTATGGTGCAGTGTTTAGGGTGCAGTACTGAGGGTGTCGCGGGAGTGAAAGCCGCGGGTAAAACCGCGAGGCTGTAAACGCGGCGGCGGGAGTAATGCTGCGGCTGTGAAAGCGGCGGCTTAGTGGTCGCCGGGCAGCCCATCCGGCCTGCTCGTGCGCGGGCGAATACCTGTCACCTTCGCGCCACGATCGGACACACCGTAGGCACGCTTCACGGCAGCCCGCGGGAACGGCGAAGCGTTCGCCTTCTCACGCGCCTTCACGCCCTGCTCGTGCTCGGCGGAACGCTTATTCGCGCTCGTGCCGCTACGTCGCGCCGCACCGGGCGCATCCTCACGCGCCGTGTATTCGGGGCTCTGCTTCACCCACGAATCGACCAGCGCCGCATCCAGATTCATCTGCCTGGCCACGCGGGTGATCGCGTCGCGCAGGTGCATGTTTTCGGCGCCGACAAGGGTGCGGACCGCGCCAACAACCATCGCAATGTACTGCGGAGGGTAAGCCATGATGACTCCTAATCGAGCCGGCTGCCGCGCTAGACGGCGGGGGTGAAGCCAGCCTCTACGATAGCGTCTGCAACAGCCTGGGTGTTGAGGGTGCCCTCGTGCTCAATGGTCACGGTGGAGACGCCGTCCTTGACGACATCCACGGTCACGCCGGTCACGCCGGGAACTTCACTGACCTCTTCGCTGACGCTCATAGCGCAGTGGTTGCAGGTCAGGCCGGTTGCCTTAACGGTGGTGGTGCTCATGATGATTTCCTTTCGGTAATGGGTTGAAAACTTGGGGCCGCCCGGTATTTAGGGGCAGCGTGTTTAGCTGCGCATGAGGCGCGAGATCGCGGCGGTTGCCTCTTTGACCTTGGCCTCTGCGATGGTCGGGTCGCCGGTGCGTTCGGATTCGACGGCGGCGCCGGTCACGCAATGGCCGATGTGCTCTTCGAGCAGGTTCAGGGAGACGGCGTGGAGCGCCTTGGAGACCGCGGCAACCTGGGTGAGGATGTCGATACAGTACTTGTCTTCGTCGACCATGCGGGCGATGCCGCGAACCTGCCCTTCGATGCGGCGCAGGCGCTTGAGGTGCGCCTCTTTGTTGGAGGCGTAACCGTGCTGGGTTTCGGGTGCCTCGCCACTGCAGCATGCGCCAGTGTGCGCCTCAGTGGGTTTTTCGGCGGGTGTGCCGGATGCGGTGCTGACCTGGGTGGATGTGCTGTGGCAGCACTGGTTGCTGGTGGTTTCCATGGCTCCAGTATATACCCTAGGGGGGTATCCCGCAAGGGGGTGTTACGGATTATTACGGGTTGTTACGCGGTATGGGTGCGGGGGCTTGTTGATAGGGGGATTCTTCGATAGGTTACGGACCTTTCGATAGGTTACGGACCTTTCGATAGGTTAGTGCCTTCACTGCGGGTTAAAGACCCACGGCGAAGACACTAACCTATCGAAA
>NZ_KV810711.1:0-1073 GCF_001812895.1 Rothia sp. HMSC069C04
CGGCACATGCGGGTGTTACTTTCTATTCGGATGCAAATTTCCTTGGGTCCCGCATGTACACCGGGACTAACCCTCATCTGGGTTGGATGAATGACCGTGCATCTTCATTGCATTCTGATGGATGTCGGTGGCGCTATTACGAAGACAGCCACTATAGGGGTCGCAGGTTTGATTCTTCTTCCGACCTCAACTATCTGCGGGGTCTAAGCCATGCAGGTCTCCATTGGGGTGAGACCTGGGATGACCGGATTAGCTCAGTTATGCATGTGGGTTGCTAAGTGAATGGTGGTAGAGAGACAAGATGCTTTCCTGCTTTAAGTTTCTCTTCCATTCTGAAAGGAGGGTGTGCTTTTGCATAAAAGTAGTGCATTCACAATCACTGCCCTAGCAGGCGCGCTTTTGCTGTCTTCATGCGCTCAGGGAGGTGCTTCAAATTCTGAGTATAAAGCCAGGCTCGATTACGCGAATAATTTGATTACTCTTCCCCTGGATGAGTATGACTATGACGATGCGTCAAGGGCTGTAATTAATGAGGCGACCGCCCGTATCATGCAAGTATGTTACGTAGCTAAGGGATACTCTGATGCTGTCCCTGCGTTCTCTGATGATCAGCACAGCAATATATATGGTGCCTGGAATGTTGAATATGCCAAGAAGTATGGATATGCCAATGAAGAAAAGGCTCGAGAGGCTTATATGAATGCAGAGAAAATACCGGAAGATATTAGACGGCAATGTCGCAAGGAAAGTGCCAATCAGTTGAAAGAAATTGAATACGAGAATGACAATGACTCTTTCGCTTACCGGCTTAGACAGGAAGCCTATGCGAGTGCGAAAAGTGATCCGGAATGGAATAAAGTTCGCTCTGAATGGTGGAGCTGCCTAGAGAGCAATGGGTTAACACCACGTAAGGATGACCAGGCGTGGGGTAGTCAAGAGACGTCCAATATTGACGTAAGTTCTAAGAGTGAGGAGGAAAAAACTCAAGAAGTGATTCGCCTCGCAACTATCGAAGCGGAATGTAACCAGAAGGTTGGTATGGCTCAGCGTCTGGGTGATATTGAGGCGTCCTA
>NZ_KV810712.1:0-1313 GCF_001812895.1 Rothia sp. HMSC069C04
TATTTAATGCGTCCAAGTTTCGGGGCGCAGTTCAGTTGAAGACTCGCGCCACACGGGGCTTTACACACGGGGCTTTATTTATGGCTCATGAGCTGGTTATTCTTTGATTTCTTCAAGGCGAAGAGTGTTAAAGTTTCTATCATCATTTCTCGTGCTCCATGTTTTATACATTTTATATTTCTTTCCCGTCTGAATTTGGGAAACATACTCCGGAATATTTTTGCCATCTGGAGCGTTATACATTTCAATAACACCACATTCATCTGTCTCAAAAATACCTTTGGGAGAAGTGTCAGTCATGTTTGACACCTGACCCCCAACAATTTCAACTCTAGCTGATTTCACGGTGCATACGGCGTACCAATTTTTATCTTCGATATGCGTTGTATAGTGCATGAATGTAAACAATAACCCCATACCCAGAACAAGACTAATGAAAATTCTGGCTTCCGGGGATGTGAGTTTCTTAATCCATGGGAACATTGCTTTCCTGCTTTCTCAGTGTCTTGTCTGGTGGGTTCTCCGCAGGTTCTGGAGCTGCGAACTGTCATTCCTTAATTTCCTCAAAGCGGGTTGTTACAAAATCTTGATCTTTCTTAGGTGAACGATTTGAAACATGGAACAGATACTTTTTTCCTGGCTGCGCCGTCTTAACATACGCGGAAATATTCCAACCCTCAGGGGGCTCAAACATTGTGAGGGTGCCGCACTCCTCCGTCTCAAAGACGCCCTTCAAGCCAATGTCAGTCATGCCACCAAGGTCTGTGCCGCGACGCTCTTGCGTGTACGCCTTAGTCACGGTGCAGGTGGCAGTGAAACCGTCACTGTCATCACGTAGATTTATAGGAATAATAAAAAAGATATACCCAACGCACATCGTCAGAAAAAGCATTGTTATTCTTTCCGACCATTTGTTATGAGATTCCATCACTCACCTCATTTCTCACGAGAATTCGGAGCTTTCTTTACCCCGCGCGCCTGCTGACGCTCCAGCCTACGCGCCTCATTACGCGCAGCCTTACGGCGGCGACGCTGACGCTCACTCTTCGTCACACCCACCACATACTTCGTCTTACACAAGTCATAAAACTGGGCATAAATATCGCGCGAAGAACCATACATCCCCACCACACTCATCACATCCAGGCCGTCTTCTTCCGCCCAGCGCCCGTGATCGTCACGGTACAGCACCTGCGCCATCAGAATCGTCGCATCGAACTGATACGGGTCAAAGCTGCAAGTACGCTTACCCATCTCAGTGCTACCAATACGCAAGAACCCGTTCTTGCCGTTGTTCTCCACATGGGCAAACG
>NZ_KV810713.1:0-12874 GCF_001812895.1 Rothia sp. HMSC069C04
TAGTCTTGACTCACCAAACCAACATTTGCCAACATGTTGTATTTACTCTCAGAAGAAGCACCCTTATACGTTATGCTCCCCTGGGCAATTGGTGTAATTCCAAGAATTGCATTTATTAGCGTTGTTTTTCCCGCGCCCGAGGCACCAACTACTGCAATCATTTGATTATTCATCAGCTCAAGATTAATATCTTTAAGCGCAAAAGACGACGCGCCCTCATACTGAACGGATACATCTTTGCATATAATTTTTGAAATATTTTCACGGTTAGGGTTAGAAGTTTTTATCTCAGAAGCATGGTCGTAAGTATCAGAGTCGCATACCCTTCGGAATTGCTGGACAGATAATGCTCCATTAATAATCTGGCCGAATGAATATCCCACCTCTTGGGTCGCGTTAACACAGGCAATGATTCCAATCAGCGATCCGGCCACATACGATATATCGGCGCCTGAATCCACAAGGAAGTACAGGGACGCAAAAAGTAAGACAGAGCAGAGTAGCCCTGCAACTATGGAGATGATTCCTCTAACACTTTCAAGGCTCAATTCCCTACCGGCTGCCCGGCGTCGCCAGGACGCTACGCGTTGCGAGAAAAATCGGGAGGCTCTCATGAGGTGAAGTTCTTGGGCGCGACTTTGAGCCATCAGATTGTCTAGATAGTAGTTCTCTGCCCGATAGTCCTCGTACATTAGGGTGTATATGGCGTAATCACGTTTAGCGAGAATCACCATTGCAATGGCTAGGGGCAATGAACACAGTGCCGCAAAAATTGCTGCCACAATGCTGACGTTCGCAATATTGAGACAGAGAAGTAACACCATTGCGAAGGCACTCACCAGTGCCATAACTGACATGGTGTGAACCTGCAATTCCTGTTTCGATATTGCCTCTCTTGCAGCACGTATATCTTCCTGTGATTTTGTGCTACCTATATCAGATAACGGAAATGTAGATAACCTGTTATTTAACATGCAGTGAACCCGATAGTTCACCTTTGATTTGAGGATGAGCATGTTACTTATGACCCAGCGTTGGGCAATAATATTAATTCCAACGACAAGGGCAAGAGCAACAATATAAATCCATGCTGTGCCACCACTTGAACCGCTCAAGGCTGATACTGTATTACCAATCAGCAGGGACTGACTCAAGGGAATGCAGGCAATGACGGCTAGCGATAGGGCGGCGCTCACCAGGGTTGTGGGACAGGTTTTCCAGGCCAGGCGGAAGGACCAGAGTATAGAAGAAAATAGCTTTTTCATTCTCACCACGCTCACAAAGTCATATTGAACTCATCTTTGAGCCCTGAAACTCCTCGATGAGCGGACATCGAAACACTACCCGTGCCTCACTAGCTACCCTACCCCTCAATGAAATTCAAAACACATATATTCGCGCGTGTCCAAGAATATTAAGCGAACGTATCTGCGATAGTGCCGGGCATTCAGGGGTCAGCCGACAGCCCTACCCGCAACACCTCCAGCCGCCCTTTGTCATAGTCGGTCATATTAAGTTCATATTTCGCCCCAATGTCATGTCCAGAAATATTAGGGCATCAACCGCCGTGCCCCTTGCACGCCCTCGGAGGCGGTGGGTAGAGTGAAAGCGTTATCTATCAAGAGCGACCGAGAGATCTGGCTCGTAGACGTCGCAGCAACCTCGCCAGTATCCCCCACCGTCACGGTGCAGGGTACGGACAAGGTGCTCCCGCCAGAACCGATAGAGAAGAATACCCTTCGGCACCCCTTGATGAGTCGTACTCGCAAACCGGTACAGCACATCCTGCAGAAGAATTCGCGCACCCTCACGGTGCGTATCTATCGGGTGAACACGAAGGATGGTTATGGCTACAGTTCACCCGGCTCTTTCTTTTGAGCTATTCCCTCCGCGCTCACAGGCGAGCTGTGAGTCGCTGCTCCGCACCATTGCGGAGCTTGAGGGCACCAACCCCGACTACGTGTCGGTCACCTACGCCGGTGACGCTAAGCGCCGCCAGAAGACCTTGGCGCTGCTCGACCACCTAGTGCATGAAACCTCCCTCACCCCGCTGGCTCACCTGATTTGTGCAGGCCACTCGGTGCATGAGCTGGAGCGCGCAGTCCGCCTAATTCTGGGTCTGGGAGTGCGCGGCTTCCTGGCTCTTCGCGGTGATATTCAGGAAGGTCAGGTTTCTGAACTTCCTTTCGCCCGCTACCTGGTAGAGCTCATTCGCCGCGTGGAGCGTGAAGATTTCGCCCACCTGGCGGCTGGCAAGGTGTCGATTGGTGTGGCGGCGTACCCGCAGAAGCACCCCGAGTCCGCATCCCTGCTGCAGGATATTGAGATTCTGCTGTCCAAGCAGCGTGCCGGCGCGGACTTCGCGATCACTCAGGTGTTCTTTGAGGATGAGCGCTACAGCGCCCTGGTCGATTCGGCGCACCTGGCAGGCGTGGATATTCCGATTATTCCGGGCATCATGCCGGTAACCTCGCTGAAGCGGTTGCAGAATCTCTGCCAGATGGCGGGCATGGAAGTCCCGACGGACCTCGCCTACGCCCTAGAGACAGCAACCAGTAGCGCTGAGCTGCACCGCATCGGTGTTGAGTACGCGTTGAACCAGTGCCGCGCCGTGATGGACGCGGGCGCGCCGGGTCTGCACTTCTTCACCTTCAACGAGCATGCGGCGGTTCTGGACGTTCTGGATCAGCTGGATTTGCCGCGGTACAGTAACCGTTTCTCTCAGTCGCTGAGCGAACTGGAATACGTCTAAAAACCCCCGCCTCAACCCATAACGCTCCTTGTCGGATGCGTTTCCACTTTCTCCCCCACAAATATTCCGGGAGTTGTTGAGTCCTCCGTTTCACCACCCACAGTCGGGTGGTAAAACGCCGGAACCGACTCCCACATCTATCCCCAGTAAAGGAATAACTATTATGTCGAACACCGCATTCCCCGCCGCAACCATTGTTGGCTACCCCCGCGTGGGCCGCTTCCGCGAGCTGAAGAAGGCTCAGGAGGCTTTCTGGAAGGGCAAGGCAACCCTGCAGGAGCTGCAGGACACCGCCGCTGACGTGCAGCGCACCTACTTCGAGCGCGTGACCGCCGCCGGTCTGAAGGCTGACAACTACTCGATTCCGGCGACCTTCTCCTACTACGACCAGGTGCTTGATGTGGTTCGCCTGTTCACCCTGGTTCCCGAGCGTCTGGCTGAGGCTAAGGACGCACGCGGCCTGCTGGATCTGCCCGGCTACTTCGCACTGGCGCGCGGTACCGAGACCCTGCCTCCTCTGGAGATGACCAAGTGGTTCGACACCAACTACCACTACCTGGTACCCGAGATTGGTGCCGGTACCGAGATTAAGCTGAACCTTGAGGCTATTGACGAGCAGCTCGAGGTAGCAAAGCAGGCTGGCGTGAAGGTTCGCCCGCAGATTGTTGGCCCGCTGACCCTGCTGCTGGGTGCTAAGGCTGAGCAGGGTTCCGCTGAGGACTTCTCCCCCGTTGACCGTCTGGATGAGTTCGTTGCCGCGTACGCTCAGGTGCTGGAGCAGCTGGCTGAGCGCGGTATTGAGTGGGTTCAGCTGGACGAGCCGGGCCTGACCGTGGACCGTGCCGACAACGCGAAGGTTGCGCAGCTGGCTGAGCGCACCTACCGTGCCCTGGCTGCCGGCGAGAAGCGCCCGCAGATTCTGGTGACCAGCCCCTACGGTTCCCTGCGTGAGAACCTGCCGGCACTGCTGGGTACCGGTATTGAGGCTCTGCACCTTGACCTGGTGCACGGCGTGTACTCGAAGGCTGAGCTGGAGTCTGTTTCTGCCGCCGGCGTGCACCTGGTTGCCGGTGTTGTGAACGGCCGTAACGTGTGGCGTGCTGATGTTCGTGCCGCACTGAAGACTCTGGAGGCGCTGCCCGGCGCATCCGAGGGTGCCGTGTCGGTGTCCTCCTCGACCTCCCTGCAGCACGTGCCGCACGACCTGGCTCTGGAAGACCCCGCCGAGGTTCCCGTGGACGGCCTGGCATTCGCCGACCAGAAGGTTGCCGAGATCGCCCTGCTGGCTCGTGGCCTGGCTGAGGGTGAGGCTGCTGTTGAGCCGGAGCTGAAGGCTGCTGACGAGGCGCTGGCTCGCTTCGCCGCTGACCCGCGCAAGCACAACGACGAGATTCGTGCCCGCGCCGCAGCTGTGACCGCTGAGGACTTCAACCGCCCGACCATTGATGTTCGCCGCGCGGCTCAGGCTGACCTGAACCTGCCGAAGCTGCCGACCACCACCATCGGTTCCTTCCCGCAGACCGCTGAGATTCGCCGCCGCCGTGCGGAGGCTCGTGCGGGCAAGATTTCCGCCGAGGAGCTGAACGGCTTCCTGCGTGACGAGATTGCCTCGGTCATCAAGCTGCAGGAGGAGCTGGGCCTGGACGTGCTGGTTCACGGTGAGGCTGAGCGTAACGACATGGTTCAGTACTTCGCTGAGAACTTCGACGGCTTCGCAACCACCCGCCACGGCTGGGTTCAGTCCTACGGTTCGCGTTGCACCCGCCCCTCGATTCTGTTCGGTGACGTGAAGCGTCACGGTGAGGGTCTGCGCGGTGAGGCGTTCACCGTGCCGTGGAGCTCCCACGCACAGTCGCTGAGCGACAAGCCCGTCAAGGGCATGCTCACCGGCCCCGTGACGATTCTGGCGTGGTCCTTCGTGCGTGACGACCAGCCGCGCCGCGAGACCGCTAACCAGGTGGCTCTGGCTCTTGCCGACGAGATTGCCGACCTGGAGGAGGCGGGCATCCGCATCATTCAGGTGGACGAGCCGGCTCTGCGCGAGCTGCTGCCCCTGCGCCGCGATGAGCAGCCGCAGTACCTGGATTGGTCGGTGAACTCCTTCCGCCTGGCTACCAGCGGCGTGAAGGATTCCACTCAGATTCACACCCACCTGTGCTACTCGGAGTTCAACGAGATTATCGACTCGATTAACGCTCTGAACGCTGACGTGACCAGCATTGAGGCGGCTCGTTCGCACATGGAGCTGCTGGCTGACATTCCGGAGAGCTTCGTTTCCGGTCTGGGCCCGGGCGTGTGGGACATCCACTCCCCGCGTGTTCCTTCGCAGGAGGAGATTGAGTCCCTGCTGAAGGCTGCGATTGGTTACGGCACCATTGCTGACCTGTGGGTGAACCCTGACTGCGGCCTGAAGACTCGTGATTACGAGGAGACCAAGCAGTCTCTGCGTCACCTGGTGGACGCCACCAAGGCGATTCGCGCGTCCCTCTAGGAGGCGCCTCTTGGTTCCGCTGCCTGCTGCGGGTTGACCGGATGATGGTTTGCTCGCGGTAACCTGCGGCAGGTGGCGGTTGTTCGGCTTCGTGCCGGTATGCGTACCGACTGTATGCCGAGCTTTTGGGGATAGATAACGGGCCCGCCCGTACGGTTTTTCTTCTGCACTGTACGGGCGGGCTTTTCTGTGCTGTTTTGGGGCGCCAATGCACTGGTGTTCAAGTGGTTTTTTATTTGAACTTAGGGTATAAATTACTCTAATTTTAAGTGTGGTCTGACCAAAACACATACTTACTCAACCGAGAAAGTATTTATATTCATTACACGACTTGAGGCAATGTTGCCCAGTAGACAGATGTACATCACACAGATTTAGCACTTCCCCGTAATTCCGGGATAAAAACAGCATTAATAGAATAATCACTCTGAATATCCGTTCACCCTAGTGAACATTCTACTGAAAACATTCCCATCAGATTAGCATTTTTATAAGCCGCTGTTTTTAGAATTCCAGCATGACTACTACCACTTCATCAAAGAAGAAGAAGGGTTCTGTACCCCGCTGGCTCGCAATTCCGGCGCCCAAGCCTCAACTGAGCGAGGCTGAAGTTAATGCGAAGTACCCGCGCATGCGCCTACAGGTCTTCATGGGTATCTTCATCGGTTACGCGACCTTCTACCTGATTCGTAACAACGTCCCGCTGGTCACCCCGATTCTGACCAAGGAACTTGGCTTCAGCAACGCAGCAATTGGTGCGCTGTCCACGGCGCTACTGCTCGCTTACGGCTTCAGCAAGTTCTTCACCGCAATGATTTCTGACCGCTCGAACGCGCGTTTGTTCCTGCCCATCGGTCTGGTGCTCTCGGGTGTTGCAAACATCCTGCTGGCAATGACCGGTTACATGGGTGAAGGCGCGGGTGCGGCAGGCTACGGTGCCGCTATCGCCTCCATCATGGCGACCATCATGGTCTTCAACGGTATCTTCCAGGGTATGGGTTGGCCTCCCTCGGGTCGTGTGCTCGTGAACTGGTTCTCCACCAGCGAGCGCGGCACGAAGGTTTCCTGGTGGAACACCGCTCACAACGTTGGTGGTGCGCTGTCCGGTCTGCTGGTTGCGTGGGGCTTCTCCATGTTCGGCAAGACCTGGGAAGTTGCCTTCTGGTTCCCGGCTGTTATCAGCTTCGTTCTGGCGTTCGTGGCGTGGTTGCTGATTCGTGACAACCCCGAGGCTGAGGGTCTGCCCACCGTTGACGTGTACCGCAACGACCCGCACAAGGTTGAGTCCACCGCTGAGGATCGTGCGGAGTCCACTTGGACCACCATCCGTAAGCACGTGCTGACCAACTCGACCATGGTGTACCTGGCTCTGGCAAACGTGTTCGTGTACACCCTGCGTTACGGCGTGCTGGTGTGGGCGCCGAAGTACCTGCACGATGTGCGCCACGCTTCCCTTGAAGGTGGTATTGCGGGCTTCTCGATTCTGGAGCTTGCCGGTATTGGTGGCACCGTCCTGTGCGGTTACGTTTCTGACCGCATGTTCAAGGGTCGCCGCTCCCCCGCGGGTATTCTGTTCCTGATTGCGACCGTCGGCGCAATTCTGCTGTACTGGCTGCCTTCTTCGGATGCGCCGCTGTGGATTGCGTACGTTGCGTTGGCTCTGATTGGTGGCCTGATTTACGGCCCGGTCATGCTGATTGGTCTGCAGGCTATTGACCTGTCCCCCTCGCATGTTGCGGGTACCGCTGCGGGCTTCACTGGCCTGTTCGGTTACGCTCTGGGTGCGACCCTGGCTTCTGCCGGTATCGGCATTATTGTTGACCACTGGGGTTGGGGCACCGCGTTCGTCTTCATGATTGTGTGCTCGGGTCTGGCTGTTCTGTTCCTCTGGCTGGTTAACGGTGCCGAGAAGCGTCTGATGGCTGAGCGCGCAGAGAAGCTGGCGGCTCAGGCATAATTGTCCGGTCTTTCGTGTAGGGAAGCCACACGTTTGCTGGTGAGTCACCATATGGTGGCTTGTCGGTAATCGTGTGGCTTCTTACGTTAAGAACCTAGAATGGAACCATGACTACTAACTCTGGAATCACTAAAGAATGGGTGGATGAAACCGTCAAGCCGGGCGACGATTTCTTCCGCCACGTCAACGGTAAGTGGCTTGCTACCCACGAAATCCCGGCGGACCGCCCCAAGGACGGCGGCCTGTACACCCTCCGCGATAACGCAGAGAAGCACGTGCGTGAGCTGGTGGAGAAGATCGCGAAGGAGCAGCCGGAGTCCCTTATTGGTGCACTCTACAACTCCTTCATGGATGTTGAGAAGATTGAGGCGGACGGCCTGGAGCCGTTGCTGAAGGAAATCGCCCCGATCTTGAACTCGGCAACCCCCTCCCACCTGGCTGTGACCCTGGCGCTGCTGTCTCGTGCGGGTCTGCCGCAGCTGTTCGCCTGGTACACCAGCAACGACCCGAAGGACCCGAAGAACTACACGTTCTTCCTGTACCAGTCGGGTCTGGGTCTGCCGGATGAATCCTACTACCGTGAAGAGAAGCACGAGGCTGCATGCGCGGCGTACGTTGAGCATATTGCCCGCATGTTTGAGCTGACCGGTCTGGCTGAGGGCTTCGGCCTGACCCCGGAGCAGGCGGCTCAGCTGGTGTTCACCCACGAGTCGGAGCTGGCTCGCCTGCACTGGAACGTCGTGGAGAACCGCGACGCTGAGGCGACCTACAACCCGTACCAGGCGACCGAGCTGGACGAGAAGTTCCCCGGCTTCCCGTTCTCGCAGTGGCTGCTGGCTCTGGGTGCCGACCCGGAGACCCTGGGTCAGGTTATTGTGGCTCAGCCGTCCTTCTTTGAGGGTGCGGCTAAGCTGTTCACCTCCATCCCGCTGATGAGCTGGAAGCTGTGGGCTGTGTGGACCGTTCTGCGTTCGCGTGCGCCGTTCATGTACGACGAACTGGTTCAGGAAAGCTTCAACTTCTACGGCAAGACCCTTTCCGGCACTCAGCAGATTCGTGAGCGCTGGAAGCGCGGCGTGGGCGCTGTCGAGAAGGCTCTGGGTGAGGAAATTGGCCAGGAGTACGTGGCTGTGCACTTCCCGCCTTCGCACAAGGAGAAGATGCTGGTTCTGGTCGGCAACCTCCTGGAGGCGTACCGCGAGTCTATTGAGTCGCTGGACTGGATGACTGAGGCAACCCGCCAGAAGGCGCTGGAGAAGCTGTCGAAGTTCGTCACCAAGATCGGTTACCCCGACAAGTGGCGTGACTTCTCCGCACTGGAGCTGGTGCCCGGTGACCTGTTCGAGAACCTGCGCCGTACCGGTGCGTTTGATGCTGACTGGCTGATTGCCCGTAAGGGTCAGCCGGTGGATAAGTCGGAGTGGCTGATGACTCCGCAGACCGTGAACGCGTACTACATGCCCCCGGCGAATGAGATTGTGTTCCCGGCAGCTATTCTGCAGCCCCCGTACTTCAACCCGGATGCTGACGATGCGGCGAACTACGGCAATATCGGCATGATTATTGGCCACGAGATTGGTCACGGTTTTGACGATCAGGGTTCCCGCTATGACGGTGACGGCAAGCTGGAGAGCTGGTGGACTGAGGAGGATTACGCGAAGTTCAAGGAGCGCACCTCAGCGCTGGTGGAGCAGTACAACGCGTACGTTCCGGTGGGTCTGGATGAGAAGTTCCACGTGAACGGTGAGCTGACTCTGGGCGAGAACATTGGCGACCTGGCTGGCATGTCGATTGCGTTGAAGGCGTACCGTCTGGCTTTGAAGAAGCAGGGCATTGAGTCGCTGGCTGACGCGCCGGTGATTGACGGCATGACCGGTATTCAGCGTTTCTTCTTCTCGAATGCTCGCGGCTGGTGCACGAAGTCCCGCCCGCAGCATGCTGAGGTGATGATTTCGGTGGATCCGCATTCGCCGGATGAGTTCCGTGTGAACGGTGTGGTGCGCAATATTGATGAGTTCTATGAGGCGTTTGGCGTCTCTGAGGGCGATGCACTGTACCTGGCTCCGGAGGAGCGCGTGCGCATCTGGTAGCACCCCGATAAGGGTATATACTTTATTGCGCATATAAGAGAGGCGCCCGCCTCGTGGTTTTCAGCCACGGGGCGGGCGCCTTTTAGGTGTAGAAGCTATGCGCTTCTAGACTGAAGCTTTTAGGAAGCAGAAGCCGATGCAGTGGCACTAGAAGTAGCAACCGGATTCACTGTAAGCTTCCAGTCGCCATTCTCATAAACTCCACGAATGATGGCATCTCCAGTAATTTTGCGGTATTCCTTGGGAGACTCCATCACTTTCCCCTTGTATACAGCAAACTCACCGTTCTCCAAAACCATCTTTACATTCCAGATATAGCTATCACCATCGCGGGTCGGTTGAGGCGTATTCATAGCGACAGTAACAGTTTGTTCTTGGCGCCAGACCTCCCCCTTTTGCAAAGCATCATCGAAGCTACCAGGCGTGGGTTCAAGGGTGGTCTTCAATTCTGAAATATCAATACCGCTTTCACGCAAAGGTTCAGTCTTTCCGGTACGCCCATAATATTCAGAAGCGGCGCCAAAGAATGCAATGGACTGGTAGAAGCCTTCCACGCTGTTCTCGTTAGCAACAGCGGGCTTCACAGGTACAGGAACATTCTTGGGCGGCTCGGTACGGGTACCTTCCTTATAACCTGCAGGCTTGGAAGTGTAGCCGTCCAGGACCGCAACGCCGGAGTAGTCGCTACGAACGCTCTTAGATGCGGAAGCAGATGCGCTACCGGATGCATTGCTGGATGCCCTCTCGGATGCGTTGCCGCTGGTTGCTTGCGGCTGAGCGCCGCACGCTGCCAGGAGGGTTGCGCCACCGGCGGCTACAACCATGCCGAGGGCAGATCGGCGGGTTACGTTCTTCATTGGTTCTCTCTATCTACGGTGGTGGCGCCCGCCTCGTGGTTTTTCAGCCACGGGGCGGGCGCCTCTCTGTTTTTAGAAGCTATACGCTTCTAGACTGATGCTTTTAGGAAGCAGAAGCCGATGCAGAAGCCTCAGATTCAGACTTCATGCCAGTCAGCTTCCACGCACCGTTCTCGTAAACACCGCGCAGGGTACGCTCGTTGACGTTCTCACGACCGCTTTCGGGGACCTCCAGAACCTTATCCTTAGATGCCATGAATTCGCCGCGGGTAAGGGTGAAGCGAGCATTCCAGGTGTATGCCTTACCATCGCGGGTGGGCTGTGCGGAGAGCAGGGTGATGGTGACGGTCGGGTCGTGCATCCAGACTTCGCCCTTGACCAGCTTTTCGCCGAGGGTGCCGTCTTCCGGCTCGAGCATTGACTTGAGTTCGCTCTTGTCCATGGCGCTTTCACGCAGGGGCTCGGTCTTACCGGTACGCATGTAGTATTCCATGGCTGCGCCGAAGAACGCGATGGACTGGTACAGGCCCTCCACGCTGTTCTCGTTGGCGACGGCGGGCTTGGTCGGCACGGGCACGTTCTTGGCCGGCTCGGTGCGGGTTGCCAGCTGGTAGTCAGCAGGCTTGGAGGTGTAACCGTCCAGGACAGCAGGACCGGAGTAGTCGGCGCGTGCGTTGTTAACTTCGGCGTCCGAGGTAGAAGCGCTACCGGATGCAGATGCAGAGCCGCTGGATGCCTGGGACTGCGAACCGCATGCCGCCAGGAGGGTTGCGCCACCGGCTGCGGCAAACAGGCCGAGTGCGGATCGGCGGGTTACGTTCTTCATTTTTTCTCTCTATCTGTGGTGTGTTTTCCGCACCGTGGTGCGGGTGATGCCTGCGGCATCTAACGGGAAGACGGCACTACACGAATGTAGTGCCGTCTTACAGTATATGTTTATTGGGCTTGGTATTTTTTAGCCGCCGTAATAGTAGTAGTGGCTGTAGGAGCTGCCGTAGTAGTCGCTGATGACGATGCGGGTGCGGCGGCCGTAACGGTCGGAGTAGTAGCGGTTGTAGGGGTTGCGGCGCACGGTGGGGCGGTAGGTGGTTGCCTGTGCGGGGGTGAACAGTGCGCCGAGGGCGGTTGCTGCGCCTGCGCCTGCGGCGGCGAGTGCTGCGCGGCGGGTGAGGCGTGCGGGCTTCTTGGTGGCCATGGTGTGCCTTTCGGGGTCGGTGTTTCTGTGAAGTGACGTGGCGTGTGCACGGCGTGCGGCTGTGCATTAACCATTTCTTATTGTATGCCTCAACGTTAATGTTTTTACGTGCAGAGTGCACCTTCTAGTTGAGGGTTAGATCATGCGAGCTAGTCCACGTTTTTCCGGCAGAAAAATTGCGGAAATATTGGTTGAGAAACACGCCGGGCACGCACTCAATACGGGCTGAAAACAGCCTAAATTGCAGGCTACATGTCTACTTCGGCGAGGCCCGAAATTTCCTTGTCCTTGATGTGCGGGATGGTCGAGTTCCAGTTCATCCACGCCTTGACCTGGGCGACTTCTTCGGGGTTGTTCATGTCTGGCCATCGGTCGTTTTCCATCTTGAATCGGGTCATTGCGAGAAGGGGGTAGCCATCATAGATGGGCCCGAAACGCGCAATATGCTTACCCGATTTTGTTTCGAAGGAGACAGAGTCTGGGCTTTCACTGTCGTAACTCTCCCTATACGTGACCTTATCAATCGCGTTAAGCGGGTAGAAGGTTTTATTGTCGTGCCCGTCGTCCTCTTCGACTCCTTCGGGCGAAATTTTGGTGTAAGACCCAGTAGCTTCATTGAAGAAGTACAGAAGAGTACAGATGAGAAGGAAAACTCCGATATCTAGAAAATGGAATCCTACATCGTTCAGCAAATGCAACATAAACATCACAGCAGGGATTATAAGAAGCGCGACGGTAAGCGCAATTATTCCAAGGCGGTCGCCTCGAGTAATGTAAATATTTTTGGCGTACAGCTTCTTGTCTCGGCGGCGGTTGATTTCGTAGACAATGATGGACCGGAACATCTTATACGCCTGTAGAACATTTACTAGGCCCCAGAGGGCAATCGTGGTGTAGTTCATCATCATGGTGGTCAACTACCCTTTCTGTTTATCGGTGACCCGTAGCTTTCCGGCAACGGTGCGAAGGGTGCGGGTTCGTTCTCAGAGTAGCCGAGGAAATCTGGTGGTTAGGCACGGATTTGGGCTATCTGCGCAGTGGTTGCCGAGTCTTCACCGGAGCATTGCGTCGAGTTAACCTCCCGTCTAGATTGGGTGCGATAGGCTAAGGATGTGCCCGCCACCTCACCGGGGCGGGTGTGATTCACCAACCACTACCGCACAAGGACGTACACACCATGAGCGCAGCAGAAGACGGAGCCCTCGCAGGACTTATCGTCGCCCTGATACCGGGTATCCGTATTAAGCTCGGCAAACCCACCCTAAACAAAAGGCAGAAAAGACCCATTGCGGCGTTTATTTTCTTCTGGCTTGTATCTATCCTTGGGTTTGTTGGTGCGCCGATATTTCTCTTTTCGACAGGGACACACGAAGGCCTCGCGGATGAGTCACAAGCGGGGGTGGTCATTGCCGCTTTCCTGATTGGTGTCTTAGGCATAGGCCTGCTGGGTGCTATTCCTCTGAACCACTGCTACGCCTTCTACCTCGAGTTGCGTGAGGACCACGTGCGGTGGCGTAATTGGCGGTGGAAGG
>NZ_KV810714.1:0-57697 GCF_001812895.1 Rothia sp. HMSC069C04
TATTTTCGATGTCCAAGAAACGGGAGGCAGTTCATCCAGCGCTGGCGGGGCCTTCATTATGACCGGGCACAACTCATGGCAAGTAGCTTTACCCTATGCTGGAAGGTGAACGTTCCTATCAGAGAGGACAGGAGAACCTAGTGCCCCGCAATAACGCATCATCCGCTCCAGATAACCAAGTAACCCCGAAAGCTCAGGAGAATCCTTGGTATATCCGGCACTTTATTAAGCTCCTCATTGGCTTTGGTCTGGGCGGCGGCGCGATTGCGATTCTGCTGCCTTGGATGCTGTGGTTGCGCTGCGGCATGAGCTCTGGCAGTTCGGATCAGCTGCGTCTGCATCTTCTGTACGTCACTGGCGGTATTATTGCGGTTCTGACTCTTCTGCAAACAAACTGGAAGAACCAGGGTGACCGCCTCAAAATTGATGCCGACATCAAGAAGAATGAGCAGGATGCGGAGAAGAACGAGCGCGACCATATCCGCCAGGTTCATGCAGAGCGCCGTAGCCGCTATACCAAGGCTGTCGAGCAGCTAGCTAACGAGAAAGCGGCTGTCCGTCTGGGCAGTATCTATACCCTCGTGGGTTTGGTCGATGAGTGGCTTGCTGATGAGAGTCTTCAGGATGAAAGCGACCGGCTCAAGGAAGGGCAAGTTATTGTCAATAGCCTCTGTTCCTATATTCGTTCACCCTTCACCCTGGCACTAAAAGCAGAGATGTTTGAGAGCGATTCAGAGCCTGATAACTATGAAGGAGACTTCTCCAAAGACCAGGCAGCATTTCGCGAAGAGCAGGATGTGCGCCGCACTGTCTTTGTTGAGATGAGCAAGCGCAGCAGTGCCTTTACTAGGGATGGGATTGGCACGGTAATCGACACTTTCCCAGGAAAGTGGAGTGATTTTGAGTTTGATTTCAGCCGGGCGCCCATTTTCTATCCCTTAAAAAATCTCACCATTGAACAAGGTAATTTTGCCTCCACCCGCTTCTACGGAAAGGCAGATTTCTGGGGTGCAAAGTTCATCAGAAACGCAGACTTCAGGAACGCGAAGTTCACCAAAGACGCAGACTTCTGGGGTGCGGAGTTCACCGGAAACGCTGACTTCCAGTACGCGGAGTTCCTCGAAGACGCTGGCTTCAGGAAGGCGAAGTTCACCTGCAACATAAGTTTCGGCGGCGCGGAGCTCACCGGTAACACATACTTCGGCGGCGCGGAGTTCACCGGCAATATAAGCTTCAGGGGTGCGGAGTTCACCGGCAACGCACACTTCGGAGACGTATACCTCGGGAACGTGAAGTTCGTCGGAGACGCAGACTTCGGGAAGGCGAAGTTCGCCAGAAATGCAGCCTTCCAGTACGCGAAGTTCACCAGAAATGCAGACTTCTGGGAAGCGGAGTTCACCGGAGACACAGACTTCTGGGAAGCGGAGTTCACCGGAAACGCGAATTTCCTGGGGGCGAAGTTCACCGGAAACGCGCATTTCCTGGGTGCAAAGTTCACCGGAAACGCAGACTACGGGAACACGAAGTTCACCGGAAACGCAGGATTCGGGAACGCGAAGTTCACCGGAAACGCGAATTTCCTGGGGGCGAAATTCACCGGAAACGCAGACTACGGGAACACGAAGTTCACCGGAAACACATACTTCATGGGTGCAAAGTTCACCGGAAACGCAGACTTCGAGAACGCAAAGTTCACCGGATACGTAGACTTCAATGGCTCATATTTCGGACAGTATGCACCCACATTTGCAGGCATCTCCGGCACTGCCAGGTTCTCTGCACAGGTAGATCCGCAGGACTACATTTTCACAGTCCATGAAGGTAGCAAAGCTATCAAATGTGGAACGGCTACACTTCTCGGCAAGTCATTCATAATCCCCCTTGGAACGGTACTCTTCAACCCCAATCCGAGAGATAAGAACAGCAGAACCAGCGAGCCAGCAAAACCATTAGATGAATCCAACAACGGCGAAGATGACAACCCCGAATAGGAATCATCTCCAGAAGGCTCTGCCAGCCTTATGTTGGCGGGGTCTTCGGTTTTGACCAGACACAACCCATGGCAAGCAGATTTACTTTATGCTGAAAACTGAGTAGCCCTATCAGCGAAGGCTGGAGATAGAAACATGAATAAATCGAACGAGGCTCCCGGTGGGCCTTCCCTGCGTCACAGCTGGTGGAGCAGAAACTGGTTTTACACAGCTCTTATCTCGATAGCTGTTATCGGGTCTTTCTGCGCTTTCTGCCTTCCCCTGCTCATCTCAGAACCATTCAGCGCTGGCGATAGCGTAGCGGCGCTCCGCCATGCCATCCTGGCAGCTACCGGCGGCGTCCTAGCGATGCTTACCCTCTGGGAAAACCGACGCAAAAATTTGCAAGAAAAAGACAAAAACGACATTGACCACACCCGACAAGTTAAAGCTGAACGTCGTAGCCGCTACGCCAAAGCAATTGAACAGCTAGCTGATGATAAATCTACTGTCCGACTTGGAGGCATCTATACTCTAGCAAAGCTCGCAGATGAGTGGTTGTCCGATGATAAAACTGTCCCTAGCGAAGATAGCAGAACAGAAGAAGCACAGATTATCATCAACACCCTATGCTCATACATTCGTTTACCCTTCCCTCTTGCAGGAAAACAAGATCTATTGGAGAAACTGACAGATACAAACAAATACAAAGGCGACTTAATAGCAGATCAATTCAAGCTTCGTGAGGAGAAGGAAGTCCGCCGAACCATATTCTCAGAGATGAGCAAGCGCCTCAGTAAAATCGATGAAAATCTCAAAGTAACTCCCGGATTTTGGAGTCACCTAAAGTATGATTTCAATAAATCACAGATTTTCTATTCCTTAGATAATTTATCCTTTGACGCACCTGACTTCAGGGATTCAGTATTTTATGAAGGGTCAAGTTTTACTTCTTCTACGTTTTCAGGGATTGCAAAATTCAACAAAACATACTTTGGAGAAAATATAAATTTTTCAGAAACAAGATTTAGTCAGGAAGCAGAATTTTCTGACTCACGTTTCCATGAAAAAGCAGAATTCTATAAAGCACGCTTCAAAAGAGCGTCTTTTTGGGACACGATATTTGAAAATGAAGCACTGTTTCAAGAAACAAAGTTCTATGAAAGCCCATCCTTCTTCAGGACAAAATTTTGCAATACAGCAGACTTTTTAAAAGCCTATTTTGAGAGCGGAGCCTACTTCGAGCTATCTGAATTTGGATTTATTCTGAGCAACAAAGAAAATGAACGTAAGTTAAAGATTATAAATAACGAAAAGTCCCTAAAGTTCAAATTTGATGATTCATATTTTATGGGAGACTCAACATTTTCAGGTGTCAATTTCCGTGGTAGCACATACTTCAACGGAACAACATTCGCAGACAATATTTCTTTCGAAAAATCACATTTCTTCAATGAAGCTGAATTTGAAAATGCAAAATCTATACAAAAAAGTAACCCAGAAACCGAAGAAAAAACCGAAGGAAAGCTAATATTTTCAGAAGCTTCTTTCCGGCACCCTGCCATGCATGACTTCAGGGTATCTAAGGACAGTCAAACTCTAATTAACATGGGAGTTGTAGACTTCACTCTCTTTGATGGCACAATTATTCGTCGTTCTATTCCAGTGGATTCTTACCTTTTCGAACTCAGCCCACCGGATAAAGAGAACAAGAGAGACATCAATATGAGTGGCGCTTCAGAATCAATTGAAGATTCTGAATAAGATATGCCGAATGCCCCGCCGGCCCTTCGTCGGCGGGGCCTTTTCGCGCCCGGTTCTGGTAGCGACAGCCCCGGCGGCGAGCGCATCCGCCCGTCACCGCGCCGCACAAAGCACCACCCCGAGCCCCCACTGCGTCCGCCCACCCGCCACCCCACCGATACACTAGAACCATGTACCGAATCATGACTGTCTGCACCGGCAACATCTGCCGCTCCCCCGTCGGCGAATACCTCATCCGCCAGCACGCCCAAGAAGCCGGCGTGCCCGTCACCGTCACCTCCAGCGGCATCAGCAACGAAGAAGAAGGCAACCGCATCGACCCGCGCGCCGCCGCGCAGCTCACCACCCGCGGTATCGACCCGTCCGCGCACCGCGCCAGCGTCTTCACCGTCGAGGACTTCGACCGCAACGACCTCATCCTCGCCATGGACGCACCCCACTACCTGCGCCTCAAAGCCCTCGCCCGCAACGACGACGACAAAGCCAAGATCCGCATGATGCGTAGCTTCGACCCGAAGGTCACCACCACCCACCTGGACCAGCTCGGCATCTACGACCCCTGGTACGGTAGCGAACGCGACTTCGTGTACACCACCGACCTCATTGACGCCGCCGCACGCGGCCTCATCAACCACCTCAAGCAGGAAGGCGACGCGCAGTGAGCCAGCGTATTCCCCTGAACCAGAACCGCCGCGTCACCGGCACCACCGAAATCCTGGAACTCTGCAAAGACATGCTGCGCCTGGAGCACGGCATCGGCAACGACTTCGACATGGACACCGCCGAATTCACCGAATTCCGTGCCCAGTTCCTCGCCGACTTCGCGCAGATTCCGCTGATCATCGGCATTGACGGTCGCAGCGGCACCGGCAAAACCAGCCTCGCCGCGCAGCTTGAGCAGGAGCTCACCGCCGCCGGCCACAGCGTGCACGTGCTGCACCTGGACGACTTCTACCCCGGCTGGGACGGCCTCTTCGACGGCGTGGAGGCGTGGGACGCGCTATCCGTGCAGCTGACCGAAGGTATTGCCGGGACCTACACCCCGTGGGATTGGGAGGCGGGCGCCCCCGGTGAGGTGCGCACCGTCGACCCGGCGGCTACGCAGGTCATTATCTGTGAGGGTGTCGGCGCGATTGCGGGCGCTTGCGAGGTGCGTATTCTCGCCACCGCCCCGGACGAGGTGCGCCGCGAACGCGCCATGACTCGTGACGGTGACACGTTCCGCCCGCACTGGGAACGCTGGGCGGAGCAGGAGGAGGCGCTGCTCGCCGAAATCCCGGAGGACTACGCGACCGTAGACTTCATCTACGACAGCGCGGCGCAGTAACAGCCGCCTACAAGGCAGTAGGGCCCAATGCTTCGTGCATCTCGAAGCATTGGGCCCTACGGCTATTCAGAGGCAGTTTTATTCAGGCGCTGTTTTATTCGGGCATGGGAGCCGGGCTAGCGGATTCCATGCGGTCTTTATCCCAGTAGGTTGAGGTATTGCTCGGCGCGTGCGTGGAGGCTGTACCGTCTTTTTCGTTACCCGGGTTGTTGTTAGAAAGCACAGCAAGGATTACGAGCAAGACACAAACTATAAGCAGCAGGATGCATAGCAAATATTTGTAATAGTGATTGCGCATCTGAGGTTGCCCCTCCGGTCGTATCGCGTGGTATGACCAACGTAAGTTATGCGGTTGGGCCTAGCAATGCTTCTCAAGAATATTTCTCAAATATTTCTTCAGCGCCGGGGCTGAGCGGCAGGCTAAAACAAACCGCGAAAGGGGCGGTGTTATCTCTCCAACGGAGCGTGGATAACACCGCCCTTTTGCTCCAGTATGCGTAAGGGTATAGCCACGTTTTCCGGAAGCGCCCTCAGGGTGTCGTACAGACGCTCTCCGCAGCGAAGCAAGGAGAGGCGGAGCGTCTGTGCGACGGGTGCCCCTGCGTAGGCGCGGAGGAAATATGTGGCGTACCCTCCCCTAACCCCTGTAGGAGCGTGGATAACACCGTCCCTTCTGCGTACCCTCTGCAATCCTGTCTCTCCCAGCTCAAAAAATATCAAACATTTAACTTACGAAGCCACGCCCAATTCTGCTACCGTGAAAAAGTTGTGCTTCCAGCCTGCGCAAGCTCATCCCCGGATCCGGTACCGCCGCATCCACGTCTTGTAGAGCCGCAGGCGCCGTTGCACGCGCATCACACAGAAAGAAAAACTAAGACACATGTCTTCGAAGTCGGCTAAGACCTCATTCGGGCTCTCGCCCCTTTTCATTGTTGTTTTGGCGCTGCTGACCGCTATCGCGCCGCTTGCTACGGACATGTACCTGGCGGCGCTGCCTGCAGTCGCTGAGAATCTGAACACCACCAGCACGAACGCATCGCTGACGTTGAGCGGGTTCATGGTGGGTATGGCGCTCGGTCAGCTGGTCGTGGGTCCCCTGTCGGATAAGACGGGTCGCCGCAAGCCGCTGCTGATTGGTGCGGTGGTTTGTTTTATTGCGACGGTGGCGTGTGGTTTCGCGCCGAATATTGAGCTGCTGATTTTTGCGCGTTTCATGATGGGCTTCACCGGTTCGATTGGTGCGGTGTTGGCGCGTTCTATCGTGGCTGATACGACTGAGGGTCTGGCGACCGCTAAGCTCATGGGCGTCATGATGATGATTAACGGCTTCGCGCCGGTGCTTGCGCCGCTGTTTGGTGGCTGGGTGCTGTCGTGGGGTAGCTGGCGCGATATTTTCCATGTGCTCGGCGTGGTGACCGCGATGATGATGCTCGGCGTGATCTTCGTGATTAAGGAGACCCTGCCGGTGGAGGAACGCTACCAGGGCACCGCCCTGAGCGTGTACTCGGAGCTGCCGAAGGTCTTCAAGATTCGCCGCTACATGGGTTTCATGCTGACGATGTGCTTCGCGTTTGGTGCGCTGTTCTCGTATATTTCCGGTTCGACGTTTGTGTTGCAGAAGATTCTGGGTCTATCCGAAACCCAGTTCACGATCGTGTTCGGTGTGAACTCGATTGGCATTGTGCTGTTCAGCGCGATTGCGACGAAGCTGGTTGGTCGTGTGGCGCAGCGCCGCATTGTGAATGTCGGCGTGATTAGCATGCTGGTGGTGTCTTCGCTGCTGTTGGTTAGCTTCCTTGTCGGTATTTCGCTGGTGCCGACGCTGGTTCTGCTGTTCCTGCTAACCAGCTCGTGCGGCCTGATTTTTGGTAATGCTTCGGCGTTGGCGTTGAACGAGGCGCGCCACATGGCGGGTAGTGCTTCGGCGGTGATGGGTACGGTTCAGGCGATGCTGGGTGCGTTGGCGGCGCCGTTGGTGTCGTTTGCGGGTGAGCATGAGTACCTGCCGATGGGCTTCTCCATTTTTGGTTTCGCGGTCCTGACGGCGCTGGTGCTGTGGACTACGCCGCGTAAGGATTCGGACTACTCGGCTGACGGTTTGAGCCACGGCGCTGGTGAAGGTCAGGGCGCGCCGGCGGGCCACTAGCCTGTTGTTTTTGTGTAGCTAAAGCCCCGGATGGGCGACCTGCTAAGGGTTGCGCGTCCGGGGCTTTGCTGTGTTTGTACATGAGCGTAGGGGCTGCCGCGTTTTCCGCCAAGCGCCCTCAGGGTGTCAGCCCGGACGCTCTCCGTAGCGAAGCGAGGAGGGGCGGAGCGTCCGGGTGACGGGTGCCCCTGCGTAGGCGCGGAGGAAATATGCGGCAGTCCCTTTTGTATGCGTTTAGCTCTGCTTGGGAGACAGTATTCGCCCTCGTTCCTACAGGGGCACCCGCCCTCGTTCCTACAGGGGCACCCGCCCTCGCTTCGCTTCGGGCACCCTGATGTCACTACGGGCGATACCGTCTTCCCTCGCCGGTTAGCGACGCGAACGTACAATAAGACTATGTCTAGTACCGTAATTCTTCTGAACGAGCAGAACCCGCAGGGCATCTTCGTTGACCCGTCCGTGCCCCTCATCAGCGTTGATGATCAGGGCTTCACCCGCGGCGACGGCGTCTTTGAGACCATGCTGTCCGTCAACCGTCGCGTGCGTAAGCTCGGCATGCACCTATCCCGCCTCGAGTCGTCGGCGCGCATGCTGGATTTGCCCGACCCGGAACCCGAGATCCTGCGTTCGGCGGTGGAACGCCTCATGCGCGAGGCGACCGCCGGTGCCGAAACGGCGCTGGGTGAAGAGCACATCGTGAAGATTATTATTTCGCGCGGCCCCACCCAGGCGGTCACTTCCATGCAGCCGGGCCCGTACACGCTGCTGATTGCCTCGCCGGTGCCCGCATCCATCGTGAAGCGCCGCACCGAGGGCGTGAAGGCGATGCTGCTGCCGCGCGGTCACGAGCCGATGGACAACAGCGCCTACCCGTGGCTTCTGGCGGGCGCGAAGACCCTCTCCTATGCCGTGAACATGGCGGTTCTGCGGTACGTGCAGGAGCGCGGCGCGGATGACGCAATCTTCATCACCGACGAGCGTCGCGTGCTCGAGGGCGCCACCTCCTCGGTGCTGGTCGCCAAGATTGAGGACGGCAAGAAGGTGCTGTACACGCCCGAGCCGAGCCACGGCATCCTTCCCGGCACCACGCAGGGCGCGGTGTTCGAGGCGGCACGCCAGGCCGGTTGGGAGCTGGGCTTCGGCCCGCTCTACCCGCAGGATTTGTTTGAGTCGGACGGCGTGTGGTTGGCGTCGTCGGTGCGTCTGATTGCGCCGGTGACCCACCTGAACGGCACGGCGCTGGCGCATGACCCGGAGCTGACCGCCACGCTGTTGAGCTACCTAGCGCAGCAGAGCTAACCGCGTACACAAAGGGACGGCGTCATCCGTAGCGAGGATGGTGCCGTCCCTTTGTGCTGTCTATGGTCAAGGGCAGGAGGCGCCGTACCTTCCTGTTCGGTAGTAGCGGGTGTAGCCGCATTTTCCGCCAAGCGCCCTCAGGGTGTCAGCCCGGACGCTCTCCGTAGCGAAGCAAGGAGGGGCGGAGCGTCCGGGTGACGGGTGCCCCTGCGTAGGCGCGGAGGAAATATGCGGCACCCGCGACGTATCCCAGCGCGGGAGGACGGTATCGCCCGTAGTGACATCAGGGTGTCCGAAGCGAAGCGAGGACGGGTTCCCTGTAGGAGCGAAGGAAGAGTACAAGCGCCTCCGTACCCATATCCCAAACAGAGCTAGGCGCGGAGGAAATATGCGGCACCCGCGACGTATCCCAGCGCGGGAGGACGGTATCGCCCGTAGTGACATCAGGGTGTCCGAAGCGAAGCGAGGACGGGTTCCCTGTAGGAACGAGGGCGAATACCGTCTCCCGAGCGGAGCCACGAAAGCGGAACCAGAAGCGGAACGGTCTAGCCCCAGAGGAACTGAATCGTACCCGCCGCAATAGATGCACCGTAAGCAACCGCAATGATGACGGCGGCGGCAATACTCACGTGCACGTCACGGCGCGAATAGGACGGCACACGAGCCCAGGTGCGTTCGCCCGCGCCGAAGCCGCGCGCCTCCATGGTGATGGCCAGGCGGGAGCCACGGCGGATGGCCTGCACGAGCAGGGCGAAGCTTTGTCCGCCGAAGGTTTGGGCTCGTCCGGCGAGGGATTGGCCTGCGCCGAGTCCGCGGGCGCGTCGTGCCTGGCCGAGGGCGTTCCACTCGGCGAAGAGGATGCCGACCAGGCGTAGCGCGGCGATGGTGGCGAGCACGAATCGTGCCGGCAGTTTGAAGGTCTGTGCGAGGGAGTCGCCGAGGTCGGTCGGGTCGGTGGTGAGCACGAACGCGAGGGTGGGCAGGACCATGGCGAGGGAACGGATCATCATGGCTGCGCCGACGGCTGCGGAGTCGGTGGTGATGGTGTTGAAGCCGAGGTTGAGGATCACGTCGCCGGTTTTGGCGCTGAGCATGGCGACGGACCAGCCGGTGGTGATTACGGCGATGAGGATGGGCCAGAATCGGGTGAGGACGTTGACGGGCCGGAACCCGACGAGGATGAACCCGAGTAGTTCGAGGGCGAAGAGGATTCCGGAGGTCAGCGGGTCGCGCACGATGAGCGCGGCGATGATGAGGGCGAAGGAGACGATGAGCTTGACGCCGGCGTTGAGGCTGCTGAAGTAGCTGGTTCGGTCGATGGTGCCGAAGAAGTCGGTGTTCATGCGTTCTCCTTTCCGGAGGCTGCCTGGGGTCCGGAGGCTTCGAGCGCTTCGAGGGTGATGGATTTGCCGCCGAGCGCCGCAGTGTAGTCTTCGTCGTGGGTGATGGAGATGACGGCGGTACCGTCGGCGAGGAGTTCGCGGATGAGGTCGACGAGTTCGGCCCAGGTGCGGGCGTCCTGCCCGAAGGTGGGCTCATCGAGAATGAGTATTCTCGGTGCGGTGGCGAGCGCGGAGGCGACCGAGAGTCGTCGTTTTTCGCCGCCGGAGAGGGTAAAGGGGTTGGCGTCGAGCAGGTGGTTGAGGCGCAGGCGGGCCGCCAGGTCGTCGGTGCGAGCGGCGAGCTCGTCTTCGTCGAGGGGAACGCGGTTGAGCGCGGCGAGTCGGCGGGGGCCCAGCTCGAGCTCTTCGCGTACGGTTCCGCGGATGAACTGGTATTCGGGTTCTTGGAAGACGTAGCCGATGCGGCTGAGCATTTGGGCGGGGGTCCAGGTGGGCACGTCCCAGTGGGCGCGCTGGCCGTTCTGACCGTTCTGACCGGCGCCGTGGTCGCGGAGCGTGTCGGTGGCGGCGAGGGTGCCGTCGGGCGCGGGGAGTAGCCCGGCGAGGGTGAGCGCGAGGGTTGATTTGCCGGCGCCGTTGGGGCCGAGCACGCTGAGGTGTTCGCCGGCGCGCAGGGTGAGGTTGATGCCGGCGCGCAGCACGGGCAGGTCGACGGGTACGGGTGCGGGGGTGTCGCCGAGGCGTTTGATGGTGCGTCGGCGGGCGCGTCGCTGCTTGGGGGGGGGTTGCGCGCGGGTAATGCTGAGGTTTTCGGCGCGGAGAAGCACCTCACCGGTTGCAGTATCGCCGCCCGCCGTCTCGCCGATAGCGTTCTGCGGTGCACGCGGCACGTAGTCGGGCACCCACACACCGGCGTCGATAAGGTCCTGACGGGCTTCGGCGAGCACGGTTCCGGGCGCGCCGTCGTGGGTGATGGTTCCGCCCGCGCCGAGCACGATAATGCGGTCCATGTACGGCGCCCAGATGCTCACGCGGTGTTCCACGACGAGCAGGGTCGCACCGGTCGCCTCCGCGGCAGCGAGGATGCTGTCGCGCACCTCCCGCACGCCGGCGGGGTCGAGGTTGGCGGTGGGTTCGTCGAGAATCATGGCGCCGGGGTGCATCGAGAGGATGCCTGCCAGGCCGAGGCGCTGCTTCTGTCCGCCGGACAGGGCGCTGCTGGGGTGGTCGAGGGGCAGGTGGCTGAGCCCGACCGCGGTGAGCGCCTCGGTGACGCGTCCCCAGATTTCCTCGCGGGGTACGCGCAGGTTTTCGGGGCCGAAGGCGGTGTCGTTCCCGATGGTGGCCATGACGATGGAGGATTCGGGGTCCTGCTGCATCATGCCCGCGGTGCCGCGCGCTTCTACGGGGTCTTGGCCGTTGAGGGTGATGGTCCCGCCTGCGGAGAGGCCGTCGTCATCGTGGAGCACACCGGCGATGGCGTGCAGGAGCGTCGATTTGCCGGCGCCGGAGGTGCCCAGTAGCAGGACTTTTTCACCGGGGTTGATGGTGAGGTTGAGTCCGTTGATGACCGGTTCTGGGCGGCCGGGGTGGTGCCAGCTGAAGTTGTTGAGCTCGATGCGCGCCCCGCGCGGTGTTGCTTCCATAATGCTTTCTTAGCCTAGTGTGCGGCTGCTGTAGTGTGCCGAGTGGTGACTCGTGGTGAGTGATTAGCTGGTGGCTAGTGGCTGACGATTAGCGGCGGGTGTTGCCGGAAGCCAGCGAGGAGAGCACGCCGGTCTTGGCGAGGTTCTGCACGAGAATCCAGGCCAGGAAGCCCGCGATGACTGCGCCGGAGACGACCGAGCAGACCACGTAGGTGACGGCCTTGACGGGCTCCATGTCGGGGTAGTAAATCAGGATTTCGCTGCCACCCATGAACAGGCCGCTGAGAGCACCGGCCAGAACGGCGATGGCGGCGTTCCAGCGACGGTAGCCGAAGGCGGCGAAGACGATTTCAGCGCCGATGCCCTGGATAATACCGGAGATCAGAATCTCGCCGCTCCACGCACCGCCGGTGAACAGCACCGAGATGAGCGCCGCAACGAGCTCGCAGAAGAGGGCAGCGCCGGGCTTGCGGATGAGCAGGCCGCCGAGGGTACCACCGAGCAGCCAGGCCCCGGCGATGAGCGGGCGCAGTTCGGGGGCCGCGACGAGCGCGGTCTTGGCGGCGGGGCTCACGGCGATATCCCAGATCCAGAAGATGATAGCGCAGGCCACGGCGATGACTGCGGCGATAACGATTTCGTTGACTCGCCAGCTCAGGCTGCTGCGGGGGGCCGGACGCTTGGGCGCGGTGGTGTGTGACATGCGGTTTTTCCTTCCGTCGTTGGAAGGGGAATGTCCTCGCCCTCTGCATGGGCGAGGGCACCGAGAAGATTCGACTCCCTACACCGGTACTAACCGGATCAGGTTCGAGGGTCTGCTGTGCACTCTCAGCGCCGCGGTGGCGCTCCCCTGTCGTTTGGGGTTCCTTGTCCGTACCGTTGTGGTGCGGGTGGGAACCCAGGTTCGATTGTAGACTTGTCTGGATGTTCGTGCCAATTTGCCGCTTTTTGTTTCGTTCTTCTGCCCACATTACAGAATTGCACGGTGTACAATTTTGGGACGGAGAGGCTCCAAGGCGGCACGAACGCCTTAAACCCTATACGCTAGGGAGTGGCGCTCTTTTCTCACCCAACCCCGAGGGGGTTCGGGGGTGAGGCGCCGCATCATTAACACCAAAGGAGATACATATGAATCCCGTCGCAAAGCTTGCTCTCGCGGGCCTGAACATGGGCGCTGCTGCCCTGGTTGGTAAGGGCCTGGGCGCAGCCTGGACCAAGGCTACCGGTAACCAGCCTCCCGCCATTTCCCACGACTCTGAAGATACTCTGCGTCAGGTCATCCTCTGGACCGTCCTGACCTCCGTCGTGGGCGCCGTTGTCAGCTTCGGTATCGCCCGCGCGCAGCGCCGTTTCTTCAAGTAAAGACCATCCCTGAATGCTTCGTTCAGTGATGCGGGGCGGTGCGTACCCTCGCGGTGCGTACCGCCCGCGCTTTTCTAACGCGTACCAGCTTCCCGCAGTACCGGCCGATGCGACACCGCTCGGCCATTTGAAAGCCCCCTCATGATGATTCGTTCCTCCCGCCAGCAGAAGCCTGCCCGTCCCGCCGTGGACCACGCTACGAGTCGCCGTTCGGTGACCGCGTGGGTCCTGTGGGATGTCGGTTCGTCGAGTTTCGACTCGATTATGATGACCTTCATCTTCACGGTCTACCTGACCAGCGGTTACTTCGGCACGCCCGAGCAGACCTCTTCGGCACTGTCGCTGGGTCTGACGGTTGCGGGTTTCCTCATCGCGTTTCTCGCCCCGGTCACGGGCCAGCGTAACGACAAGTCCGGCCGCGGCATCTTCTGGCTGGGTGTGAACACGGTCCTGCTCGTGGCGTTTATGGCGGCGTGCTTCTTCGTCGCCCCCGACCCGGGCTACCTGTGGTTGGGTGTGTTCCTGGTGTCTGCCGCGAGCGTGTTCAGCGAGTTCGCGTACGTGAACTACAACGCGGTGCTGCCGCGCGTTTCGAACCCGAATAATATCGGTAAGATTTCGGGCACCGGCTGGGCCGCCGGTTACATTGGCGGCATCCTCGCCCTGGCCGTGGTGCTGTGGGGCTTCGTGCTGTCCCCCTCGTCCCTGGGCTTGAGCGAGGAGGGGGCCCTCAACATCCGCGCGGTGACCCTGTTCGCCGCGGCCTGGTGCCTCATCTTCTGCGTGCCGCTGCTGATTCGGATGCGCACCCGCGAGCGCTTCCTGCCGGAGGTGTTGCCCACCCGCGAGCTGCGTTTCCTGGAGCTGGGCATGGAGCGTCTCTCCCCCGCCCGCCAGGGTAGCCTGCTCGCCTCCTACAAGGCGCTGTGGCGCACCATTAAGCGGCTGAAGATGACGTCCCCGCAGACCCTGTGGTTCCTGATTGCTTCGGCGGTGTTCCGTGATGGTCTGTCCGGTATTTTTACGTTCGGCGGTATTCTTGCGGCGGGCACGTTCGGTTTCAGCACTTCCGAGGTGATTCTGTTCGGTATTGCCGGTAGCGCTGTCGCGGCGGCTGGCGCGATCCTGGGCGGCTACCTGGATGACTACCTGGGCCCGAAGGCAATTATTGTTATCTCGCTGGTCGGCATTATCTTGGCGGCTACCCCGCTGATGTTCTTCCCCGAACCGGGCGTGTTCTGGGTATGCGCCCTGCTGCTGTGCCTGTTTGTGGGTCCGGCGCAGTCGGCCTCCCGCACGTTCCTGGCTCGCCTGGCCGAGCCCGGCACCGAGGGTGAGCTGTTCGGACTGTACTCGACGACCGGCCGCGCCACGAGCTTCCTGGCGCCGATGCTTTTCGGCCTGTTCGTGAGTATTCTGGGCGCCCAGATTTGGGGTGTTGTCGGCATCCTCGTGGTTGTGGTTGCGGGTCTGCTGATGCTGCTTCCGGTAGAGGCTCCCGGGCCCCCGCGGGTGCGGGCCAACCGCCGCGAGAAGGTGAAGTCTTAGCCGCGGGCGGGACCTACCCGGGGATCCCCGCGGTCCCTCAGCGGGTATAGCGAAGGGGCGGGCAGAGTTTATCTGCCCGCCCCTTCGCTATGCGCCATCGGCGCTAGGGTACGCTCATCGAGCTACTCGGTCACCACGTCGTCGTCTGCCTCGTCAGCCGTTTCGGTGGAGCCTTCCGAGGTCACCTCGCGGTTTTCCTCCGCCTCGTCCAGGACCTCTTCGCTACCGGTTATCTGAGCCCAGGTCGCGTCGTCAATCAGCGGATCGTCAATCACGCGGACCCACAGCATCGAACCAGCCGCCAGAGCGCTCAAATTCTCGTCGTACGCCTCCGCAGGCAGACCCTCAAAGATCTCAGCCAGACGCGCAAACAGGTCATCGTACGAAATGTCGCCCTCAGCCTGCAGCCAGCACTCAGCCGCAAATTCAGACAGCTCGTTCAACGCGGTGTCCTGCAGCAGCAGGAACGGGCCGTCCTCGCCCACACGCACACCCGAAGTGCCCGGCATACGAGACACCGCAATCGTACCGTTCAAGAACACACCCGGCAGGTGATCCTCAACCGTGTACTTCTCCAGGCTCTCAACCTCATCAGCGCCCGGCAGCTCACCACCATTCAGCAGATCCTGAACCAGCGGCAGGGTGTCCTCAACCTCCGAGTACACCAGGCGCCACACGCCGCCGCAACGCTCTACCAGCTTGGCCAGCGACACGACGCCCTCGGGGTGCTTCGCCAGGCCCGAGCTCTGCTCGCTCAGGAACACCAGCGCCTCGTGCAGCGGCACGCGTTCCAGGCGCGGCTCCTTGGCCTGCTCGTCACGCGAAATCAGCACGATACGGGTCAGCTTGTAGCCGCGGTCCTCGGGGTCGACCACGTTCAGACCGGCCTCAACCGGGTTCTGCTGTTCCTTCGGTGCATTCGGGTCGACAATCACCGACAACGGCTTCGGGTAGGGGGTCACGAAACCCTCATCCGAGATGACGGCGGTCTCGTCCGTCAGGTACGCCAGCTTCGAGCCCAAGAAACGCGAGGCCGTGGTCTTGCCGCTACCCGAAACACCCACCAGGGCCAGGGCGCGCTTCGACTCGGGGTCACCGATAACCGCCGAATGAAGCATCACGCCGCTACCCACCAGCTGCTCAATCATCGCAACGGTGATGCGGCTCGTCAGGTCCTGCAGGCCCTGCTCCACGCTATCCACGCGCAGCGTGCCAACCTTCATGAACGGGCCCATCAGGGGCTGGGCTATGTCCAGAATCGGGGTGTCAGATACGGGGTGCACCAGCAGCACCTGGTCGTGGTTCGAAACCGCCTCATACGCCTCGTCCGGGGTCTCAAAAAATTCGGGGTTCAGCGGCTCCCAGGCACGCTTAAAACCCTCGATAAAAGCCTCAGACTGGTCAATCAGGTAGACGGAAACCTCCGCGCCCGCCAGGCGCAGAACAACAGGAAGCAGATTCATAACAATCCTTCAAATGAGTGAGAGAATAGCCCCGCACGCGAGTGAACGCACGAGACGCCGGGCGTACGCCCATATGAGGAGGCGCGGGCGACCCAGCCAAGCAGGCCACCCGCGCCCCAACCCCGAACGGGAATAGACTACGACTCCGTCGGAATCATCGTCTGATGAAAATTCAAATAACTACGCGATGCCGTCGGACCACGCTGACCCTGGTAACGGTTACCATACGCACCAGAACCGTACGGGTGCTCGGTCGGGCTGCTCAGACGGAAGAAGCACAGCTGACCCACCTTCGAACCCGGCCACAGCATAATCGGCAAAGTCGCCATATTCGACAGTTCCAGCGTCACGTGGCCCGAAAAACCGGGGTCGATAAAACCGGCCGTCGAATGGGTCAGCAGGCCCAGACGACCCAGCGAGGACTTGCCCTCCAGGCGGGCGGCCACGTCATCGGGCAGGGTCACCTTCTCATACGTCGAGCCCAGCACGAACTCACCCGGATGCAGGATGAACGGCTCGTCGGGAGCCACCTCCACCAGGCGCGTCAAATCCTCCTGCGGCTGCGCGGGGTCGATATGCGGGTACTTGTGGTTATCGAACAGACGGAAGAAACGATCAATCCTCACGTCCACACTTGCAGGCTGAATCATCGACTCATCGTACGGATCAAGAACGATGCGTCCATCAGCAATCTCTTGACGAATATCGCGATCTGAAATAAGCACGTTTAAAGGATACCTGGCAGAGCCCGCAGACCGCAGGCTCGAGCCCGGCACGACCCGGGTGGTGCGTCACATTGGGCGGGGTGAAACATTTCACGAACCGGCACGGTACACGCTAGACTGGAGGGGATGCGGCTGTAGCTCAATGGTAGAGCGCACGCTTCCCAAGCCTGATACGCGGGTTCGATTCCCGTCAGCCGCTCTTCCAGAACCTCTCACTGAACGGTGAGGGGTTCTTCTTAAACCACGACGGGAATCGCTTCCAGGCGGAAATACATTCCCTCGCGCGCTCGGGATTTCCGCCTTCCAGCCCGTCAGCCGCTCCAATAGAACGTCACTCTGGATACAAAGGTTTCCGGCCCTGCCGGGAAGTGTCCGGAGTGGCGTTATCAACTTACCTGTCGTAGTTCCGCCGTGAGTCTATTGCTTCCTGTGCTGCGAAAGTAGCGTTCAGTGCTCGTGGAAAGCCGCAGTACACTGAGGCGTGCAGGATAGCTTCCTGAATTTCCTCTTCGGAAATCCCGACATTGAGTGCCGCTCCAACATGAACTTTAAGTTGAGGTTCGCATCCGCCTAATGCAGTCAATACGCCAATGGTTACTAGCTGGCGACTGCGTGCATCCAGACCGGGCCTATCGTAAATATCACCGAAAGCAAATGCGGCGATGTGGTGTCCTAAAGCAGGGTTTGACGTGGAAAGTGATTCGATAACACTCTGACCAGCGTCTCCGTCGATACGGGAGAGAACCTGCAATCCAAGATCACGACGTCGCTGGTTATCGACGGAATCAATATCGTACTGATCACTCATTATGGATGGGAACCTTTCTGATACATTGCTATCTTGAATTCGGTAGCTGCCAGCGATAACTGAAGATCCTCTATTCGTTGTCGAAGGATGTCGCGATGCTCCAGCATCAAATCAAGACGCTCCTGTACTGTTTCTGCACCTTGTTCAACCAAGGAGATGTAATGCTGGAGTTGGGCAATCGACATTCCAGAGACCCGCATTCGGGTAATAAAAACCAAACGCCGTACAGCCGCAGCATCGTAAAGCCGATAGCCGGATGCGTCGCGTCCTACTTTCACCAGCTCTGCGCGTTCGTAATAGCGCAGCGTATGTGCGCTGATTCCCAAATACTCGGCAGTGGTAGCGATATCCCACTGAGTGTTCTCGTCATCTCTGATCAGGTCGCGCAACGCCGCAGTATTTAGCCCTCCGGGTGGATCGATAGCGAGCCTAAGGGCTTGCTCTAACCGTTCTTCCAACATGTCAATTACACTAAACCTTTGAGTGCGCTCGAAGGCAAACTGCTATGGTGCTTCACGTTCTGTGACCAGGGATAGGTGTGGCTGATGTTGGCAAGGTAGCCGTTCAGGAACGGTACGGTAGCGGTTGGTCAAGTCCTGTGGAGTGGTGTAATCGTTTTGTGTCCTTCGGAGTGGGTTATGCGCTGAGTTGGAGTGGGGGTTCCTCCTGTTGGGTGGGTTGGGGTGTGAGTCGTGATTTGGTGAGGATGTCGAGGCTGAGGTAGCGTCGGCCTTCGGCCCATTCGTCGTTTTGTTCGGCTAGGACGGCTCCGACTAGGCGGATGATTGCGTGGCGGTTGGGGAAGATTCCCACGGTGTCGGTGCGGCGGCGGATTTCGCGGTTGAGGCGTTCGTTGGGGTTGTTGGACCAGATCTGGGTCCACACCCCGGTGGGGAAGGACGCGAACGCGAGGACGTCTGCCCTGGCTTGATCGAGGTGATCACACACGGCGGGGAGCTTGTCGTGGACGTAGTCCAAGAGCCGGTCGTATTGAGCGTTGACCGATGCTGCGTCGGGTTGGTCGTACACCGAGTGCAGCATCGCTTTGACGGCGGGCCATAGTGCTTTGGGGGTGACCGACATGAGATTAGCGGCGTAGTGGGTGCGGCATCGTTGCCAAGTGGCTCCGGGCAGGTTGGCGGCGATGGCTTCAACCAGGCCCAGATGGGCGTCACTGGTGACCAGGCGCACGCCGGTCAGGCCTCGGGCGACCAGGTCGGCGAAGAACTCCTTCCAGGCTGGAGCGGTCTCACTGGTAGATACGCGCACCCCAGCACTTCGCGGTGTCCGTCATTGTTGACTCCGGTGGCAACCAGAACCGCGCACGAGACGACGCGTCCTCCTTCGCGCACTTTCATGGTGAGCGCATCAGCGGCGACGAACGTGAAAGGCCCGGCATCGTGGAGGGGCCGGTTGCGGAACTGGTCCACGTGTTCGTCGAGGTCTGTTGCCATCCGTGAGACCTGGGACTTGGACAGTCCTGTGATCCCCAGGGTTTTGACGAGCTTGTCCATACGGCGCGTGGATACTCCTGCCAGGTAGCAGTCAGCGACCACTGTGATCAACGCGGTTTCACAGCGTTTGCGCCGTTGCAGTAACCATTCTGGGAAGTAGGTGCCTGAGCGCAGCTTGGGGATCGCCACGTCAATGGTGCCGACCCTGGTGTCCAAGGGCCGGTGGCGATACCCGTTGCGCTGGGTGTGACGCTGCGGATCTTGTTGACCCCACTGGGCCCCGCACACCGCATCAGCGTCCGCTGATAGCAACGCGTTGATCACGTGCTGGAGCAAGGAACGCATCAAATCTGGGGATGCCTGGGACAACGCCTCGCCAAGCATGCCAGCAGGGTCGATAATATGAGGAGCGGTCATCGTTGTGCCTCCAAATCGTTTCGAGTCAGAAGTAGAGAGCTTTCTCGAAGGATCACACGGTGACCGCACCCATATCAAACGGGCCGACCACCCACGGTTACACCACTATGCGGGACGCTACTTACTATGATATACTGCTATTATCCTGATTTGAGGAGTCTACCAAATATGCGGCAAGGTATTCTTAAATAAAATTTGATAATGGGCGCAAAAATGATTGCCCCTTGCAGGGGCTTAGTTTTTGTACCCAATTTAAGAATACTTTTGCCTTTTTAGTAAATATCGTGACGGACAGCGGCTCATGTAAGCCGTCATACTTCTGTTTGTCCGAAGTCATGATCCCCAGCGGTAAAAGTATTAGCCGCTGGGGATTTTTGCGCCCATTTGGGCCTTGTATGGAGGATAGACATGAACATTATCAATATCGGGATTCTTGCCCATGTAGACGCTGGAAAGACAACCTTGACGGAGAGCCTGCTATATGCCAGCGGAGCCATTTCAGAACCGGGGAGCGTCGAAAAAGGGACAACGAGGACGGACACCATGCTTTTGGAGCGGCAGCGTGGGATTACCATTCAAGCGGCAGTCACTTCCTTCCAGTGGCACAGATGTAAAGTCAACATTGTGGATACGCCCGGCCACATGGATTTTTTGGCGGAGGTGTACCGCTCTTTGGCTGTTTTAGATGGGGCCATCTTGGTGATCTCCGCTAAAGATGGTGTGCAGGCCCAGACCCGTATTCTGTTCCATGCCCTGCGGAAAATGGACATTCCCACCGTTATCTTTATCAATAAGATCGACCAGGCTGGCGTTGATTTGCAGGGCGTGTATCAGTCTGTTCGGGATAAGCTCTCCGCCGATATTATCATCAAGCAGACGGTGTCGCTGTCCCCGGAAATAGTCCTGGAGGAAAATACCGACATAGAAGCATGGGATGCGGTCATCGAAAATAACGATGAATTATTGGAAAAGTATATCGCAGGAGAACCAATCAGCCGGGAAGAACTTGCGCAGGAGGAACAGCGGCGGGTTCAAGACGCCTCCCTGTTCCCGGTCTATCATGGCAGCGCCAAAAAGGGCCTTGGCATTCAACCGTTGATGGATGCGGTGACAGGGCTGTTCCAACCGATTGGGGAACAGGGGAGCGACGCCCTATGCGGCAGCGTTTTCAAGGTGGAGTATACAGATTGTGGCCAGCGGCTCATCTATTTGCGGCTATACAGCGGAACGCTGCGCCTGCGGGATACGGTGGCTCTGGCTGGGAGAGAAAAGCTGAAAATCACAGAGATGCGTATTCCATCCAAAGGGGAAATTGTTCGGACAGACACCGCTTATCCGGGTGAAATTGTTATCCTTCCCAGCGACAGCGTGAGGTTAAACGATGTATTAGGGGACCCAACCCGGCTCCCTCGTAAAAGGTGGCGTGAGGACCCCCTCCCCATGCTGCGGACGTCGATTGCGCCGAAAACGGCAGCGCAAAGAGAACGGCTGCTGGACGCTCTTACGCAACTTGCGGATACTGACCCGCTTTTGCGCTGCGAGGTGGATTCCATCACCCATGAGATCATTCTTTCTTTTTTGGGCCGGGTGCAGTTGGAGGTTGTTTCCGCTTTGCTGTCGGAAAAATACAAGCTTGAAACAGTGGTAAAGGAACCCACCGTCATTTATATGGAGCGGCCGCTCAAAGCAGCCAGCCACACCATCCATATCGAGGTGCCGCCCAACCCGTTTTGGGCATCCATCGGACTGTCTGTTACACCACTCCCGCTTGGCTCCGGTGTACAATACGAGAGCCGGGTTTCGCTGGGATACTTGAACCAGAGTTTTCAAAACGCTGTCAGGGATGGTATCCGTTACGGGCTGGAGCAGGGCTTGTTCGGCTGGAACGTAACGGACTGTAAGATTTGCTTTGAATACGGGCTTTATTACAGTCCGGTCAGCACGCCGGCGGACTTCCGCTCATTGGCCCCGATTGTATTGGAACAGGCATTGAAGGAATCAGGGACGCAACTGCTGGAACCTTATCTCTCCTTCACCCTCTATGCGCCCCGGGAATATCTTTCCAGGGCTTATCATGATGCACCGAAATACTGTGCCACCATCGAAACGGTCCAGGTAAAAAAGGATGAAGTTGTCTTTACTGGCGAGATTCCCGCCCGCTGTATACAGGCATACCGTACTGATCTGGCCTTTTACACCAACGGGCAGAGCGTATGCCTTACAGAACTGAAAGGGTATCAGGCCGCTGTCGGCAAGCCAGTCATCCAGCCCCGCCGTCCAAACAGCCGCCTGGACAAGGTGCGCCATATGTTCAGTAAGATCACTGGTTGATTTCCGATCCCAACCGAACACATTGAGCTGACGGCACGCTCCCGCAGTTAACCGAACGCCCCCGAGGTCCTATCCGGGCCCCGGGGGCGGCATTTTCCCAGTTGAAGGAATGGTGGAGATGTGTTTCGATGGGTCCGGTGGCCATGCTCCGCCCGCCGCCCGGCACCTCTTCCCAGACTCAGCCGGACGGTCGGTCCGTCTATTCCGTTTTTCTCCTAGGCTAGGCCAGCGGGGCATCGCCCCTCTCTGCGCGCGCCCTCTCGATGAGCCCCGGCGTCAGGTCGAGATCGCCGAGCGGCACGTCCTCCACGCCGTAGGCGTCCAGCAGCGCCGCCGCGTCCTCCCCGAGCATCGCCCTGAAGGCGCGCGCGGGCGTCGCGAAGCCGAGCGCGCCGCGGGGCTCGGAGTTCACGTGCGACATGGCCAGCGCCAGGTCGGCCGGGGCGAGCCGGTCGAACCTGATTCCGGCGCCCTTGGGCAGCAGCTTCCTGATCTCGACGTGGTTGCGCTCGCAGGCGCCCTTCTGGTCGCTGCGCCTGGGGTCGCAGTAGAACAGCCTCGTCTCGCCCGGCCCCTCGCCGAGCAGCGCCGCGATCGCCGCCTCGTCGGAGAACTCGGCGCCGTTGTCGGTGAGGACGGCGCGGAACACGCGGCGCGTCCCGTCGGCGCCGAGGATGGCCCGGACGCCCTCCAGGGCGTCCGCGACGCACCCGGCGGTCTTCTCCTCCAGCGGCAGCGCGAGCTGGAGCCTGCTGGGGCGGTGCAGCAGCGTGAGCAGGCAGGCGGAGTCCTCCCGGGCCCCCTCGACGGTGTCCATCTCCCAGGCCGCGGCGCACGCGTCCTCCCCGAGGGCGAGGAACGCGGCATGCGACCTGCGGGCGGAGTGGCGGGTCGCCGCCCGGCCCGCGGCGCGCTTCCTCGGCCTGTAGCCGACCTTGCGCCTGAGCTCCATGTTGGTCATGCCGTCGTAGCCCGCCGAGACCCAGCGGTAGATGGTCGACGGCGACAGGTCCACCGGGCCGCCGTTGCGCGCCGCCATCTGCTCGGGCGACAGCCCCCGGCGCAGGCAGTCCCTTATCGCCTCCAGCCTGGCCGCCGCGGCGGGCTCGTCGGCGTCTATCCCGCGCCTGGACGAGACGAGGACCGAGTCGGCGCACAGCTGCGCGGCCCGGGCCTCGTAGAAGACGTGGGGGCGGCGCTTGCAGCCGATCGCGCGGTACCGGCCGCACCCGTTGCAGCAGCGCGGCCACGCCGCCAGGCGCGGGCAGGCCGCCGACAGGTCGGCGGAGGCGTCCACGCGCTCGCCGCGCCTGGCCTTCGGCGCCGTCACGAACCTGTGCGACGCCACCTCGGCGCTCACCGTCGAGGGCGACCTGCCCAGCTCCCTCGCGATCTCCCTGCACGACGCCCTGCGCTCCAGCATCCTCTGGACCGTGTCCCGCTCGTGCCTCGTGAGCCTTCCGTAGGCCCTCGGGACCGCCCTTGCGGAGCCGCTCTTCTTCTTTCCGGACATGCCGTCCTCCGATCTCCCGGGGCCGGCCGATCCGGCCCTCAGGGTATCGGGTTCCCACATTCATCCGCACATGTGCGGATGAATGTGGGAGGTGTTCGGATAAAGTTGATAATCAAGGTGAAGTCTCCAGCTCCAGCTACATGGATGTGTTCTATCCGAAGTACCAGGTGACCTGGGATATGATGAACGTTGCCGGTCCGAACAGCATGTTCATGCACTGCCTGCCCGCCAACCGTGGCGAGGAAGTCGTCGACGAGGTCATGGACGATCCCGAGCGCTCCCTGTGCTGGGTCGAGGCCGAGAACCGCAAGCACTCCATTCGCGCCATCCTGGCCACTCTGTGCCCCCAGAGCGAGCCCGACGAGCAGAAGGCTGCGGCATACCGCGCCACCATCAATGAGCGCATGGCCGCTCTCGGTAAGCACGGTCTGTAAGACGTACCAGGTCGGGCGAGCTACGGCTCGCCCGCCTTCGCAGGAGATGGGCGACCTCATGGCCATCGGCGAGGAGAACTGCAAGGTCTCCGACGACAACCGAGTGCATCAAGGGCGCCGACTTCATCTACACCGACGTGTGGTATGGCCTGTACGATGCTTTCTGATGGGCGGCAGCAGATGCTTGTCTCTTGCTGCCCATCATCTGCGCCACTGCGCGTAGGCACTGGCGCCCTGTCTGAAGTTAAACAGACCTTTCGAGTGTGCACGAAGTGATTGCGCCAACAACGAAGCCCCAACCTGCTCGCTAACTCATGGGCAAGCCACCTGAGACTACTCATTTCCCCTACTAGCAATGAAGGCCTGCAACCTGCAGTTTTGCAAACTGCTTGAAAGGCGCCTGCGTTGATTCACTTCCTATTGCAGCTGGCGGCTCGCACACGAAAAGGCACTTGAGTTTCAAAGCGGGCGTTTTCGTCGATATCGAGCCTCCAAAGGCGGCTCTCCGTGCCCCTTGGGACAAAAATAAAAACTCAATACTCTGAGTTTGAAAATGGTTTTTGAAGTTGTCCCAGCTTTTGTCCCCGAAGCCGATGAAACACGACATAGTGTTACTTGGCGGCACTCGGTTTGAGACGGCATCGAAAACTGAGGACAACTGGAATGTCGGGACAGTAAAACTGAAGCCATCGAGTGGGAGTAGGCCGATAGGGTTCTGACCTGCGATTTTGAGTGCCGCACTGTGCCGCTGAGTTTCGTTTCGTACGAGAGTCATGACAAAGCCACCAGCGACGGAGATGAGTAAAAGCGATTAAAGAGCCTCCGTTCCCTGCGTTGGGACGGAGGCTCTTTCTTTGCCGTTTTACTCCCTTGTCTCCGTTCGGGGATTATTTCTTGCTCATTTAGGGCTATTCGCGCTGAAAGATTTTGACTAGCTTGGTGTCCTTTATTTCGTAGACAATGTCTGCGACGTTCTCGACCAGCCTCTTATCGTGGGAGACGAACACTATCGTTCCGGCATAGGCGCTCATCATCTGCTCGAGGGCTTCGGCGCTCTTGATGTCCAGGTAATTTCCAGGCTCGTCCATGAGCAAGATGTTGTATCTGCCCAGCAGCATCTTCGCGAGTAGCAGCTTGATGACTTCGCCTCCCGAGAGAACGCCAACGTCCTTTGTCAGGTCGCGCGGTCCGATTCCCATAGAGGCGAGGATGCCTCGAATTTCGGTCATGCTGTACTCGCAACCATCCTGCATGAACGAGATCGCAGACTGACGGGCGTCGAACTTGTAGCCTGTTTGCTCGAAGTAACCGATCTCTGCCTTGGGAGAGATGTTGATACCGTCGGCGCGTCGAGCGATTGCCTTCAGCAGGCTGGTCTTTCCTGTACCGTTGCCACCGGTGATGGCCACTTTGGCACCGAGCGGTATCTCGAATTTCGCGTGGTCATAGAGCATGCAGTTGCCGAAGCTCAAGCTGAAATCGTCTGCCGAGATGGGAAATTTACTATGCAGTTCCAGGGCCTTGCTCTGGCGGAACCGCACGGCGCGAATGCTATCTGGGGCCTCAATCCCTTCGAGCGCTTCGAGGCGCTTCTCCATGTCCTTAGCCGCCTGGTACATCCTCTTCTGTTTGGTGCCGGTTGCTTTCTGATGCCCCAATCGACCTGCATACTCGTTGCTTTTTTTCGCAGCCTTCCGCTTGGCGTCGACCTGCCGTGCTTTTTTCCGTTGTTTTTCGATGGCGGCTTCGAGGCGATCGCGCTCGCGCATCGCCTCTTCGTATCGAGTCGCCTGAGCTTTGCGCTCTTCTTCTTTCTGTCGCAGATAGTCGGAGTAGTCACCCCAGAATTCGGAAATACCGCCGTCTTTGAGCTCCCAGATCTTGTCTACCACCTGGTCGAGAAAATGACGGTCATGGCTCACGATGAGCAGAGCCCCATCAAATGCCTTGAGTTGTCCGACGAGAAGGCGGATGCCGTCTTGGTCGAGGTGGCTCGTAGGCTCGTCGGCGAAGATCGCGCTTGCATGCTGGGAGAGTGCAGAGGCAATCTTGGCGCGTGTTTCCTCCCCGCCGCTCATCGTCTCCTGCGCCACTCCGGCGACGTTGAGACGGGAGAGCATCTCACCACTGTCCTGAGCCGCATCAAGGTCGAGTTCATCGAGTTGGCCGATGAGGGCAATGCTGCCGAAGCGCCTGACGTCGGCGTCCGCAATGGTAAGATTGCCGCTCAGAATTTTAAGCAGGCTGGTTTTGCCTGCGCCATTGTCTCCCACCAAGCCGATGCGATCGTAGGAGTAGATTTCCAACTCTTCGATATCTAGGATATCGCGGCCGGCATATTCCAAAAAGATGTCTTTAGCTTTGACTATGAGTTCCATAGGTTGAACCGCCTTTTGTGTATTAGCGTTTTACTGGAAGCGCAGCCATGCCAAAAAAGATTGCTCACGTCGATTTTTCGCCTTTGCCCAATTGCCGGCGCGAGCGTTTTGACCTTGCGCAAGCCGGCAAATCCGAAAATGATAGTTGGCGACGAATAAGGAGCGCGATGCGGAATGTCGGTGCAATACCTCGTCGTCGCAAGGGCTTGAAGGCTGACGCTTGAACCGATGGCTGCTGCCTCTTTTTTTCGAATACTTGGGCTATTGAATCTGCCCGGTATCTCTTTTCCCCGCGTTTCGGACGCTCGGAGCAAGCAGCATAGCCATCGCAAGCAGTACCATGGTCGCTCCAGAGCCGACGAACCATAACGGAGCTCCAAGCAGATCCGCAAAAACGGAGGGGGCTGCGAGGCCCATGGGCATGGCCCACGCCATGATGGTTCCGTAGAGGCCGAAAACGCGGCCTAGGTACTCAGGAGGTATCTGCTCCTGCATAAGGGCAGTCTGGGTTCCCGCGTACAACGGGGAGCATGCGCCCATAAGAAAGCTCACCGGCAGGAAAGCAGCGAACAATGACGGGCCGAGCGATCCGGATACGATTGCGGCAATGCCGAAGCCGGCAATCGCGGCGACCATGGTGAACGACCTATTGCGGAACCCTCCCGTGGCCGCCAAAATGCCGGACCCAGCCAGCATGCCTGCAGAAAAAAGGATTTCCACCAAAGCGGCATCCCCCGTGCTACCGCCAAAATGCCCCAAGGTCATTATTGGGAACAATGCCGCGAGCGGAGAGAACGCGAAAGCGAAGACGAACCCGCACCAAAGAAGGGCGAACAGCCCCCTGTACTCCCTAATCAGCTTGTAGCCGTCCGAAATCTCAGAGAAGAGCTCTCGAACCTTATTGGAAAAGGACAAGCTGCGGTCGGCTTCATCGAGGCCCCCTGCGTCTATCTGTGCGGCGAGGACGGCTAAAGAAGCGAAAAGCGCTCCCAGCACGTCGAGGACAATCATAGCGGTAATGCCCGCCACGGGATAAATCACTGCTGCAAGCGCGGCGCCAAGAATGTATCCGCCGGACTGAATCGCCTGAGTCACCCCCGATAGGCGAACGAGATGCTCTGGCGGGGCGAGATGGGGCGTGAGAGATTGGGAGGCTGGCGTGTAGAACGAAGTACCAACTGCACGGAGAAACAGGGCGATGAGAATTAGCCATGCAGGTAAGCTGCCGGCCAACGAGGCAATCGCCAAGGCGGCACCCACCGCGGCAATGAAGAGGTCGGCGCCGATGAGGACACGTTTCAAAGGCAGTCTGTCGACAACGGCGCCCGCAAGGATTCCGAACAAAGCAATCGGCAGAAAGCCTGCCAGCGATGCTAAGGAGAGGAGAGAAGACGACCCTGTCGTGAGGGCGAGATGCCAAATAAGACCCATTTGGAGAATCGAACTCGTCAATGTCGAAACGAGCTCCCCGCCCCATACGAAACAAAGCTTGAATTGCCATGAATGGCACAGCAGAACAGACCTGCCCCGAGAGGTTTCAAATATCATGGTTATGTCCAATCGTGAAATGGCGTGCAGAAAAACAGCGCGACGCCACAACAGCGCCGCTTTCTAGGCGCTCATCCACGTGCGGAAAAGACCAACCACGACACCCCTCCTTTGTTAATTCGGTCTGGCAAACCATGTAATATGTAATATTAACGAGGCTTGAGTTTGCCTGTCAAGAATCGAGCATCGGTAAGGGCAATCCTCTCTGGCCATTCGATTCCTTTTGTATCTTTGGTTGCATAGGTGACCCGCCAGGGCTATTACGCGTGGAAGAGGCGCCTGCCGAGCTGGCCGATGAGGCGCTGAAGATGGCCCTGGTCAGGCGAAACGATCCCAAGGGATGCGTACATCATTCGGATAGTAAGAATGTTGCCAGCAGGTTTTGCGGCAACCGCAAAGGAGCCGTATCCTGCAGCTGGAATCACGTTGCAGCATCCTGACCCGCATTCCGATTGGCGGACGGCCCGCTTCGGCATCCTGACCAGCACAGCGATCGAGCCTTGTCATTCCTTGGATATGCCGGTTGCTCGGGGCGGTCCCGACGGAGGCCCTCGCCTCCCCGGTCCGTGACCCAAGAAGGGCAAGCATGCTGATCTGCATGGCTGGTTCCTCCTTTATGTAGACGACCATGCAAAGAAGGGACAACCGAGGAGGCAGGTTACTGATGCGGGCTCCCGCACGCCCATGACTACCCGACGGGCTGTTTTTCATCTCCGATGCCCGCATTGCAGCATGAACGAATGTGCCTCGACATCTCTGCTGGCATGGTACGACTGGGATCGCACCTCGACGCATCCTTGCGCATACTGCCTTCCAAGTTTCGAAACCGGGAAGGAAAGTGTATGTGAGCGACGATATCGGCGCCGATTCGACGCTCGAGAGGGAGATTGCGCCGATTCTATCCATCGGGGATGCATTCCCGAAGATTCTCATCACTCGCACGAGGCATGAGCCCCATACCCGGGAGGGCGTGCTCGTGCTGAATTTCGCGAGGTGGCTGCTTGGCGGGTCAAGTCCTGTGGAGTGGTGTAATCGTTTTGTGTCCTTCGGAGTGGGTTATGCGCTGAGTTGGAGTGGGGGTTCCTCCTGTTGGGTGGGTTGGGGTGTGAGTCGTGATTTGGTGAGGATGTCGAGGCTGAGGTAGCGTCGGCCTTCGGCCCATTCGTCGTTTTGTTCGGCGAGGACGGCTCCGACCAGGCGGATGATGGCCTGGCGGTTGGGGAAGAAGACCTGGTCCGTGTCCACCATCAACTCGATTCTGTGCAACGAAAAATACAAGGGCGACGCCCTGCTACAGAAAACCTTCACCGTGGACTTCCTATCCAAAACCACCAAAAGCAACGAAGGAGAAATACCCCAGTACTACGTGACCGGCAACCACGAGCCCATCATCGCCCCAGCCGTATGGGACCAAGTCCAGCACGAACTAGCCAGGCGCTCTGGCAGGTCACGCTCCTTTAGCCACCCGTTCGCCTCGAAAATCGAGTGCGGGTGCTGTGGGGGATGGTACGGGCCGAAAACCTGGCACGCTGGCAGCCGCTACGAGCGGCGCATCTGGCGGTGCAACCGCAAATACGATCCCGCCCGGCGACCAGCCATGCGCAACCAAGCACGTAACCGAAGACGAGCTGATTGCCGCGTTCGAGCAGGCCCCCAGTCAGCTCGCACCACCGCCCAGCCCCGAGGTACTCGAAGCTGCCCTCGACCAGCTCGGTAATCCTCACGCACTCGAGGCCAAGCTCGCCCAGGCGATCACCGCACGCGACGCAGTGGTGGACGAAATCAACGCCCTCATCCGCTCTGCAGCCAACACCGACTTCAACCCTGACGCCTTCGAGGCTGACCATGCCAGGCTTGAAGCCGACTACCAGCACCACCTCGACACAGTCGAGTCCCTCGAAAAACAACTACACGAACTCGAGGCCAAACGCGCGGCCATCACCGCGTTCCACCAATACCGCAGTGAGAACCCCGCAATTAGCTACACGCCCGAAGCCTGGCGAGCCCTCGTTGACCATGCCACCATCCACCCTGACGGAACAATCGCTATCGCGTTCAACGACGGATGAGTCTGTAGTTCGGCTGCACCCCCTTGGCCCCAGGTGTATATGACCTCGGGCTTCCCTATCTTCGCAGTCAATCTGCCTTAACGCCCATCATCATGTATGCCATCCAGGTCTACCGTCGATATCCTCCTCACAATTGGAACCAGTGACATTTCTGCAGGGTTGACAAACAGAGAAAGTATGAGTATGTTTATAAACATGCCCACAAAGAATATTTACGTCTCAGAAGCAGATATGGAACTATTTGAACGAGCTGCGCAGCATGCGGAAAGTGTTTCAGCGGCTGTCGTCCAAGCGCTTCAGGACTATTTGACCAACCGACATAACACTGAAAAAGGTTACGGAAGAATAGAACTAGCACTCTACGAAAACGGCTCGCGGAGGAAGGTGATGTTTTACGGCCGAGAGATAGTCCGTGTTGAACGCCCGGCGGATGGCGGCGTCCAAATTAATACAATTTACGAAACAGCAAAAGGGCAGCTCGCTGTTGCAACAAAAATCCGCAGGCTTTTACCTGATGAGGCTAAAGGGAACTACCGAATCTGGGATCATCCTGAGACCTGGTCGCGAGAGTTCTGGTTAATAGGTGACAAAACGCTAGAGGTATATCCAGATATTGCACAGCTGGAGTTGGCGGATGCGTACTTGGCTGAGCAATGTAAATCCGCGCTTTCAGCAAAACCCTACGAGGTATTGGATATTTAACATGCAAGGAATTGAAAATGGCGGCCCCCTCCTTTTGAAACTGGACACGCGGTCACCTGACAGGGCATCGCTTAGTCAGTCGGCTGCGCGGCTCGGCCAGCGACAGGACTTGCTCGGCCGCTGACGGCGAACCGAGTGAGGCACTTGAGGGAGGGCGCCGTGAGGTTGCTCGTCACCTCGGTACATCGGACAAAGTGCGTCATTACTTCCGGGTTATCGGGGAAAATCACCAAAGCATCCCCCATTCAGACGTACTTTGTCCGCGAAAGCCGCGGACACACGGAGGCCAATATAGAACCCGGGTAGACCAGACACAGAAATGCCCGCGAGCGCGGGGCTCGCGGGCATAAAGCGTCCGAAGCCTGGCGAGCCCTCGTTGACCATGCCACCATCCACCCTGACGGAACAATCGCTATCGCGTTCAACGACGGCACGAGCCTGTAGAACGAACGTATCTACAGCCTCAGGTACATGTGACCTGAGGCTTCGTCGTTCTCGCTAATGTCTTGCACCCACCCGCCCTCAGCCTGCACCCACCCCGGGTTTTGTATCCATCGTGACCACCTTTGGTCCACAAGCCTTCTACCCTACGGTAGGAGGCTTTTTATTTTGAGTTAGGTTGAGCGGGTAGAGGCGGTATGTTCCTTGCTCCTGCAGGGAACCCGTCCTCGCTCCGCTTCGGACACCCTGATGTCGCGACGGAACATACCGGCCTCTCCCCATGCCCTTTCTCTTCTCCCTTCCCTGTGGTGCGAGGTAGGGTGCGGATTGTGCGGCCGGGAATGAACCGCGGGCTGCTCGGCTTGGGAAGAGTGTACGCGGAAGCGGGGGGGGGGAATACTGGAGTGAGGTACCGCAGACAGCTCGCCGGAATATGCGGGTTAATAGCCGGGTGCGGTGGAGGTTCCGTAGGGGCGTCTGGGTGCCTACCCGTGGGCTTGCAATGAAAGGATTCTTTGTAGCGCATGCGAGCGCGGTGCCGCTACACCTTCCTGAAGCGACATCAGGGTGCCCGAGCCCTGCGAGGACGGGTCCCCTGCAGGAGCGAAGGAAGTGTATAGCGTGCCAAGCGCACACACCTCACAACGCTTGAAGGATGTTCAACTCACCACACAGTTGTGCTAACCTAACCACAGAAATTCAATGAGAGAATTGCTCAAAAACATCTACTCGACGACGAATCGTAGACCCGCATGACCCGCGAAACGCACCCCTACACCACCCCCGCACGCCCCCTCGACCTGAACCTCTACCTCGTCACAGGCGACAACCCCCTCGAAACCGTCCGGGCAGCCAAACACGCCACCTGCATCCAAGTCAGGTCCAAACCCATCAGTGCGCGCGAGCTCTACCAGCTCACCGAAGCTATCGCCGGCATCATCCAGCCGCACCAGACGCTCCTCGTCGACGACCGTGTAGACGTCGCCCTCGCGTTGCGTGCCCGCGGCGTGCGCGTTGACGGCGTGCACATCGGTCAAGATGATTTGCCCGTAGCCGACGCCCGCGCCCTCCTCGGCGCCGACGCGGTCATCGGTCTGACCACCGGCACCCGGCAGCTCGTTGAAGAGTCCAACAAAATCGCGCACCTGATCGACTACATTGGCACCGGACCGTTCCGCCCCAGCCCCACCAAGCAGTCCAACCGCCCGCCCCTCGGCATTGATGGGCTCCGCGAACTTGCCGAGCTGTCCGCCGTGCCCACCGTAGCTATCGGCGACATCACCCCCGAAGACTGCCCCGCCATCCGCACCACCGGAGTTGCCGGAATCGCCATGGTCCGCGCCTTCGTCGACAACCCCGCGTTGCAGGCATAGCCATGACCATCACGATTATTGGCGGCGGAATCATTGGCCTCACTACCGCGTTTGAGCTCACCGAACGCGGCGAGAACGTGCACCTCATCGATGCAGAAACCAGCGACTACGGCACCGCCGCCGACGGCACCGCGATCTACCCCGCCGCCAGCCACTACGCCGGCGGTATGCTCGCACCCATCGCAGAAGTGCAATTCCAGCAGGACGCGCTCTTCCCGCTCATGACCGCCAGCGCCGACGCCTACCCCTCCCTCATGGGCAGGCTCAGCCGCGCCACCGACCTGCCCACCGGCTACGACACCACCGGCACGCTCATCATCGCAGCCGACCGTGCCGACGCCGAGCACCTGCAACGCACCCGCACCTACTACCGGGACATGAACCGCCCCGCAGACCCCGTCACCCCCACGCAGGCACGCACCCTCGAACCGCTCCTGGCGCCGCGTATCGCCGGCGCCGTGAGCATCCCCAGTGACCACCAGTTGCACCCGCGGCTCATGAGGCGCGCCCTCAAAGACGCCCTCACCCGCCGCGGCGTCACCTTCAGCGCCGAACGGGTCACCGACCCGGACGCGGGCGACATTATCTGCACCGGACTAGGGGCAACACTGCACGGGGACTACCCGCTACGCCCCGTCTACGGGGACATTCTGCGTCTGCGCGCCCCGCGGCCCATCCTCAAGCACGTGGTGCGCGGCTACGTGAACTCCCGCCCCGTCTACCTCATCCCCCGCCCCGACGGGGAGCTGTGCATCGGCGCAACCAGCCGCGAAGACCACCGCACGCTACCCGCCATTGACGGCGTACACCAGCTGCTACGTGACGCAATCCGGCTCGTGCCCGCCGTTGAAGAGTGCGAGCTTCTGGAGGCGAACGTCGGCGCCCGCCCCGGCACCCCGGACGACCTGCCCATCTTCGGGCACCGCACTCGCGCTGACGGCACCCGCCAGCTCGTGTCCACGGGCTATTTCCGCCACGGTATTCTGCTTGCCGCACTCGCCGGCAAGGTTGGTGCAGAGGTCGCCTGCGGGGCTGAGATTCCGCCCATCATGCAGGCATGCGACCCGGCACGATTCACCCACTAAACACAGTCCCCGCCGGATGCACCCGGCACCTTCACGAAAGGATTTCGCATGATCATCACCTACAACGGCGAGCCGCTAACCACCAACGCCCCCACCGTATTTGACCTTGTCATGGACCAGTTTGGTACCGAGGCGGGCGTGGCAGTAGCCCTTAACCGCAGTATTGTGCCGCGTTCCACGTGGCTGGATGTCCCGCTGAACGAGGGCGATAGGGTGGATGCCCTCACCGCCGTTCAGGGCGGCTAATCTTTCAGCCTGTACCGGAGAGATACCCACCGGCAAAAAAGAACAGATATTCTCGGTTTTTGTTCCCTAAACCGGGCGCACCGTAGCGCCCCGCACCAACCAGCAGACCCCGTTATTTAGACGTTCCCACAGAGGAGAACACCATGAGCCTCACACCGCTCACCATCGGCGACCGCACCTTCACATCCCGCCTCATCATGGGTTCCGGAGGCGCAACCAGCATGGACCTGCTCGAGCAGGCGCTCATCGCCTCCGGCACCGAAATGACGACCGTTGCCATGCGCCGTCACGCCGCAGGCACCCCCATTTTTCCGCTTCTGCAGAAGCTCAATATTGCACCCCTGCCCAATACCGCAGGGTGCCGCACCGCAGCTGATGCGGTGATGACCGCGATGCTTGCCCGCGAGGCGCTGGGCACTTCCTGGGTGAAGGTCGAGATCATCCACGACGAAGACACCCTGCTACCGGACACCGTGGAGCTGTTGAACGCTTGCGAGCAGCTGGTCGCCGAGGATTTCACGGTGCTCGCGTACACCTCTGACGATCCGGTGGCTGCCGCTCGCTTGGAGGATGCGGGCGTTGCGGCGGTTATGCCGTTGGGCGCGCCGATTGGTACCGGCCTGGGCATTTTGAACCCGCACAATATTGAGCTGATTGCTTCTCGCGCGCAGGTTCCGGTGGTTCTGGATGCTGGCGTGGGTACCGCCTCCGACGCGACCCTGGCGATGGAGCTCGGTTGTGATGCGGTGTTGTTGGCGTCGGCGGTGAACCGTGCTGAGGATCCGGTTGCGATGGCTCAGGCGATGAAGTTTGCGGTGCAGGCGGGCGCGTTGGCGCGTGAGGCTGGCCGTATTCCGGTGCGTGAGCACGCGAAGGCGTCGTCGCCGTCGGAGGGTTTTGTCTCGTGGATGTAAACCTTTCCCCTACCCCGGTGAATCCGGAGCATGCGCGCCTGGATCGCGAGCGCACGGACCGTCAGCGTCGCCTGCCGGGCTTTGATCAGGATGCGGTGGCGGCTGCCCGCGTGTTGGTGATTGGTGCTGGTGGTTTGGGTTGTCCGGTGGTGCAGGCGTTGGCGGCGGCTGGTGTGGGGTATCTGCATATTGTGGATTCTGATTCGGTGGAGCTGTCGAATATTCAGCGTCAGCCGCTTTTTGGGGTGTCTGATGTGGGTGAGCCGAAGGCGGAGGTAGCGGCGCGCCGTGCTCTGGAGTTGTGCCCGTCGTTGACGGTTGAGACGACAATCCGGCATGTGGATGCGTCCTGGATTTTGGATCTTTTCGCCGCGTCGGCACCGGATTGTGTGGTGGATTGTACAGATACGTTTGCGTCGAAGTATCTGATTGCGGATGCTGCGCAGGTTGCGGGTTTGCCGCTGGTGTGGGGCACGGTTTTGCGTTTTGGCGGGTCGGTGAGTCTTTTTGAGCCGGATGGCGCGCATTTGCGTGATATTTTTCCGACGATTCCGCAGACGGTGGAGTCGTGTGCGCTTGCCGGGGTGTTGGGTGCGACGACGGCGGTGGTGGGTTCGCTGATGGCGACGGAGGTGCTCAAGCATGTGAGCGGCCTACCGACGGCGGCGGGTACTCTGCTGACGTATGATGCCTTGTCGGGTACGTGTACGTCGTTTGGGGCGGTGCCGGATCCGGCGCGTGTGGTTCCGGTGGATTTGTCGGCGCATGAGGTCCCGCAGGTTCTGCTGGATGTGCGTGAGGCGCCCGAGCGTGAGGCGTCTATTAAGCATGAGGGTTCGTTGCATGTGCCGTTGTCACAGCTGAGCGACGCGGCAGGTTCGCTGCTACCGGCAGCCGACGTGCCCGCGGAGTTGCTGAGCCTGTTTGAGTCGGTGCGTGATCAGCGCGTGGGCGTTTTCTGCGCCTCGGGTGCGCGAGCGCAGCGCTTTGTGCAGGCGTACGCGGAGCTGGCGGGCGATTACGGGGTGCGCCTCACGGCTATCTAAACGCATACAAGGCGTAGCTATCCCTTCCGGAGGCGACATCAGGGTCCCCTGTAGGCGCGGAGGAAGGGCATAGCGCGCCTAATCGTAAGGAAAGCGGTATCGTCCGTAGTGACATCAGGGTGCCCGAAGCGAAGCGAGGGCGGGTTCCCTGCAGGAACGAGGGCGCATACCGCTTTCCGCTTAACTCGTAGAGCTTAACCCGTAGAGACATTTCCCCCTGTGCAGGGCGTAAAATCGTGTATAACACGGCGGCACGTCGCGCGGTTTGTTCTGCCTAAAAACTGCCGCTGCCGCATCCTCTTTTCACACACTCACTCTAGGAGTTTTATGCTCACCGTCTCTACTGTGCCGCTTGTTTTGTGTACGGCACTTGTTGCGTTGACTTTGTTGATTAGCGGTATTGCTAAGGCGAAGGACCCGCAGAGTACCGTGACCGGTATTCAGAATCTTGGTTTGGAGAAGATCGCGCCGACCCGTGCGGTGTCGCTGATTTTGCCGTGGTTCGAGATTACCCTGGCCGCCGTTCTGCTGCTGTCGCCGGTGCGTTTGCCTGTTGTGATTGCTTCGGGTTTGGCGTTGATTCTGATGCTGTTCTATACGGTGGTGATTGCGCGCGCACTGGCGACGGGTCGTACTGCGGGTTGTAATTGTTTTGGTTCTGAGTCGAATGCGCCGGTGAGCCGTTACACGCTGGTCCGTAATATTGCGTTGTTGTTGGCGGCGGCTGGCGCGCATGCGAGCGCGTTGAAGGGTGGCACGGGTGTTGTGTCGACTCTGCTGGGTCTGGATAATAGCGGCTGGACTTGGGTTTTTGGTGCGGCGCTGATTGCTGTGACGTTGGAGGCTGTTCGCCGCGGTGATGCTCTTGCGCAGCCGGAGCCGCAGGCTGAGGTGATTTTGCCGGAGCCGGTGTATGACGAGAACGGCGAGGAGCTGTATGTTCGTATGCCGATTCCTCATGCGGCGCTGTACCTGGAGAATGGTCGTCACACGAATATGCGTGCGTTGGCTAAGAATCAGGCGCGTATGCTGGTGTTTGTGTCGGCAACGTGTGCTGGTTGCGTGAAGTTTTTGAAGACGATGTCTTCGTGGCAGGAGCGTCTGCCGCAGGTGGCGTTGCATCCGGTGTATTCGAGCCTGGAGTCATTGCAGACCTCGCGTAATGCGGGTACGTTGCCTGAAGGGTTAACTCCGCTGATTGACCGTGATGCTGGTGCGCGCGCGAATTTCGGTAATGGTGTGCCGTTGGCTGTGGTTTTGGGTGCTGATGGTCTGATTGCTGGCGGCCCGGTGGCTGGTAAGGAGGAGGTTGAGGCGCTGCTGACCGATATTGAGGCGCAGTTTGCTGAGGCGGCTCGTCTGGCTGAGGAGGAGCGCCAGGAGCAGATGCGTAAGGCGCTCGCTGAGGGTACGTCGAATACTGAGGGCGACCACCTCTAAACGCGCCCCTATCGTCCAGCCCCTGTAGCGCCTCTGTAGCGCTTCCGATGGCCCCGTCCGGCTCTTACTGCCCTTACCGGCAGGTGCCGGGTGGGGCTATGCTAGTACGTAGCGCACACACCGCTTATACGCCGCGGTCACCTCGCCGGGTGGCGGCTGGCGCGTCCTCAACCCTATCAAAGGAGTTTTTATGGCAATGATGAGTTTCAACGCTCCGGGTGAGCGTGAGAAGTCCCTGTGGCTGATCCGTAAGGAAAGCAACCCGAATCACTCACAGTGGTACATTGACCGTTTCAAGGCGATGGAGGCTGAGGGTAATGACATGGCGGGTGAGTCTCGTCTGTTGGATGCTATGGCTTCTCGTGGTGCGAAGATTCTTGATGCTGGTTCTGGTCCCGGTCGTGTGGGTAAGCAGCTGCACGCGTTGGGTCACCGTGTGACGGGTGTGGATATTGATCCTGAGCTGATTGAGGAGGCGCGCCGCGTCTGTCCGGATGCTACGTGGATTACTGCCGATTTGGTGGATTTGCCGGAGGTACTGGGTATTGAGGGTGAGGCTACGGCGGAGAATGGTTTTGAGCTGCTGGTGTGTGCGGGTAATGTGATGGGTTTCTTGGCTCGTTCGACTCGTAAGCCGGTGGTTGAGAATTTCCGTCGCGTGTTGGCGCCGGGTGGCCGCGCTGTCGTGGGTTACGGTTCGGGTCCGGGCCGTGATTATGCGTTTGAGCAGTTCCTCGCTGATGCCCGCGAGGTTGGTCTGAACGTGGATAACACCTACTCGTCATGGCAGTTGCACCCGTTTGTGGAGGGTTCTTCGGAGTTTTTGGTGGCGGTACTGTCGCGCCCGGCGAGCTAGGCTCGCATCGAAAGCTGGGGTGCAGTGTGTCTTGAGCTAGGCATACAAATGGCCCGGCGCCTACCCCGTGTGGGGTGGGTGCCGGGCCTTTGCGCGTCCTGAAGATGCGCATCCGAAAAGAAGCACCGTTGAAGAATGGGTGTTCTAGTGGATGAGGTAGATGGTGCGGGCGAGTTCTTCGGGCATGAAGGATGCGGCGAAGAGGATTGCCACGATAATGACGGCGAGTGCGGTCATGAGGCTGGAACGCCAGCCGGGGTGCAGTTCGTTGAAGGTGATGAGTCCCTTGTGTTCTTTGTCCATGTTGACCACGTTGATCTGTTTGTAGATGGTGGTTTGGGCGGAGAGTTTGGAGGAGACTTCTCGCATGGTTTTGCCGTCCCAGACGCGGCCGTCGATGCGCATGAGCTGTTTGCCGTCTTTGTCGACGGCCCACATGGCGGGGAAGCTGCGGTAGCGTAGGCGGCCGGCGACGGTTTTGAGTTTCTGGCCGTAGGCTTTTTTGGGGTAGAGCTTTTCGGCGTAGATAGTGTGGTCGATATTTTCGAGGGGTACGGCGAACCAGCCGAAGGTGCGTGCGCGGAGCACGTGGGTTTTTGTGATGACGATGATGGTGGGTTTGAGGACTGAGTAGAGGTTTACGCCTGCGATGGTGCCGATGAGCAGTACGAGGATGGTGTACGGCAGGGCGGGTCGCTTGTAGAAGATGAAGGCGAGCGCGGCGAGTAGCACGATGGTGCCGGGGAGTGCCGCTTCGATGCGCCTGCCGTAGGAGCGCATGCGGGGGTGGAATAGTTCTGTGACTTCGCCGTATTTGGCGGGGACTTCGTGAGCGCGTTCTGCCATATACACAACTTTAGTGTGTGCGGTGCGTGAAACCTAGCGGACTACCTGCGTTACTCTGGTTCTATGCGTAATTTTTCTCCCGTGGAGCGGGTCCTGGCAATGTGGATGGTCGGTGTTGTGGTGGCCGTTTCTGTGGCTGCTGCGGCGCTGGTTATGACGAATAAGCTGGTGTATGGTCCGACGGGTCAGGTGCGGGAGTATTTTCATGCGTTGCGTACGGGTAATGGTTCGTATGCGCGTGGTTTGTTGGGTGCGCAGATTCCTGATGGTGACGCGTCACTGCTGGATGGGGATGCTTTGAGGCGTTCGGTGTCTTCGTTGGGTGAGGTGTCGTATGAGGTGGTGGAGACCAGCGAGGATGGGGAGCATGCGACGGTGCGTGCGTCCTATACGTTGGAGGGTTCGCAGCAGCATACGGATTTTCGTTTGCACCGTTCGGGCACGCATTGGGGCTTTTTTGATAAGTGGGCTATTGATGAGGCGTCTTTGCCGTCGGTGAAGGTGAATATTCAGGGTGTGGAGGCTGCGACGATTAATAACCGTAAGGTTGCGGTGGATGATGGTGCGGCGTCGTTCCCGGTGTTTTATCCGGGTGTGTATGCGGTGTCGTATGATTCGACGGTTTATACGGCGCAGAAGGTGAATGAGGTGGTGACTGCGCAGGATGCGAATCATGCGGTGCGTATGGAGTTGAAGCCGAGTGATAATGCGTTGTCATCGGTGAAGGAGCAGGTGCAGGATCATTTGAAGAAGTGTACGCAGCAGAGCACTCTTTATCCGGGTGGGTGCCCTTTTGAGTATGCGTTTACGGGTCGTGTGGATTCTGAGGTGAAGTGGTCTGTGGTGAAGGTTGCGGATCCGCAGGTGAGTGTGAGTTCGGCGGGTGTGTGGTCGTTGAAGCCGATGTCGGGTACGGCGAAGGTGTCGTTTACTCAGTTGGATTTGTATACGGGTGCGCGTTCGCAGGTGCAGAAGGAGATTCCGTTTACGTTGAAGGCGTCGGTGGAGGCGGATGCGAAGGCGGTCCGAGTCTCTTTCTAGACGTAGTTACTACGTAGAAAAGGGTCAGTATTATCCTCGCTCCTAACAGAGGAGAGGATAATACTGACCCTTATTTTTTAACATTAATACAAAAATTTATTTTCGATACTTTAGAGAAGTATTCTCATGATTCATCAGTAGGGTTCCTTTTCCTGTCACGAACCCAGAAAAATACGAAGATGACCACAGCAAAGCATAAAAGGGCTATCTTCATCTGCCCCAAAACAACAGAGTACTCAGGAGATGAAGTTCCTAACCACAACAGAGGATTATCCGAAAAATTTTTCCTAATAACTGACATATCAGAGGGAGTAGCATCGACCAGTTTCTGCACCCTTGCAAGAAGCGGGTCGATATAGCTTCCAGTCACCGCTTTAGCTATATAATCCAACATATTCCCACCCAAGATAACATCAAAGAAAATCCATGAACTTGCCACACATCCGACAGGAAATAAAATACCCATGGCGGAATATTTAAAGAATTTTCTCATCGCAGCAAATGCTCTAACGAGAAACCCAAAAGAGAAGATAACACTAACCAAAAGTGTAATAAACGACATATAATCAACCAAGGAGAAAGATGCCTTGTGCTTTACATCAGATACGGACAGCGCAAATGTAACCAACCCAAAAATAATGGCCACCACTGTAACATCTCCAAGTATTTTTACATACATTTTTGAAAGCCATCCAATAGAGTAACCACCATAATCAAACACTCTTTTAAAAACCAGCGCAATACAATGAGCAGAAAACAAAATGATTATCGCATATATAAATGATGGCAAAACAATTACCTGAAATACATATTCAAAAATAATATAGATAGCTTCAAAATGCGAGAATGTATAAAAACTTTCAACTCTAGATATATTCCAGGAAAGCACAGGGTATGCAAATATGCCAACCACAATGATAGCAAAAACTACCCCTTTCCCCAATATGGTACAAAGTTTACGGAAATTTCTATACAGCCAACTTTCTTCATGCCCGGGTTGAGGCTCATCAAAGATTCTCCTAGACCTTTTATAGTAATGAACCCAGGCACTCTTCAGCTCTTCAAAATGCTTCTTTCGCAATACAATGCACTCTCTCATTATCGGTTTAGGTGTGCGTTTATACTATATATCCTAGGTCTCTTGCTTCATATCTCGTCTCACAGGGTAATTTACTTGCTAGCGAAAATATACATGTGAATTCCCGTCACACCATCTATGAATGGAATCCCTCCTTCACGCAGCCACCATGGAAGAAGTCAGCGGCGGTGAGGCTACAACTTCCGGAAGCGACATTAGGGTGTCCGAGCGAAGCGAGGGCGGGTTCCCTGTAGGAGCGAGGATGACCCGGCTCTTTCGCGTACCAGCCGTTCTGAAACCACAAACATTCTGAAGACAACAAGAAACCGGTACTATCCGTAGCGACATCAGGGTGCCCGAGCGAAGCGAGGGCGGGTTCCCTGTAGGAGCGAGGATATGTACCGGTTCCTGTTTTTTGTTGTATGTATTCAGATGATTAGTTGATACCGCGAAGGTCCAGGACGAGTTCACTTTCGTCTGCCTCGTCACCGGTCACGACGACGGGAATACCCCAGTCCTGCTGGTAGAGGTGACATGCTGCATGCTCGGGGATGTCACCGCCGGGGGTGCCGTCGCAGGCGGCGGCGCGTGCGGTGATGTGCAGGACTGCCTCGGTGATTTCGGGGTTGAGCACGAGGGTGCGGGTCAGTCCGGTGGAGGTGCCGGCGCCTTCCAGGATGAAGTTCTCGGGGGTGGATGAGATCTTCAGCTGGGTGGGGTCGCCCCAGCGGGTGTCGAGCTTCTGGCCGGTGGGCACGGTGAATCGTGAGGTGAATTCGAGGGTGCCGCCGGTGAGCTTGGTGGAGGGGCGTGCGGTGGTGATGGCGCCTTCGTCGACGTGCTGTGCCTTGGCGGGGATGGAGGCGCGTACGAGCTGGTGGGCGTTGGTTTCGACGATGATGAGGCGCGGTTCTTCGCCGGGTACTTCTTCGACGAGCAGGTCGGAGGGTTCGTCGAGGCCGCGTTCGAGGGTGCCGAGGGTGCCGGTTGCGGGGTCCCAGCGGCGGATGGCGCCGTTGTAGGTGTCAGCTACGGCGATGGATCCGTCGGGCAGTTCGGTCAGGCCGAGGGGGTGCTGCATGCGGGCGGTGTCGGAGTCGCCGTCGACGAAGCCGAAGTCGAACAGGCCCTTGCCGACGGCAGAGGTGACCTGTACGCCGTCTTCGGTGAAGGTGACGTGGCGCAGGCCGCTGGTTTCGGAGCATGCGACCCAGAGGCTGCCGTCGCGTGCTTCGATAATGCCGGAGGGCTGGGCGAACCATGCGTCGGCGGCGGGGCCATCGGCGAGGCCTTCGACACCGGAGCCGGCGAAGATGCTGACGGTGCCGTTGATGGGTTCGTAGCCGAAGAGCTGGTGGGTGCCTGCCATGGCGATGATGAACTGGCCGGCTTCGCGGGAGTAGACGGCGTCCCAGGGTGAGGAGAGCGCGATTTCGGTGGCGGGTACGCCGGCGGGGATGTGGTTGGGGTCGCCGGTGATGGCGTTGTCGCCGTCGATGACGCGCTGCACGCCGTTGCCTGCGAGGGTGCGCACTTCGCCGGTGGTCAGGTTGAGGGAGCGCAGGCGGTGGTTGACGGTGTCGGCGACGAGCACGTCGTAGCCGAGCTGTTCGCGCAGGTTCTCGGGTACGAGGGCGAGGCCGGCGGGTTCGTTGAAGCGTGCTTCGGTGCCGGTGCCGTCGACGTGGCCCTTGACGGGGTGGTTGATGGGGTCGTTGCCGCCGCCGTAAGTGTTGATGACGGTGTTGAGGTCGGCTGCTACCTGCAGGATGCGGTGGCGTGCGCTGTCTGCGACGAGGTAGGTGCGTTCGCGGTTGCCGAAGAGGTTTGCGGGGCCGAATTCGGCGGGCAGTTCGATGGCTTTGCCGGGGAAGGCGTAGGTGCCGGCTGCCTTGGGGCGGGGTACGTAGGGGCCGTCACCGCGGTGTAGGGTGCCCTTCGCCTCGTGCTCGGCGACAAGTTCGCGTACGAGGGAGGTGAGGCCCTGTACGTGGCCTTCACCGGAGAGGTGGGCGACGATGTAACCTTCGGGGTCGACGACGACGAGGGTGGGCCATGCGCGGGCGGTGTATGCCTGCCAGGTGGTCAGTTCGGGGTCGTCGAGTACGGGGTGGGTGATGTGGTAGCGGTCGACGGCTGCGGCGAGCGCTACGGGGTCTGCTTCGTGTTCGAATTTGGGGCTGTGGACGCCGACGGTGACGAGTACGTCGGAGAATTCTTCTTCGAGGGGGCGTAGTTCGTCGAGGACGTGCAGGCAGTTGATGCAGCAGAGGGTCCAGAAGTCGAGAATAACGATTTTGCCGCGAAGGTCGGCCAGGGTGAGGTTTTTGTCGCCGGTGTTGAGCCAGGCTCGGCCCTCGAGTTCGCTGGCGCGCACGCGTACGCTGCGGGTGGTGTTCTCGCTCATGGTTTTCTCTCCTGTTGGGTGCGCCGTGTGTGGGCGCGTTGGTTTGCTGTCTCCATTATGCCAGCGTGGTGGGGGTGGTTCGCTGGGAGTTGAGCTTTGTGACTTGGGGGCTTAACGACCTGTCATATTAAGTCATATTCAGGGTGGCGTGTGGGTGCATAAAAGCGCCCCGCACGCATCACGTTCGGATGCGCACGGGGCGCTGAGGTATTCAGGCGGTCTAAGATAATCAGCTCAGTTCAAATGTGCGCGGAATACAGCCGAATACGCTGGAATTCATCGATTCCTAACCCGCATTAGAAGCCCGTTCGGGGTCCCAGATACGGGCCCGCTTCGTCGGCTTTACAGGTTCCTTCGGCGTTACGTTGAGAGCCTCAACAGGAGCGGGGGTTTGCGGGACTTCCAGGGACGTGTAGGATTCCTCGTTAACCTCATTCTTAAAGTCGATAATCTGGGTCATACCGTCTGACTCGACATTGATAAGACGCCCGCCAGCCATAATTGCATGCCACGAGCCATCAGCTTCTACGGTGATGATTGATCCATCAGGAGTGACGCGGCCCCAACTACCGTCCTTCTTGATAATGATGTCATCGCCGTTGTTCGCCTCAACAATGGCGATTTCATCGCCGAGGGATGAGGTATACACGGTGCCGTCAGCATTCGTAGATTTCTTTGAGGCGGGGCTCTTCTTGGCCTCTTCAATGGTTTCTTTAAAGGATTTCTGGTTGCCAGCACCTGAGTTGGAATCTGTGGGCTTAGATTCTTCGTCCTCAGCGACCTGCTTTTCATCCGAAGCATCCTGCGTTGAGTCTGCGCCGGCTGTCTCTTCCTCAGCCTTAGCCTGGGCATCACTCGAGGTCACCTGCGACTCAGGGGATGCGGCGTTTGCAGTCAGCGAGGTGGAGGAAGCGTTAGGAGTAGCGCTTGCAGATGCACTCTCATGGGAGATAGTGGTGGTCTGCGTAGCCTCATCACAGGCAGCCAGGCTGAGCGTTACGGCAAGACTCAAAGACAAGACAGCAATGAATTTCTTCACTAATTTTCCTTTTTCAGACACGCTCTGTGTGCATACCTGCACCGCATGAGGCGTGTATTAAGTAAGCGCTAGATTCTGAGCGCTTCCCTATCCTAGCAATAGATACCTGACGCTTCCTATTTTCTATATATCGGGCGTGTAGTTTCCCGCATGCGAAAGCGCCCCGCACGCATCACTATCGGATACGTGCGGGGCGCTAGTAAGCCCTATTCTGGCGGGCTGTTCTGACTGTTCGGCCCGGGGCAGGGGCTAGTTTTTACTTGGCGCCTGCAACCTCGGAGAGGTCACCAATCTTGGTGGGCTTGACCGGGGTCTTAGCGGTGCCGCTGAAGCCGTCGATACGGCCGGGGGCCTTCGGAGTTTCGATGGTGGAGACGTCGGTCGCCTGCTCAAAGGTCTTGGTGTTCAGCACGGATGCGGTGCCATCTGCATTGACAACGGTGTAGAGGTTGTCCTTGGGATTGGTCTTGATCCAGGAGCCGTCCTCTTTCACGACGATGGTTGTACCGTTGGAGTCCATGCTGGTCCACACACCGTTATTCTGGATGCTGATGATAGCGCCGTCCTTGGATTCGAATGCAGCGAGTTCATCGGTGTAGTAGACGGTGCCATCGCTGGTCTGCACCTTCTTCACGCCGGACTGCTCCTTGAGCTGCTCCAGGGCTTTCTTGCTGGCGGTGTAGCCTGCGGAGGCTGCCTGATCGGCGGATTCCTGGCCCTTCTTGAGTGCTTCGGTTGCTTCGCTGGGCAGACCGCTGGGGGCGCTGATGGTGCCCTGGGTGGTCTTGGTTTCTGCCTTGGTGGTTTCAGCTGCTGCGGAGGCGGTGCTCTTGCTGGTTGCTGCTGCGGAGGTGCTTGCGGGTGCCGAGGCAGTTGCGGAAGCGGTTGCAGAAGCGGACGCGCTTGCCGATGCGGAGGAGTTGGAGTTGGTGCCGGAGTTGCCGCCGCAGGCTGCAAGGCCGAGGACACCGGCAATGGTCAGGGACAGAACAGCAATAGACTTCTTCACTGTATTTTCTCTTTCTGTATGCGCCGCTCTGCAACGGCGCAGTGCGTAGTGTGGTTGACCTGTACTCCGGTATGCCCGGTGTACGCCACCATGCTAGCACCGCGACCTGAAAGCTCCCTGAGATGTTGCGGCGCTTCCCCTCCCCCGCTACTTTCACGGCTCTTCTCAGCGTAGCTTGAAGACGCAAAACGCCCCGCACGCATCGCTATCGGATGCGCACGGGGCGTTCAAGCTTTGAAAGGCGCTACGAACGGCTACCCCTGTACGGGTCTGCCTACTCGTGGGTCTTGGCGCTGGTCGGCTTCACGCCTTCCTTCGGGGCGGTGCTGTAGCCGTCCACGGGGGCCGGGGGCTTGGGCAGTTCCAGCGACTTGTAGTCCTGGGAGTATTCACCGGTGACAACGTTCGTGATGGTAGCTTCACCGTTCTCATCAACAGCGATGGTGTCGCCGTTGGTCTTGATGACGCTCCAGTCGCCGGATTCGCTGACGCTGCTGAGCGATCCGTCGGGGCTAACGCGGATCCAGCCGCCGTCATCCTTGATCAGGATGTAGTCACCGTTCTTAGCTTCGACGATGGAGGCGCCTTCCTTCGTGTCGGTGTACACGGCGCCGTCAGCGTTGGTGCTCTTCTTAGTGTTGGGGTCCTTCTTGGCCTGTTCAGCGCCCTTCTTGAAGACGTTGTATCGTTGCTTACCGATTCCGACTGCGGCGTTGTCGCTGGAGCTGCTATCGGTGCCCTTGGTATCTGAAGAGCTCTTCTCAGATGCGCTTGCTGAGCCGGATGCCGATGCGCTTGCCTTGGACTCGGAGGATGCGCTCGCGGAAGCGGTAGCCGACGCACTTGCGGAGGCAGTCGCCGATGCAGACGCGCTCGCGGATGCACTCTGGCTTTCGGCGGGTGCCTTGATGTTGGTGGGGCTGCACGCGGCAAGGCCGAGGGTTGCGGCGAGGCTTAGGGACAGAACAGCGATAGACTTCTTCACTGTGTTCTCTTTTCTGGTAGGTTCCGAACTGCGCTGGGCGTCCGGGGTGTCCGTACGGGTGGGACTTGTTGAGCGGGCGTTATTTCCCGCGTCCAGCCTAGCACCTCATTCTGGCGGTACTCTGCAAGCGCGCAGAAACGCCCCGTGCACATCACGTTCGGATGCGCACGGGGCGTCTTCTAGGTCAGGGGCTGCTACGCTCCTTGAGCGTCACAAGCCGCTGTTAGCTCTTTGCAGCTTACTTGGGCTGTGCGGGCTTGACGGGGTTGACCTTAGCCTGTGCGGGCTTTGCGGGAACCTTCGGAGCCTTCAGGTCTGCCTTCTCGCCGCCAACGATGGAGATTACTTCACCGGATGCGTCAACGGTTGCCTGCAGGCCGCTGTTAGACTGGATGGTCCAGGAGCCGTCAGCCTTAACTGCGACCTGGCCGTTTGCGTCCTGGCGGCTCCAGGAACCGTCAGCCTGTACAGCGATCTGACCTCCGTCACCCTGAACGGCCCAGCCGCCGTCCTCGGAAACAATAACGTCGCCCTCAACGGTGGAGGAGGAGTTACCCTCGGAGTCCTTGGTCTCTGCCTTAGCGTTGCCCTTGTCGTCAGACTCGGTCTTGGAGGTGTTACCCTCGGAGTCCTTAGCGTTGACGGATGCCTTGCCATCTGCGCCGACCTTCACGTCTGCGGAGTTGCCTTCGCCGTCGTTAGCCTTGACGGTGACGTTGCCGTCCTTGTCAACCTTCACGCCTGCAGTAGCGGAAGCAGATGCAGCCGAGGTGGTTGCAGCTGCAGAGGATGCCTTAGCCGATGCGCTTGCGGAAGCAGTCGCAGAAGCAGATGCGGATGCAGTCGCGGTGGTGGTGGAAGAGGACTGGGAGCCACATGCGCTCAGGCCCAGTGCGCCTGCGAAAGCGATGGACAGAACCGCGGTGGTCTTCTTCATTGCGGGGGCGAATGCCATTGTTTCTCCTTGTGGTTGTTAGTATGGTGCGGCTAGTTGGCGACGTATTCGCGTCGTGCGCAGGATCCTTGTGGGGTCCCATAACGATTATCGGTTTAACCAACCGCGTTAATTCTATCGAGTTTGGGTCTGTTTATCCGGGCACGTGGGTGTTTATCCGCATTCTAGCGGGTGGCATAGCCCACGTTTTCACCCGGTTCGTCAGTCAGCTTCTTAGCGGCGGGGAGTGACGGGCTTGACCGGGTCAGCGCCAGCACCGGCGGGCTTGAGGGGGACGCTGGGTACCTTAACCGCGCCTTTGCCGCCGGCCTGTTCCCAGGTGCCGTTAGCTTCTACCTCGATTACGCCGTTCTCGCCGGTCTGTTCCCAGGAGCCGTCAGCATCAACCTCAACGACGCCTCCATCGCCAACGCGCTCCCAGGAGCCGTCAGCTCGTACCTCGATGATGTCGCCGTTGGGGGCGTGGTAGGACCAGCCGCCGTCGGTCTTGATTTCGATGAGGGTGTAGCCGTTGGCTGCGCTGACGGTTCCGCTGTCGACGGTCACGGTGCCGTTACCGGTACCGTTCGCGCCACTCTTGGCGGAGGTCTCGCCAGCCTTCTCGTCGACCTTTGCGGAGGATCCCGAGTTGCTGGAGCCGGAGTTGTTCGATGCCGAGCCGCCGTTGACGGTTGCATTGCCGCTAGCGTCGGCGGTCACGCCGGTTCCGTTCGCGCCGTTGACGGTCACATTACCGTTGGCGTCTGCGGTGACCCCGGTACCATCAGCACCGCTGACGGTCACACCGTTTTCGGTGACGGTGACGGTGCCCTGGGAGCTGCTTGCGGTGGCGCTCGGGGAGGCTGCGTCGCTTGCCTTGACGGTGACCTTGCCGTTGCCCGCGTTGACTGCTGCGTCGGCGGTGGAGGATGCCTTAGCGGTCGCGGTGGCGGTGGGTGCCGGGTTGGAGGTGTTCTGTGCACCGCAGGCGCTCAGGCCGAGTGCTGCGATTGCTGCCAGGGACAGTGCTGCCGCGCCGGTGCGGAAGCGACGGTTGGCGGTCTGTTCGGAAGTGTGCTGAGCGGGGCGTGCCATGAGGTGGTTCTCCTTGTGCATCCCGGAGGGTCAATCGTCCGGGGTTTGTATGGTTGATTTTCCGGTTGGGTGGGGCCGTTGTGTATGGTGTGTGGCTTTTCCTTATCCGGTGATTCCAGCTTAGGGTGTGAGTCTAAGATTGAGCTTTAGTTTGCTGTGTTTAAGCTGTGTCCGGACGGCAATGTATAAGTATTTTTCCCAGTGGGGTTTCATAGTCGCGGATTTTCGCTCAGCTTATGCATAGCTTTCTGCTTAAATGTATAAATTTTCTTTATTTTTCTGTAGCCCATCATAGCTTCCCCTGTGAAACCGAGCTACTTTCTGTATCTTATGCTCGAGTTAAGGGTTAGGGTCTTGAAGACCCACCTTGTGCACGCTCCCCGCCGCGCGCACCCTCCCAGCCCTCCAGCCGCTCTGCCTCCCCCAGCAACCCATGCCCTATCAGCAAGAGAACATCTGGGCATACTAAAAGACCCCCACCGTGAGGGTGGGGGTCTTTTATCAGATTCAAAGTCTCAAGAATTACTTCTTCTTAGCGACTGCTGCCTTCAGCTTGGAGCCTGCGGTCAGCTTCACGCCGTGACCGGCGGGAATCTGGATAGTTTCGCCGGTCTGCGGGTTACGGCCGGTACGAGCTGCACGGTCGGTGCGCTCGATTGCCATCCAACCGGGGATGGTGATCTTCTCGCCCTTGGAGACGGAAGACTCGAAAACCTGGAACACTGCGTCGAGGACTGCGTTTACAGTTGCCTGGCTCTTGCCAGACTTCTCTGCAACCTCTGCAACGAGTTCGGTACGGTTCTTAGCCATTAGGGTGCCCCTTCCAGAGACTTAGATTTGAGTCTAAAGCGAGTGACCGTCTTGCGACGGAAAACCGTTTAGGAACTAAAATACCAGATTTACCAGCTGGACTTGGTGATACCGGGCAGCTCGCCACGGTGTGCCATCTCGCGGAAGCGCACGCGGGAGATACCGAACTTCTGGAAGGTACCGCGGGGGCGGCCGTCGATCTGGTCGCGGTTACGCACGCGAACGGGGGAAGCGTTGCGGGGCAGCTTCTGCAGTGCCACGCGTGCTGCTTCGCGCTCCTCGGGGGTAGCGTTCTCGTCGATCAGGGTCTTCTTCAGCGCGATACGCTTCTCGTTGTAGCGAGCGACGATGACCTTGCGCTGCTCGTTGCGAGCGATCTTGGACTTCTTAGCCATTCTTAGCGCTCCTCTCGGAAGTCAACGTGCTTGCGAACGACGGGGTCGTACTTCTTCAGCACCATACGGTCGGGGTTGTTGCGGCGGTTCTTACGGGTCACGTAGGTGTAACCGGTGCCAGCAGTGGACTTGAGCTTGATGATAGGACGGAGGTCCTTAGCCTTGGATGCCATTTACTAGATCTTCTCCCCGCGTGCGATGATTTCTGCAACAACGGCATCGATGCCACGAGCATCGATAACCTTGATGCCCTTAGCGGACACGTTCAGGGTTACCTTACGACGCAGCGAAGGAACCCAGTAGGTCTTCTTCTGAACGTTCGGGTCGAATCGACGCTTGTTGCGGCGATGCGAGTGCGAAATGCTGTGTCCAAAGCCGGGAACAGCTCCGGTCACCTGGCAGACTGCTGCCATGTTTCACTCCTTTATTGATTGACTTTTATGACGGTACGCAGTCGATGTTACTCGTGAGCGTCCCGCCACCAATGTAGAAGCACCGGGTTATTCGCCGGGCTAGAGTGTTTGAGATCGTCACGTGGGTGAGAGGCCACGCATCGATCCCCGCCGCGGGAAAAACGGTGAAGCTTATTAGTGTCGAGAGGCGTTTCCACCACTACGAACAGCGTTAAATTCTAGGTAAATACGGGGGTTCGTGCAAGCCTGCACGCCGGATTTTGCCTTAAAAATCCGCGGAATCTCGGTGTTCTGAGCCAATTGCATCTCGTTTAAGCGAAGTGCTCGATTCGCGGATGCACGCCTGCCTTCGAGCGGCAAACATACCTATCCATTCTATCAAAAATGGGTGTTTTTGCAAGTCCAGATGTTTTTAAGGAATTCTTTAACGCCCCTAGTCAGGCGTTAATGCGCCTTTTTAAGAACGGATGTTCTCTATGTGACCGGGGATAAATTACACCGGTGAAATTCATGTTGTGAGATTAACAGCTTAAGCCGGATTTAAGCCTTAAACAGCCCCGCGCCACCGCTTCTTGCGGTGTGCGCAGGGCTATTAAACGGGCTTAAATACGCGTTTAAAGAGCTTTTAACTCTCGTTTTAACGCTTCCGCCCCGGTTTTAAAGGGCGGTTTAAGGGGTCGCAACGGTACGGGTAACGGCGGATTTACCGTTCCAGTTACGGCGTAGATGCAGGCACAAATACGGTACAGATACCGCGCAGGACACTCCCCCGGCGTACAGTTTTACGCCGTACCGTGAGCCACCGCGCCCCTAGTTCTTCAGCCTAGTTCTTAAGACTTGCCGCGGGCACCCACTGCGGGTACTTGGGGCTCACACCGTCCCCGGAGCTTGTTCCCTTTAGACGGCGGCCAATCCACGGCAGGGCAAACTCACGGACCCAGCGTGCCTCCTGCTCGATCTTCTCGCGGGCGGTCAGCTGCACCTCCGGGGGCAGTACCGATTCAGTCACCACGCCGGGCAGGCCGAGCTGCGCCAGTACGCGAGATGCGAAGCGTTCGTGGCCGAGGTCGTTCATGTGCAGGCGGTCGTCAGCCCACAGACGCCAATCAAGGAAGTCGTTCCAGCGCCAGTAGTCGATAATGTGCACGCCGTGGTCCTCAGCGATACCACGCAGTAGCTCGTTGTAGGTGGCGGTACGGCCGCGGGTACGGGCGAAGGGGCCCTGGCCCTGTACATCCAGGCCGGTTACGGTAAGCACTTCGATTCCTTCGCCGCGCAGGGTGGCGAAGGCTTCGTCTACGCGGGTCATGAGCTGGTCAATATCCACGTTGGGTCGCATGATGTCGTTGCCGCCGCCGTAGAAGGTGACGAGGTTGGGCTTCAGCGCCAGGGCTGCCGGTAGCTGCTCTTCGAGAATGGGAATGAGCAGGCGGCCGCGGATGGCGAGGTTTGCGTACTGCGCCTGCGGGTCTACTGCACCGAGGCCTTCGGCAACGCGGTCTGCCCAGCCGCGCAGGCTGTTGGGGCGGCGGCGGTCAACGTCGCCCACGCCTTCGGTGAAGGAGTCGCCGATTGCCACGTAGCGTACTGATTCACCGTTGAGCTTGCCGTTGGGGTCTAGGAGCGGGGTCGTCATTGTGTTCTTCTTTCCGGGCCTCTATAGAGAATGACCCTTCTGTGGAAGAAGCCGGCACACCCGCGCGGTGTACCGGCTTCTTCGCTTAGCTTTCGGTGCGTCCTGCTTTCCAGTATCCCACTGTTATAGGCGCTTCATCAGATATGAGCGGGGGTTTCTTAGGATGCGACAGCTGAACCGGCAACGGTGGACACACTCCGGGGATGCGGAACAACCACCACACTGCCGTCGTTAAACGGGTCCGCGACCTCGGCCTTCAGGCTAAAGATGGTGTGCAGGTTCTCGCGGGTGAGCACTTCGTGTGCTTCGCCTTGGGCGACGATGGAGCCGTCCTTCATAGCGACGAGATAGTCGGCGACTCGGGCGGCGAGGTTCAGTTCGTGTAGCACCATGATCATGGTGGTGCCGCGCTGTTCGTTGAGGTCCGAGAGCAGGTCGAGTAGCTCCACCTGGTGTGCCAGGTCGAGGTACGTGGTCGGCTCGTCCAGCAGTAGGATGTCGGTTTCTTGGGCGAGCGCCATGGCAATCCAGACGCGCTGACGTTGGCCGCCAGAGAGTTCGGTGACCTGTCGTTCGGCGAGGGACATGGTGTCGGTGGCTTCTAGTGCCCAGGCGACCGCCTCATCATCTTCGGCGCTATTGCGTTTGAAGAGTCCCTGGTAGGGGTAGCGTCCTCGGGAGACGAGGTCGGCTACGGTAATTCCTTCGGGGGCGATGGGATGCTGGGGCATGAGCCCAACCATGCGGGCGAAGCCCTTCATGGAGTATTCGTGGGTGGGTTTGCCGTCGAGGGTGAAGTCGCCGTTGAGCGGCTTGAGTAGTCGGGAGACACCGCGTAGCAGGGTGGATTTACCGCAGCCGTTGGGGCCGATGATGGCGGTAACTTTGCCCTTCGGGAATTCGAGGGAGAGGTCTTTGACGATGGTGGTTTCGCCGTAGCCGAGGCTGACGTTCTCTACTTTGAGGGTGCGTTCGGTGATTTCTTTCATGGCGTCCTTTCTTCTCTAAGGCTTTTCCCGGGAGCCTCCTAACTTAGCCTATCCTAATTTCGGGTCAGAATATAGCGAATCCCCCGAACCGTTCACACTTCTGTAGAACAGCACGGGGGATCCGCTATATCGGCGAACTTTAGAAGTTCACTTTTCCGTTGACGAGCCAGCCGCCTTCCGCTGCACGCTGGAAGACTTCCTGAGCCATGGTGCGGCTGTAGGTCTTGGAGACATGGTTGTCATCGATGTAGACGTAGATGTTTCCAACCACGGGGCTGCACATGCCGTCCGGGCAGTACACGTCCTTCAGGTCCACCATGACGGCACCCTGGTTGCGGTACTTGTCGAAGATTTCCTTTGCAGGGTTTTCTGCGGCGTACTTGTCGCTTGCGGGTCGTGCGCAGGAGCTCTTGTCGGCGCCGGCCTTCTGAGCGCATTCGTAGATGTTGTACTCGAAGCGCGGGTTATCGCGCAGGCCAATGACCTGGACTCCTGCTTCGGTGAGGCGGCGGACCGTCTCATCGAGGCTCGGGTCGACTCGTTCGTCGTTCGAGCGTGCCTGGGCAACGGTGGCGATGAGCACCACGGTCTGCGGCTTACGCTTGAGAATTTCCTCGGTCATCTTGGTGTTGAATTCCGAGCATTCGTTGCTGGCGTTGACGGCGCGGACCGGGTACTGGCAGCCACCGAGCAGGTAGGTCTGCAGGTTGGTTTTGGTCTGTTCTGCGATGGGCTTGAAGATGCTCAGCGCCTGTTCGGCGTGGGAGTTACCGATGACCATGGTCAGCGGTGCGTCCTCGGGTCCGTACTTCTGCAGGCTGCAGTACTTGGCGAGTGCCGGGTCGGAGGGCGCGAAGCTGCCAACGCAGGGGTCGCTCAGTCCGTCGAACTGGGTTTTGACGTCACCGCCGGAGGGGATGGGGTTGTCAATGAGTCCCTGCTGGGCGCCGCCGATAGCGCGGGCGCCGGGGTAGTTTTCGCTGGCGGTCTGTACCTGCAGTTCGGCGTTCTGCTCGGACTGGGTGTTGCGGTAGCCTACCCATGCCTGTGCGGCTACCAGGGGTACGCCTGCGACCAGGAAGATCGCGAGGATGAAGGCGAGCTGGTCTGCCCAGGTCTTGACCGAGAAGATGGTCTTGAAGCGCATCTTCATCATGAGCCAGGGTACGAAGGGGTCCTTGCGGTAGCGCAGCGGCTTCTCGACGAAGCGGATGAGCAACCATGCCAGGCCGATGGAGGCAAGGATGATGACAGCGCCTTCGATGAAGTTCACGCGGGAGGTACCGACGGCGCTGCTGTAGAGAATGAGGATGGGCCAGTGCACCAGGTACAGGGCGTAGGAGATGTTGCCAAGGCTCTGCAGGGGTGCGGAGACCAGCAGTCGATCGATGCCCCAGCGGCTGTTGGTACGGCCTGCCATGATGACGAGCGCACCGGAGATCACGGGCCAAAGCGCCAGGTAGCCGGGGAACGCTCGTTCAACGGGCAGGATTGCGCCGCAGGTGACCAGACCAATAATGCCGACCCAGCCCATAACTACTCGAGCCTTCTCGGGTGCCTTCCACTTGAGGGTGAGCATTGCCAGCAGGGTGCCAATGGCAAATTCCCACAGGCGGGTGCGGGTGTCGAAGTAGGCGAATCCCTGGTTGGTGTCGGTTTCGACGATGGAGAAGGTCAGGGATGCGACGAACACCGTGTTGAAGATGAATACCGCGGTGGTGAAGAGGTTCCCGCGGAATCGGTGCACGACGTAGGCTACTGCGGCGAAGAGCAGGGGCCAGATGATGAAGATCTGTCCCTGGATGGAGAGCGACCAGAAGTGCTGGAAAGGTGACTTCACGGAAGCGTTTTGGGCGTAGTAGTCTACGGAGCTGAACGCAAGGTTCCAGTTCTGGAAGTAGAACAGGGAGCTCCTTGCGTCGGTTACGGTTTGCGACCAGCGACTGGGCGCGAGCACGAAGAAGGACGCAATGGTGGTACCCGCGATAACCACGGTGGCTACGGGTAGCAGTCGCTGGAAGACGTGCATCCAGTAGCTGAAGAGATTGAGGGGTTTGCCTTCGTTGATCTTGCGCATGAAGGAGAGCGAGAGCAGGAAGGCGGAGATGAAGAGGAAGACGTCCACGCCGCCGGAGACTTTGCCGACCCAGACATGGTAAAGCACCACGAGGAGCACGGCGAAGGCGCGCAGGCCCTGGATTTCGGGGCGGAATCCTCGCGATTCGATGAATTCTTCGAGGGGGTAGTCGTTGGTTTCGCGTGCTTTGACGGTGCGCAGCGCCGCGGTACGGGTGCCCTGCGAGGCGGTGGCCTGCGGGGTTCCGGAGGTTTCAGACATACTTGGTTCCTCAGGGCGGGTGGACGATGTGCTAGTGCGAGTCCCTTAGACACTACAGGACACTCGTACAATAAAATCCTGATCCGCACCTCTGCTATGAGGCTGGTGCGAACCAGGATTTTTCTGAGCCCCCTACCGGATTCGAACCGGTGACCCTCTGTTTACAAGACAGATGCTCTGGCCAACTGAGCTAAGGAGGCAACTTGTCCAGTGTACCTTATTCTCTTGGTTGAGTCTGCTTAGTTGTTCTTTGGCGGTTTGCTTGAGAATGCTTCTGGATTATGGGGTGCTGATACCTTCATTTCCTTCGTTTTACCCCTTAAGAACACCACTTCTAATTGATGCTCATCCGCTCCTCAAACTCATCACCCTGTACAGAAAAACCCGGTAGCCTCGCGTGGAGGTTACCGGGTTTTCGTATCGAAGCGGTTACTTCTTCTTAGCTTCGATCTTGCTCTTCAGGAAGGTGCTGAAGTCGTTGCTGGTGTACTGGTCGCCATCAACGAAGACGGTGGGGGTACCCTGAATGCCGTTCTTTGCGGATTCAGCGTTGACCACGTCCACGAAGGGGCGCCACTTGCCGTCGTTCATATCGGAGCCGATGGAGGCGTGGTACTTCGAAGCAATGTCGGCAATCTGCTGGTTGTTCATGTCGCCGCTGCCCTGGTGGGTGAAGATCTCACGCTGGTAGTTCAGGAAGTCGTGGGTGCTGACCTGGTTTGCCACGGAGTATGCCGCTGCCGCGTTACGTGCGGAGTATGCGGTGGGCGAGGTACGGTCCAGGAAGGTCAAGTTGCGGATTTCCAGGGTGATGGTGCCGTCTTCGACGAGCTTCTGGATTTCTTCGCCGTACTTCTTCTCGAACTCTGCACAGTGCACGCAGTTGTAGTCCTGGAAGATGGTCACGCGAACGGGCTGGCCGTTCTTGGATGCCTCTTCAGCGGTCTGCACGCCCGGGGGCAGGGTGTTGACTGCTGCTGCGGTTCCGTTGACCATGGGGGTCACGGAGGAGGTCGAGGTTGCGAGCTGCTTGAAGTCGCGGGTCTCCTGGGTGGAGGAGTTTTTGACGATTCCGTCCTTGGTCAGCACAATGCCACCGTATTCGTTGGCGCTGGCGGGCACGGGGCCGCTTTCTGCTACCTTGGTGTTCTTGTTGCCGTTGATTACGACGAAACCGATGATACCTACGATGACGAGGACCACGGCGAGTACGCCGAGCTGGAGCCAGCGGCGGCTTGCCTGGCTGGGACTCTTCTTGGCCTGCTGGGCCGCAATCTGGCGGGCTTTTTCGCGGGCGTCGGTCGACATGCCTGCTCCTTTGGTTGGGAATATGGGTGGCGGTTCGTCCACTTCTTCTAGCCTACTCCTTATGGAGTACGCACCCATCAGGGCAGAGGTTCAGAGTGCCAGTGCTCGTCTGAGCTCGGCGCCTTCTGATCTCTGCCGGGCGTTCTAAAGCTCAGCTTCCTGCTACGTATAGCAGCTGAAAGGTATGTCGAGCAGTTCCTATCATGTGGATAGGTTCTGTCTTTTCTCTAGTGTGGATGTACCGCGCTACCCGTCTAGCCTACCGAATGGGTGCCTTATCGGCTAGTTAATACTCTGACTGAGATACTGTGATGTCTATTCTCACGCTCTCAGCTTATTTTCCTCGTAAACTTTCGTAGCTCTGGGAGGTTCCTCCCCTGCCACAAGTAGCGCACAAGTATAGCGCCGAGGCACCCATCCGGTTCAGCTCATTACCGCTAGGGGATGTTGTAGACTTCCACTCCCCCAATGAAGGGGCGGGTGTTGTAGTTACCATTCCACTTCACGCTCAGACCGTGCTTCTCCAGCATGGGAATAACCGTCTCTCGCAGCAACTGTGCGGAGAGCTTCTCGTGAAGGGCCCTAATCTCTTCCTTCTGCGCATCGCTCAGGGTATTCCATTTTTCTTCGTCCCTGGGGTAAGCGAGGAAGGAACCGAAACCGATGTAGGTTCCGCCGCTCTCAGCGAGGCTTTCAGTGTCCTGCTCATGGAAGTAGATGTATCCCTTCCATTCACGGCTATCATCCATTTCGTCCCAGATTTCTGCGGATGCGCAGGTACCGCAGCAGGTGAAGTTCTGTCGTGCAATGACTCCTTCTTCTTCCAGCGCTGCGAAGGCACGGTTGAGGTTGGAGTTCTTCTGCATTTCGGGGGTAATGCCCAGCTCAGCAGCAAAGGCACGACGACGCTTGATGAGCTCTTCTACGTAGTCCTCTACGCGCTTTTCCCAGAGCTTGCTGTCTTCGTTTTCGCCGTCGTATTCCAGCCCGAGTACGTCCATCACATAATCGGTGATGGTTTCTACGTACTGTTCGGTATCAGATTCACCCATGAACAGCAGGGGCCAGATGGGCCAGAGCAGTTCGGCTTCGTCTTCTTCGTCCAGTCCCCATTCTTTGGGGAAGGGCGGGTCGAGGCGCTCTTCGCTCCAGCGTTCGTAGATGCTCTTCTCATCAGCCATGATGATGCTCCTTTGCTTGCTCTCTACTCGTTGAGTAGAGATGTGGACTGCTCTTGCTGTTAAGGTATCAAGAGTTTCTCAACCCCACCCTCTATTTCGTCATTCAGACGGATCTGTGAACTTCCTATCTCGTCGCCCCTGCATCAAGGCTGGCAGGCTGTCTAGGCTGCGTCCCCTGTTCCTCTGCTTCTCAGCTGAGTCTCTAAACCTCTGCATCTCTGATGAGTTAGGTGTCTTTCGTCCAGGAGTTTTCATTCTAAGAGTTTTCGGGTACACAAAAAGAGGGGAAGACCTATAAGGTCTTCCCCTCTTGAATAAAAAACCCGCGGTGACCTACTCTCCCACACCCACAAAAGTGCAGTACCATCGGCGCGAAGAGTCTTAGCTTCTGGGTTCGGAATGGAACCAGGCGTTTCCCTCTTGCTATAACCACGGAAAATCTAGCGAATAACTTCGTTATTCAAAACTTCCGAATAAAAAGCCTCAGCCTCCCGAAGGAAGCCCAGGGTTATTATCCAAAAACCATACAGTGAACGCAAACAACA